>NZ_CP071795.1:2400000-2738750 GCF_017498485.1 Polaribacter batillariae | reverse complement strand
ATCGGCATCTACTAATTTTACAGCGCCTTTTGGTGCTGGTTTTTCGAAAGATTGTGCTGCTGTTTTCGCTTCTGAACCTGTTGGTTCAACTACTTGTAGTGGCTTTTTACGTGCCATCATAATTCCACGCATATTTGGGATACGCAAATCTTTTTCTTCTACAATGCCTTTTTGCCCTCCAATAACAATTGGTAAATTGGTGGCAAGTGTTTCGTTTCCTCCATCAATTTCTCTTACTGCAGTTACTTGATTTCCTTCAATTTCTAAACCAACACAACCGTTTACAAAATTAAAATCCGTTAAAGAAGCTAACATTCCTGGCACCATTTGGCCATTATAATCTGCAGACTCTTTTCCTGCTAAAACAACATCATAACCACCGTCTTTTACAATGGCCGTTAATTCTTTGGCTACTAAAAAACCATCAGTAGGGTTTACATTTACTCGAATCGCATCGTCTGCACCAATGGCCAAAGCCTTTCTTAAGGTAGGCTCTGTATTTGCTTCGCCTACATTTACTACAGTTACTGTTGCTCCTTGTTTTTCTTTAAACCACATTGCTCTTGTGAGACAAAACTCGTCATAAGGATTAATTACAAACTGAACACCATTCGTATCGAAATCTTCGTTATTATTTGTAAAATTAATTTTTGAAGTCGTATCAGGCACATGACTAATACATACCAATATTTTCATAAATTCTTGTTTTTATATCTTATTATCGGTTACGAAATTACGCTTTTTTTTTAAAAATACTATGCATGCATAGTATTTTTTTATTTATTTAACAGTTTTCGAAAACGATTGCGAAATAAATAGAGAATATTTCTCTCACTTTGTACAATTGTGTTTAAAAAAATGGCAATTAATTCCTTATTTTTGCAAGTGAAAAAATAATAATTAATTTATCATAGATGAAGACAGTTCAATTCAGAGAAGCAATTTGCGAAGCAATGAGCGAAGAAATGCGCAGAGATGAAAGCATTTATTTAATGGGTGAAGAAGTTGCCGAATATAATGGTGCTTACAAAGCTAGCAAAGGAATGTTAGATGAATTTGGTCCAAAAAGAGTAATTGATACTCCTATTGCTGAGTTAGGTTTTGCTGGTATTGCCATTGGTTCTGCAATGAATGGTAACAGACCTATTGTAGAATATATGACGTTTAACTTCTCGTTAGTAGGAATTGATCAAATTATAAATAATGCTGCTAAAATTAGACAAATGTCTGGTGGGCAGTTCAATTGCCCAATTGTTTTTAGAGGTCCAACTGCTTCTGCTGGTCAATTAGGTGCCACACACTCTCAAGCTTTCGAAAACTGGTTTGCCAATACGCCTGGTTTAAAAGTAATTGTTCCTTCGAATCCTTATGATGCAAAAGGTTTATTAAAAGCTGCAATTCGCGACGACGATCCTGTAATTTTTATGGAATCTGAACAGATGTATGGAGATAAAATGGAAATTCCTGAGGGAGAGTACATTATTCCTATTGGAGTATCAGAAATTAAAAGAGAAGGTACTGACGTAACCATTGTATCTTTTGGTAAAATAATTAAAGAAGCTTACAAAGCTGCTGAAGAATTGGCAAAAGAAAATATTTCTGTTGAAATTATCGATTTAAGAACCGTTCGTCCAATGGATCATAACGCAATTATAAATTCTGTAAAGAAAACAAACAGATTGGTAGTTCTAGAAGAAGCTTGGCCATTTGCAAGTGTGGCTTCAGAAATTACTTATAGAATACAAGACGAAGCATTCGATTATTTAGATGCTCCTATTAAAAGAATTACAACTGCAGACACTCCTGCACCTTATTCGTCCGTTTTATTTGAAAAATGGATTCCGAATGCAAACGATGTTGTAAAAGCTGTAAAAGAAGTACTTTACATAAAGTAATACCATTTCTTTAAAAACAATATTATATAAAATCCTTTTTAGTAAAAAAAAGGATTTTTTTGTCTAAAAACTCATTAACAAATCTTTTTAAGTACCAAAATCCATTGCAAAAAAAATTTTTCATCCACTAAAAAACTACTAAGAATCACTATTTTTGCAAACCGATAAAAATAAAAATATGGCAAATAAAAACAGAAAAACATTTGATGTTTTAATAGAAATCCCTAAAGGAAGTAGAAATAAATACGAATATGATTTCGATTTGAATAAAATTCGTTTCGATAGAATGCTATTCTCTTCGATGATGTACCCAGCAGATTATGGTTTTGTACCAGAAACTCTAGCTTTAGATGGAGATCCATTAGATGTTTTAGTTTTAGGGCACGAACCTACCTTTCCAATGTGTGTTGTTGAAGTAAAACCTATTGGGGTTTTTCATATGGCAGATGAAAAAGGACCAGATGAAAAAGTAATTTGCGTACCTGTTTCGGATCCAATTTGGAATGACAAAGAAGACTTGTCTGATTTAAATCCACACAGATTAAAAGAAATTGAACACTTTTTTAAAGTATATAAAGATTTAGAAAAGAAAAAAGTAGATGTTGGTGGCTGGGGAAATGCAGAAGAAGCGCAACAAATTTATATCGACTGTGTAGATAGATACGAAAATAGCGAACATAAAAAAACAGGTAGTTTCAAAATTTAATAAATTATTACCGCTAATAATACAAACCTCTTAAAATTAAACATTTTAAGAGGTTTTTTATTTCATTTTGATTTTCTTACTTTTACCGCCGTTTTAAACTAATCAATTTAAATATAATATATGGAATCAATGATGATTTGGATGCCAATTGCGATGGCAGTTTTAGGTTTAATCTACATGTGGATTAAACAATCTTGGGTAATGAAACAAGATGCAGGTGATGGTAAAATGAAAGAAATTTCAGATTACATTTACGAAGGAGCCTTGGCTTTTTTAAGTGCCGAATACAAATTACTAGCAATTTTTGTAGTAATTGTAAGTGTAGCATTGGCAGCAGTGTCTTTTATTGTACCAACAACACACCTTTTAATTGTTGTTGCTTTTATTTTTGGAGCTATTTTTTCTGCTTTCGCAGGAAATATAGGTATGAAGATTGCAACCAAAACAAATGTTAGAACTACGCAAGCTGCAAAAACAAGTTTACCAAACGCTTTAAAAGTATCTTTTGGCGGTGGAACTGTAATGGGACTTGGAGTTGCTGGTTTAGCCGTTTTAGGTTTAACTGCTTTCTTTATCGCATTCTTTCATTTCTTTATGGGCGGAGTTTGGACAAACACAATGGACATGACTATTGTTTTGGAAACGCTAGCTGGTTTTTCTTTAGGAGCAGAATCTATTGCATTATTTGCCAGAGTTGGTGGTGGAATTTATACAAAAGCTGCTGATGTTGGAGCAGATTTAGTAGGTAAAGTAGAAGCAGGTATTCCTGAAGATGATCCAAGAAACCCTGCAACAATTGCAGATAATGTAGGAGACAATGTGGGGGATGTTGCTGGAATGGGTGCCGATTTATTTGGCTCTTACGTAGCTACGGTTTTAGCCGCAATGGTTTTAGGTAATTATGTGATTAAAGATATGGGAGGAAGCATTGCTGATGCTTTTGGTGGAATTGGACCAATCTTATTACCCATGGCAATTGCTGGTGCAGGAATTATCATTTCTATCATTGGTACCATGTTGGTTAAAATAAAAGACAATAGTGCCAAAGAATCTCAGGTAATGGGCGCTTTAAATAAAGGTAACTGGACTTCTATTATATTAGTAGCACTTTCTTGCTACGGTTTAGTTACTTGGATGTTACCAGAAACGATGAAAATGGAGTTTTTCGGTGAAGGTTTACAAGAAATTTCTTCATTAAGAGTTTTTGGAGCTACCATAGTAGGTTTAATCGTAGGAGCAGTAATATCATCGGTAACTGAATATTATACAGGATTAGGTAAAAAACCAATTTTAAAAATTGTACAACAGTCTTCTACAGGAGCTGGTACAAATATTATTGCAGGTTTGGCAACAGGTATGATTTCTACATTTCCATCAATATTATTATTTGCTGGTGCCATTTGGGCTTCTTATGCTTTTGCAGGTTTTTACGGTGTTGCTTTAGCAGCTTCTGCTATGATGGCAACCACTGCTATGCAATTGGCCATTGATGCGTTTGGCCCAATTTCAGACAACGCTGGTGGTATCGCAGAAATGAGCGAACAAGAACCCATCGTTAGAGAACGTACAGATATTTTAGATTCAGTAGGTAACACAACTGCTGCAACAGGAAAAGGTTTTGCAATTGCTTCTGCTGCTTTAACATCGTTAGCATTGTTTGCTGCTTATGTAACTTTTACTGGAATCGACGGAATTAATATTTTTAAAGCACCTGTATTAGCCATGCTTTTTGTTGGTGGAATGGTTCCTGTTGTATTTTCTGCTTTAGCAATGAATGCTGTTGGAAAAGCTGCCATGGAAATGGTACAAGAAGTAAGACGTCAGTTTAGAGATATCCCTGGAATTATGGAAGGAACTGGAAAACCAGAATACGATAAATGTGTGGCAATTTCTACCAAAGCTTCTTTAAAAGAAATGATGTTACCAGGTTTATTAACTATTGGTTTTCCATTAATTATCGCTTTTGCTCCATTAGCTTTTGGAATGGATACATTAGCCATTGCAGAAATGTTAGGTGGTTATATGGCTGGGGTTACAGTTTCTGGTGTGCTTTGGGCAATTTTCCAAAACAACGCAGGTGGAGCTTGGGACAACGCAAAAAAATCTTTTGAAGCAGGTGTAGAAATCGACGGAAAAATGACGTATAAAGGCTCAGAAGCTCATAAAGCTGCAGTCACTGGAGATACTGTTGGAGACCCTTTTAAAGATACTTCTGGACCATCTATGAACATTTTAATTAAACTTACCTGTTTAATCGGATTGGTAATTGCACCTATTTTAGGAGGCCATACAAATGATGAAGCAGTAATTATAGAAAATGAAGTTCGAGTTGAAATCAAACAAACTTCTGGAGATTTAGCAATGGCAACAATTTCTACCTCTAAAACTGTAGATGGTACAACAACTACAGAGGTGCAAGAAATCCAAGGAACTATCGAAGAAATCGAAAAGAAAGCAAAAGAAAACGGAAAAATTGTTTCTGTAAATGTTCAAAAAAATAAAAAAGTAGAAGTTGTTGTTGAAAGCAAACAATAATTTTTTCTACTCTTTAAAAATAGCTTAAGAAGCTGTCACAAAAGTAGATTTAACTGTTATTTTAAGCATTACTAAAATCAAAAATATATTTTGATTGAGTAGCTAACGAAGTTATCGAAAAATATAAAATACTGAAATTCAGTAAATAAGATTTCTCCATTACAGTCGAAATGACAAATGTTAATACTTTCGAGACAGCTTCTTTTTGTGCCTTTTTATATCTTGTAAACAAAAAAAAATGGGTATTTTTGGTAGAGATCCACTACAAATTATTGTTTTTCAGAGTTATGGAACCAACTCACACTTTTACACTCGAGGAAGAGCGTTACAAGACGAAAAAATAAATTTAGACCAAGAAAATTTTTTCAGTTTATTAATAAACACGTGGAAACGTTTTGAAAGCGATGAAGTTAAAAATACAGCAATTACGATTACATTACCCAATAATTTCAAAATAAATACAGTTACAGACAGTGCTGGTTATTTTATTGTTGATAAAAAAATAGAAAATCTTTCTAACTTAGCAAATGAGGAAGGTTGGCTTCATTTTGAAGCTTCTTACAGCAATGAAAATGTAGGAAGAGCCATCAATAATAAAAACAGGTTTCCAGGAGAATTACTAATTCCTGCTGAAAATGCAGCTTTTGGGGTAATTAGCGATATTGATGATACCATTTTACATACAGGAGTCGTTTCAACTTTTAAATGGAGACTTTTAGTGAATACTTTTTTTAAATCTCCATCCAAAAGAAAAGCCTTAGAAGGTGCAGCAAACTTTTATAATTTATTACACCTAGGAAAAACTGGTAAAAACGCAAATCCAATTTTTTACGTAAGTCATAGTCCTTGGAATTTATACCGATATTTAGAAGTTTTTTTAAAGAAAAACAACTTTCCTAAAGGAGCTATTTTACTAAGAACCTTTGGAAATATATTTCAGAAAAAAACACCCAAAACAAAACCTCAAAAACAAAAAGAAATTGTAAATATTTTAAAAACATATACCAACTTATCTTTTATTTTAATTGGAGATGCTGGCGAATATGATGCAGATATTTATATAGAAATTGTAAAATTATATCCAAATAGAATCAAAGCCATTTATTTGCGAAGTGTAAAACATGTAAAAAAAATGGCAAGAATAAAAAAATTGATTAAAAATTATTTCGATACCCCAATTTTAATCGTTCATTCAAGTGAAGAGGCCATTGAACATGCGAAAAAACACGGTTTTATAAACACGAGATGACTTTTCTTCATTTAATCTTACTTTTAAAAAGTACTGCTTTTTTTACTTATAACGTGAGTTCGATTTAAAAAACACTATTTATCAAATAGTTATGTATCTTTTTTAAAAAAACAACTGTCATTTCGACCTCATGGAGAAATCTTAGATTAAAGATAAGATTTCTCAACTACACTGCGTTTCGTTCGAAATGACAATATACTGATTTTTAAATAGATATTATGAATATTATCGAACTCACGTTTACAGTAATTTTAAATTATAAACGGTATAAAAATCGTTAACAAGAGTTTAAACCAACTTCAAACAATTTTACCGAACGTTTGGTAATTAAATTATTTTACTTACATTTGTGCTATGAGACCACAAAAAATATTAGATATAGAAATCTTAACAGGTTTAACTGAAGTTTTTCGTTCTAAAGGGTATGAAGGTGCTAGCCTAAAAGAATTATCGGAAGCAACAGGTTTAAAAAAAGCAAGTCTATATCATAGATTCCCTAATGGAAAACAAGAAATGGCTGATGCCGTTTTAAATCATTTAAGTAATTGGGTTAAGGACAATGTGTTTCAATCGCTCTTAGATAATAATGTCGAACCTAAAATGAGGTTAAAAAACGGATTGTTAGCAATTCGGACTTTATATAATGGTGGAAAAGCAACGTGCATTTTTAGAGCGCTTTCTATGAAAGCTGGGTTCGACCTATTTGACCAACAAATAAAAAATGGAATGAACGAATGGCTTTCTTCTTTTAAAGAAGTGGGAATCGCATTAAAGCTCAGTCCTAAAGAGGCTCAACAAAAAGCTTTACAAGTACTAATTGCCATACAAGGTAGTTTAATTGTAACTAAAGGCTTAGGAGACATTTCAGTTTTCGAAAATACTTTGCAAAATATTGAGTATAATTATTTACATGAATAAAAAAATTTTCAATTAATTTTACCGAATGTTCGGTAATTAAATATACTAATTATGAAAAAATATCCATTGCCTCCTTTTAACGAAGAAACGGCAAAACAAAAAATTCAAATCGCAGAAGACGCGTGGAATAGCAAAGACCCTGTAACAGTGTCTATGGCATATACCGAAGATACCGAGTGGCGTAACAGAACTCTTTTTATCAATGGGCGCAAAGAAGTTCAAGAGTTTTTAAAAAACAAATGGATTAACGAACGTAACTATAAACTTAAAAAGGAACTCTGGAGCTTTAGAAATAATCGCATAGCTGTTCGATTTGAATATGAATATCTAAATAAAGAAGACAAATGGTATAGGGCTTATGGCAATGAAAATTGGGAGTTTGATGAAAACGGATTAATGCAAAAACGCTATGCAAGTATAAACGATTTAGAAATAAAAGAATCTGAACGAAAACTTTAAACACATAATATAATGAAGAAATTGAACCTTATTTATCTATTGCTATTAATGCTAATCGTTTCCTGTCAAGAAAAATCAAATACAACAAAAAATAAAGAAATATCTACAGTAAAAACCGAAAAGAAAAGACACCCAATACATTATAAAACATTATATGTCGATGGTGTAAACATTGCTTATAGAGAATCTGGAGATACTAAAAATCCAACATTAGTACTTCTGCATGGTTTTCCATCTTCCTCACATCAGTATAGAAAAGTATTAAATCAATTATCGGATGAATTTTATTTAATAGCGCCAGACTATCCTGGATTTGGGAATAGTGATTTTCCTTCGATAAAAGAGTATGAATATACATTTGATAACATTGCTGAAACTATTAATTCATTTTTAGAATTAAAAGGAATCCGTTCGTATGCATTAATGATTCAAGATTATGGCGCACCCATTGGTTTTAGAATAGCTACTGCACATCCAGAAAGAGTAACCGCAATAATTAATCAAAATGGTAATGCTTATGAAGAAGGACTTGGAGAGGCTTGGAAAGGAGTTAAAGCCCTTTGGACCAATAGAAATGAGAAAACAGAAAATGCATTATTGCCGGTTTTTTCTCTGGAAGGTTTAAAGTGGCAATATACACATGGCACTAGAAATCCTGAAAATATAAATCCAGACACATGGCATTTAGATTATTTAAGAATGTCTAGACCAAATGCCCACAAAATGAACTTAGATTTGTTTTACGATTATCAAAATAATTTAAAATTATACCCAAAATGGCAGCAGTATTTAAGAGCTAATCAACCACCATTATTGATTGTTTGGGGAAAAAATGATGCCTTTTTTCCTGAAAGTGGTGCAGAAGCCTTTAAAAAAGACGTAAAAAATATAGATTATAATATTTACAACACAGGACATTTTGCTTTAGAAGAAGATGGAGATAAAATTATTTCCAAAATAAGAAGGTTTATGAAAAAAACATTGAAATAAATAGCCAGTTGAGAGCAAAAAACTGATGCTTTTTCTTGTTTGAAACCAACCTGAGTTCGATGTAAATTACCTTCTAATACTCGTTATGTAAGACATTACCTAAAATCAAATACAAATATTTAAAATTCTAGTTTATACGACTGTTCTTAACTGTAATCGAAATAACAAATATTTGATTTTAAAATAACGATGATGTACTTTATAGAAGACACTTTTTATATCGAGCTTAGGTTTTAAATAATAGAAATAAATCATAAAGCCCTACTCTAAAATTTTAATAAAATCTTCGAAAGCTACATAATAAGGTTGGTCTTTAAAAACCGGGGCTTCTACACTTTCCGCATTTGCGATTCCTACTCCTGCAAACCAAACTTTGGCGTTTTGCTTTTTTGCATGTTCTTTAAAGGTTTCCATCCATAAAACATCGTAATCACTAGGGTTTTGTATATTATTGGTCGCCTTTACCAAAACAAAAATGGTCGGTTCGCCTTTTTTAAACAAAACAAATTGTGGGTGCCTTTTTAAAGTACTATTGATGGCTTGAAATTCGTAACCCATTTTTTCGAGCTTTTCTCCTACGATATTCATTGCCAAATTGTGCAATTCTTGGGCTGTTAAAACTTGCATTACTGTTTTTATTTTTTCTTGTTTCTTTTGTTGTAATTTTTATCGCCACGAGTTTTTGGCTTCTTGTATTTCTTCGCAATTTCTCTTCTGTAAGAACCACCTTGGTTGGTTTTACGATTCTTTTCACTTTTTTCGTGAAAAGCTGGCCCAGGAACATATTCTAAACCCGTTCTGTTTCTAGAAATTCCTTGATCTTCTCTTGGGCGTTCATCTTCGGTTAATAATTTCGAAATTTCAACTTCTTCTGGAAGTTCCAAAATAGGAATTTCGTAATTCATTAATTTCTCTATTTCTTTTTTACTTTCCTGTTCTTTTTCCGTAGAAAATAACATCGTTTTTCCTGCTTTTTCTGCACGACCTGTTCTACCAATTCTGTGCATGTAATTTTCAGGAAAATTTGGCGTATCGAAATTAATTACATGCGAAACATTATCGAAATCTAAACCACGAGCCATTACATCTGTAGCTAATAAAATTCGGTTTTTTCCTTCATCAAACTGTCTTATGGAACGTACTCTGTAATTTTGTGTTTTATTGGAATGTATTACACACATTTCATCATTAAACACCTCTTCTAAATGTTTAAATAACAAATCTGCAGTTCTTTTAAATCCAACAAAAATCAACACTTTGTTGTAGGTTTCTTTGTCTTTTAAAAGATGATGTAATAAGTTTACTTTGGTAAAAAAATTAGGAACATTATAAGCAACTTGTTCGATATTATCTAATGGAGTTCCACTAACTGCCACCGAAATTTTCTCGGGATTTTTAAAGAAATCGTATATTAAGTGATCTACATCTTCTGTCATTGTAGCAGAAAATAAAATGTTTTGTCTTCTTTCTGGAAGAATATCAAAAATATTCATCAGTTGAAAACGAAAACCCAAATCTAACATTACATCTACTTCATCAATAACCAATTTCTGAATCGATTTTAACTTTAAAGCATTGCTTAATCCTAAGTCGTACAAACGACCTGGAGTGGCTACAATAATATCTTGCCCTTGTAAAATGGCTTGTTTTTGCGTGTTTATGTTTGTACCTCCATAAACCCCCAAAACACGAACATTAATATATTTTGCTAATTTTTCAATTTCATCTACCACTTGCAAAACCAACTCGCGAGTTGGCACTAAAACCAAAATTCTTGGGTGTTGTTGTTTCGAAAATTTTAAATCTCGAAGAATTGGCAGCATGTATGCAAAGGTTTTTCCTGTACCTGTTTGCGCAATTCCTACTACATCTTTTCCCGATCTCACTACAGAAAATGCTTGTTCTTGAATTGGGGTTGGTGTCTTAAAACCCAAATCTTCAATTGCGTAATGGAGTTGTTTAGATAAGTCTAAATCTTCGAAAATCATTATACTAAATTTTGTGCAAAGGTACGTTAAAGTTTCAAGTTTACCTTTCTAAGTTTAGCATTCAGAAAATAACGATAATAAAGAAGAATACTGCAATAATTTAGTAGTTTTGTAGGTACAGAAATACTTGTTTTTAATGATTACAGATACGCACACACATTTATATTCAGATCAGTTTGATGAAGATAGAGAAACCATGATAAAACGTGCTAAAGAAGTAGGAATTTCACGCTTTTTTATTCCAGCAATAGATGCTTCTTACACGCAAAAAATGTTAGATTTGGAGAAGAAATATCCATACGATGTGTATTTAATGATGGGGTTACACCCAACTTCTGTAAAAGAAAACTATTTAGACGAATTGGCGCACGTTCGTAAATGGATTGATAAAAAAGAATTTTATGCCATTGGCGAAATTGGTATCGATTTGTATTGGGACACGTCTTTTCTTGTTCAACAACAAGAAGCTTTTAGAACACAAATTCAATGGGCAAAAGAAAAGAAATTACCCATTGTAATCCATTGTAGAGATGCTTTTGATGAAATTTTTGAGGTCTTAGAAACTGAAAAAAGCGACGATTTACATGGAATTTTCCATTGTTTTACAGGAACTAAAGAACAAGCCGAAAAAGCAATTTCTTACAATATGAAATTAGGAATTGGTGGTGTTGCCACTTTTAAAAATGGTAAAATTGATAAATTCTTACATGAAATAGATTTGCAACACATTGTTTTAGAAACAGATGCACCCTATTTAGCGCCAACTCCATACAGAGGAAAAAGAAATGAGAGTGCTTATATTACTCATATTATTGATAAATTAGTAGGTATTTATAACCTTTCTTTTAAAGAAATTGCGGAAATTACCACACAAAATTCAAAAGAAGTTTTTAATACTTAAAAAATGAAAAAACCTTTACTTACACTACTTTTATTAGTTATTATTTATAATTTTAATGCGCAAGACTACAGAAAGTATTGGACAGATGGTAATCTTAATTGGAACGATTTTCAAGCAAAACCAACTAAAAATGTAGCTTCTCATTTAGCTTATGTTTTATTATATCAATCCGATAAAAAGGTAATAAACAACATTACTTATTATGGAATTTTCTCTGATGCTTATGTAGATAAATCTTTATCTTTTGTAAATAATAACATTAAAGATGCGTATCATTTAAAATACAACCAAGTAATTTTTAATCTATTAGAAATTAAAAAAAGAGAATTACAAAAAAGAATTTATAATCTTGATAATGTTTACGAAATCAATTCTTTGTTTAGCGATTCTAAAAGTCAGTTAGAACGTAGAATTTTAGATTTTCAAGAAGAAGGTAATTACGGAATACAAAAAGAAGTTACAGACAATTGGCTTGCAAAAACAAACCTAGAATTACAATCTTCGAACTCGTTTGAATTACCTGATTACAGAAAAAGTAATTGGACCTATGGTTTATATGGAGGGTTAGATTTTGGTTTATATGGAGGTAAATACAAGGAAATTTTTAACAATACAATAGCTTTAAGTTTAGGGTTTGAGTTTTCTTATAAAAAAGTTTTTATGGGATTAAATATGACTTTTACCAACAGTAAATTAAATAACAATTTAGTTGATAATTCGTTTATAATTCCCGAAGCAGAAAGAAGTACAATTGGACTTTTTAATGCATATTTTGGATATCCTGTTTATGAAACCGAAAAATTTAGAATTATGCCATTTGCTGGCTATGGAATCACAGTTTTTGGAGAAGTAGGAGAAGATAAAAACAAAGAGGAAACAACAAAAGGAACCTCTATTTTTGGATTAAATTTTGATTTCAAAAACAAGAAAACAGTTAATTTTATTCCTACAATTTTCAATTTAAGAGATGAAGGAAATAGCTATTTTAGAGCACGAATATTTTTAAGTAACTCTAATTTTAATCAAAATTTAAAAGGGTATATTTTAAATTTGGGAATCTCTTATGGGATTGAAGGCAGAATCTTATCAAAAAAATAACTTGCAAACGCAAACAACATACTATAAAACACCTATTGGCACTGCAAAAATTGTGGGAGATTTCAACGGAATTCAAGCTGTTTCTGTTTTAGATAATGACGAAGTTTCTGAGGAGCTTTTCAAAAAAGAAACTCCCAAATGTTTACAAGATTGTGTGCAACAATTAAAAGAATATTTTAATGGAGAAAGAACCCATTTTAACTTAACTATCAACCCAAAAGGAACTACTTTTCAGAAAAAAGTTTGGAAAGCATTGTTGGAAATTCCTTATGGAAAAACAAGAAGTTATTTAGAACAAAGCAAAGCTTTGGGCGATGTAAAAGCCCTAAGAGCTGTGGCTTCTGCAAATGGCAAAAATCCTCTTTGGATTGTAATTCCCTGCCACAGAGTAATTGGTTCAGATGGAGCTTTAACAGGTTATGCAGGTGGCATTTGGCGAAAAAAATGGCTATTAGCCCACGAAAATCCTGTAAAACAGCAATCACTTTTTTAAACCATTTTTTATTTCGTACATTAAAAAACCTATTTTTACGTTAGGTAGCTATAGTTTTGCATGTATCAAAAAATAATTTTACTAATTTTACTTTTTGTTGGGTACTCTATCCAAGCACAAACGATTTCTAAAGATTTTAGGTCGAAGAAATTTCTCATTCAAAAAGATACGGTTCAGTTTGATACTGTTTCTGTAAACTCTCAACAATTTAAAGTTTTAAATTCTTTTTTAAAGCCAATAACACCCACTGAATATAAAGTAGATTTTAGCAAAGCAACTTTAATTATTAATCCCAAAAAATATCCAGAAATTACCGTTGAATATTTTCGGTTTCCAGATTTTGTAACAAAAACCTACACTTCTTACGACGAAAGTTTTATTCTACCAAATGGCGTAAATACAGGAAAATTATACAGTTTAACCACCAATAAAAAAACTTCGGAAATTAAATTGTTCGACGGTTTGCAAACCAAAGGTTTTATTACAAGAGGCGTTACAGCTGGTAATAACCAAAATGCGGTAACCAATGCTGCTTTAGACTTAGAAATTTCTGGAAAATTATCAGAAGAAATTACTTTAAGAGCCAATATTTTTGATACCAATATACCTCTACAAGAAAATGGATATTCGCAAAATATTACAGATTTCGATCGTATTTTTGTAGAAATGCATCATAAAAAATGGCGAGTAAAAGCAGGCGATATTTCTTTACAAAATAACAAAAGTTACTTTGCGCCTTTTGTAAAGCAAGCGGCTGGTTTAGAGGTAGAAGCCCATATTACCAACAATTTAAAAGTAGGTGCTTCTGGAGCAGTTGTTCGTGGTAAATACAATAATTTTAAAATTGTTGGTGTAGAAGGCAACCAAGGTCCGTATAAAATTTTCGGAGCAAATAACGAACCCGCCATTGTAATTATTGCTGGTAGTGAGCAAGTATATATCAATGGAATTAAAATTGAAAGAGGAGAAAACAAAGACTATACAATCGATTATAATTTAGCAGAAATTACTTTTAATACCACTTTTCCAGTTACAAACGACATGCGAATTACGGTAGAATTTCAATATTCAGACAGAAATTATACGCGTTTTGTAACCTACGAAAATGTTTCTTACCAGTCTGAAAAACTAAAAATTAACAGTTTTTTTTATAGTGAAAACGATGCAAAAAACCAGCCTTTGCAACAAGCTTTAACAGACGAGCAAAAACAAATTTTAGCGAATGCAGGTAATAATACCAATTTAATGTTTGCAGAAAGTGCTTTTATAGATGCTTTTGACGAAAATAAAATTCTTTATAAAAAAGTAACCAATGGTGCTGTAGAAAATTTCGAATATTCTACAGACGCTAACGACCAATTGTATTTTGTAACATTTACAAATGTGGGTACCAATAATGGAGATTATACGATTTTAAGAAGTACAGCAATTGGTAATATTTTTGAATATGTAGGCCTAAATCAAGGAAGTTACAATCCAATAATTCGTTTAATTCCGCCCACAAAATCGCAAGTTTTTGTGCTAAAAACCGATTACGATTCTACAAAAAAAACAAAACTGACTTCAGAAATTGCGGTAAGCAATAACGATGCTAATTTATTTTCGAATTTAGATAATAATCAAAATACTGGAATTGCAGTAAAAATGGGTTGGGAACAACTTTTAATAGATAAAAATTGGCAACTAACAAGTAAAATAAATCACGAATTTGTACAACAAAATTTTAAAACTCTACAACGTTGGGAAACCATTGAATTTAATAGAGATTGGAATGTATTAACAAATAATGGTACTAAAAATTACTTTCAAACAGCATTATTACTACAAAACAAGAAAAAAGATTTTTTTTCTTATCGATACAACAACTTAAATTATGCAAACCTTTACAATGGTAACAAGCACCAATTAAAATCTAAAATGTCTTTTAATAAGACCTCTTTTTTTGTAGATGGAAGCTTTTTAACAAACACCTCTACTTTAGAAAACAACTCTTTTTTACGAGCAAAAGCAAGGGTAGAACATTATTTCTCTAAAAGTTGGGTAGGTGGTTTTACAAACTTAGAAACCAACAGTAGAAAAAATATTGCTACAGGTAGTTTTATAAATACCAGCCATCGTTTTAAAGAATTCGAGACCTATTTTGGTGTTGGCGATACTGCCAAAGTGTTTGCAAAAATGGGGTTTAATTATAGAAATAACGACAGTATAAAGTCGAATATTTTTACCGAAATTAACAATAGAAAAACCATTTATATCAACAGTAAATTAATTCAAAATAAATCTACAAATTTAAGCGTTTTTGCAAATTACAGACTTACAGAAAATCAATTTTCAGAAAACGAAAAATCATTAAACTCTAAACTGGTTTTTAACAAACGATTGTTTCACAATTTTTTATTTTTGGGTACAACTTACGAAACTTCCTCTGGAAATGTTGCAAGACAAGAATACGTGTATGTAAAAACAGAGCCTGGTTTAGGGTATTATACTTGGATAGATTACAATAACGACGGAATTCAAGATTTCGACGAATTTGAAGTTGCAGAGTTCCAGGACCAAGCAAATTATTTACGTGTTCCCAAACCCAACATCCGTTTTATTGCCACTCAAAGAGCCAAATTTAAACAATCTATTAACTTAAATTTTAGCCAATGGAATGTAAAAAAAGGAATTAAAAAATTTATCTCTCATTTTAACAACGAGAGCTTTTTAAGTGTAGAAAACGAACAAATACGTATTGGAAACTCCTTTAACTTTAACCCGTTTAATTTTGATAAAAATAAATTAATCGGTTTAAATTTAAGCTATAGAAATAGTTTGTACTTTAATAAAAATCTGCAGAAATACAGTGTAACTTATACGTATGGAAACTTAAGAAACAAGCAACAATATTTTATTGGAAGCCAAGAAAACAAAACCCATTTACATCAGTTAAATTTTGCGCACAAATTTGCCACTTTTTGGGTTGGCGAAATTATGGGAAAAGTTTCTGAAAACGATTTACAAACCGAAAATTTTAACAATAGAAATTATT
This sequence comes from Polaribacter batillariae, assembly GCF_017498485.1. Taxonomy (NCBI): domain Bacteria; kingdom Pseudomonadati; phylum Bacteroidota; class Flavobacteriia; order Flavobacteriales; family Flavobacteriaceae; genus Polaribacter; species Polaribacter batillariae. The sequence continues at coordinate 2,722,484 of NZ_CP071795.1, read as the reverse complement.
TTATAAAAGCCCAAGAAATTCAACCTAAAATAAGTTTTTTATACAATCGAAATAATAGACTAACCGCTTTTTACCATTACAAAAATAAACAAAACACATTGGCCGATTTCGAAGTCTTACATCAGCAAAAATTTGGATTGGAGTACTTTTTCATCAGCAGTAAAAAAAACCAAATAACCGCCAATGCAAATGTGTTTTTAAACAATTTTAAAGGCAATACAAATACACCTGTGGCTTACCAAATGCTAGAAGGTTTGCAAGCCGGAAAAAATTATACTTGGAACCTGTTATTTTCTCAAAAAATAAATTCTTTTTTAAACCTAAATTTAAATTATTTAGGAAGAAAAAGCGAGAACTCGAAAACCATTCATACAGGAAGCGTACAGTTAAGAGCTATTTTTTAACACATTTCGTAACTTAATTTTTGATACATTTGCTAAACAACTCAAAAAAATAATATTATGAAAAAAATCTCTTTACTGTTATTGTTCTTCGCAATTACTTTTAACGTTATCGCACAAGATAAAGAGGAAGAAGTGTATCCACAAGACGTAGGTAAAAAAACAGAAATTAAACTAAATGCTTTAACACTTTTAGCTGGAAAATGGATTGACCTTTCTTACGAAAGACTAATTGACGAAGAATCTTCTTATGGTATTTCTGGAGCCTTAAATACAGATACAAGTAAAAACAGCTTACACTATTCTTTAACACCATTTTACAGACGTTATTTTTCAGAAAAATTTGCTCGTGGTTTTTTTATTGAAGGCTTTGGGATGCTTTTTTCTGCTGAAGATAGAGGTGCTTTTAGTAATAATAGTCACAAAACTGAAACTGGCTTTGCATTTGGAGTTTCTGTTGGTGGAAAATGGGTTTCTAAAAAAGGTTTTACAACCGAATTATTACTAGGAGTAGGAAGAAATATGGTAAATAGCAACTATAATGATACTGTTGGTAGAGCTGCTATTTCTGTTGGTTACAGATTCTAAGCAATTTAAAATTTGTATTTTTGTTAAGTATTTAAAATAATAAAAATGAAAAAATTACTTTTAATATTTGGCCTTTTGGCAAGCGCTATAGGATATTCTCAACAAGAAGTAAAATTAGACATTGCAGATGCATTGGTTATGAGAAGTTTAGAGTTTTCTTACGAGAATTATATAAATACAGAAAACTCTTTTGGTGTTTCTGCTCTTTTTAATTTAGCAAAACAAGATATTGATTTTAGATATAATGAAAACACCATGATTACTCCATTTTTTCGTCATTATTTTACTTCGGAAGCACAGTGGAATTTCTTTGGAGAAGCTTTTTTAGGTATAAATTCTGGAAAAGCGGAAGTTGAGGTTAGTGGAAATACACAGTTACAGAAATATACAGATGGTGCTTTAGGTGTTGCCATTGGAACCAAATATACCTCTAAAGGTGGTTTGGTAATTGACGTTTATGCAGGTCTTGGTAGAAATCTTTTTGGCTCAGAATCTCCATTATTAGTACCTAGAGCAGGCGTTAATGTTGGTTGGAGATTTTAAATTACAGCCCTTTATAGATAAAAAGAGGCTATCGCAAAAGTAAATTTAACTGTCGTTTTAAGCATTACTTTCAATCAAAATATATTTTGATTGAAAGTAGTTGGCAATAATTAAAAAAACAAACAAAAATGAAAAAGATAAACCTTATGATTATAGCACTATTTTTAGTAACTAGTATTTTTTCACAAAATGAGTTTTCATTGAGAATGGATTTTGCAAAAGCTTTATTTGGTGCTTATCAATTAGAAGTTGAATATGAAAAGAACGAAAAAAAGTCATATGGAATTGGAATTATATATTTTGACTATGGCTCATCAATTCTAATAAATGATAATTCAGCAAATCAAAAAGCATTTGGATTAAGTCCATTTATTAGACATTACAATAAAAGTAATAGAGAATCCTCTTCATTTTACCAAGGAACGTTAAGATATGTGAATTTTACAAATTTTAGTCCTAAATCAGAAGGTTCAAGAAAAAGTCTAATTGCTATGGATTTTGTTTATGGATATCAATTTAAAGTTAGTAATATATTTTATCTTGAACCAAGTATTGGAATTGGAGCCTTAAGAAATTTAAATTTAGAAAATAAATTTTTTCTAACTCCATATCCGATTGTAAATTTTAATGCATCTTTCAAATTATAAAAATAAATTTAAAAAAAAGTATCTCTTTTATTATTTTATGTTTATTAATTCAAATTGTAAATGCTCAAGAAATTGAATTAACTGAAAATATTACTTTTAAAATAAGAAAAATAAAATATAAGAAAACTACAAGAGGTGGAACTGGATGGGTTTTTTCTCCAAAAAGTTATAAATATATTATAATCGATACAGATTTTTATGGGAAAAGTGAAAAAGGGAAAAACTTCCACTATTTGAAATGGGATTTGAAACAGCAAAAGAAAAATATAAAGTTAGACCTTTCTCTGACGTAAGTTCTGAATACGTGAAAGGATTTTATTTTAAAATCAAGAAAAAGAAAAACAGGAATTTGTATATTGTTGTAGATGATGACTTTGAAAATGGAATTTTATATTTTAAGGATAAAAAAATATTAAAAATTTCAGTAGAAAAAGATTCTAAAGAAGGGAAATACGAAGTACTAAATAAATAGAAAATAACTATTGCCAACAAAGTACTGTGGTAAAAAACAAGTAAAAACTCATTAATTTTTTACGGACACTTTCCCGCAAAGTGTGTAAGTTAAAAATTACAGGATTAAATTTTTCATAGTTTAATCCTGTTTTCAAATATAGCCAAAAATTGGTTAAGAATGATACCCCAATTTCTAATAGGCAATGTCCATTTTTTTGTTGATTCTCTCAAAGCTAAAAATACGGATTTAATTACAGCATCATCTGTTGGATATGAGAGTTTGTTTTTAGTGTATTTTCTAATTTTCCCATTTAAGTTTTCTATCAAATTTGTGGTATAAATAATGGTTCTGATTTCTAATGGGAAATCGAAGAAAACAGTGAGTTCATCCCAATTGTTTTCCCATGATTTAATGGCATAAGAATATTTAGAGTTCCATTTATTTTTAAAGTCTTCTAAGGCTGCTTTTGCTGCTTCTTTTGTAGGAGCTGTATAGATTTGCTTCATATCTCTTGTAAAGGCTTTTTTATCTTTCCAGACTACATATTTACAAGAGTTTCTGATTTGATGAACCACACATATTTGTGTTACTGAATTGGGAAAAATAGTTTTAATGGTGTCTGTAAATCCGTTTAAATTATCAGTTGCTGTAATTAAAATGTCTTGTGTTCCTCTGGCTTTTATGTCGGTTAAAACGCTCATCCAAAAAGAGGAAGATTCGTTTTTTCCTAACCAAAGTCCTAAAACTTCTTTTTTACCATCTACTCTAAGACCAACAGCAATGTAAATTGTTTTATTGATGACTTTGGAGTTTTCACGAACCTTAAAAACGATGCCATCCATCCATACAATCAGATAAGTAGCTTCTAAAGGTCTATTTTTCCAAGCAATAATGTCAGCTGTAATTTTATCTGTGATTCTAGAAATGGCTGAACTAGAGATGTTATAATCATACAATTCTCGTATTTGTTCTTCGATATCTGTAGTACTCATTCCTTTGGCATATAAAGAAATAATCAGGTTTTCAACTCCATCTGCAGTACTTTCTCGCTTTTTAATAAGCATTGGATTGAAAGTAGCATCGCGATCTCTTGGAACTTTTATTTTAGTTTCTCCTAAATGCGTCTTTATGGTCTTGGTGCCATAGCCATTTCGTGAATTAGGATTGTTGCTTTTTTGATGCTTATCGTAATCTAAATGCGCATCTAATTCGCCTTCTAAAATCTTTTCTACACCACGTTTGTGCAGTTGTTCTATAAAACTGGTTAGTTCTGAACCTGTTTTAAATTGTTTTAAAAATTCTTCGTTTAATAAATCTTCTGGTTTCATAATAAAAGTGTGTTTATAAATTTAGTGATTATTTAATCGTAAAGTTATTTCCGAAATTTTTCCTCATGGAGCAATTTAATGATTGCTCTAGAAAAATTTCAGAATAACTTTACTTACACACTTTTTGGTTTAGTACCTTTTTACGAAAGTACTTTTATAATTTTCATCATATATTAATCCTGATTTTGCTATTGCAAAGACCTGTTTTAGTAGTTTATTACAGACTGCGATTAAGGCTAATTTTTTGCTCTTTCCCTTGGCTACGATTCGTTGATAAAGATCTCGACAAGCCTTGTTGTATTTGCATGCATTAAAACTACACATAAACAATAAATTTCTTAGTTTTTGATTCCCTATTTTACTTATTCTCGATCGTCCTTTTACACTACTACCACTTTGTCTAATTGTTGGCGTTAGACCTGCATAACTACACAATTCACTACCACTCGTAAAACGCTCAAATCCATCGGTTAAAACTACTAACATTAAAGAGGTTTTGGGACCAATGCCTGGGATGCTTTTTAAACGTGTTAAAACATCGTTATGAACTTCTTTTACTAAAATCAATAGATCTTCTTCTATCGTTTTTATTTCTTTCTCAACATGTTTTAAACTGCGTTTTAAAGACCTCACAACAGATTTACTTGGTGTACCTAAAACGGCTTCGCCATGTAATTTATTTTTCAGCATAGTGCTCTGCTTTGTATATGCTGAAAGGGTTCTTGTCATTTGTAAACATTCCAGCTGATGTTTAGAATTGCCTTTCCACAACTTTAATTTAACCTGCTTTGCATACTCACAAATTAGTTTAGAATCGCTCTTATCTGTCTTTATTTTAGACAATTTCATTTGAATAAAACGTTTTACCGATAATGGATTTTCTACCGACAATTTAAAACCTTTTTCTTGTAAATAATAGGCTAATTGGTAATGATAATAACCGGTAGCTTCCATCACGCAATGACTCTTTAAATCTAATAATTTTACAAACTTTTTAAAGCCTGTTAAATTGTTTTTAAACTGGTAATAATTGCCATCTGAATCTGTGACATCAAAAAATAAATGACTGATGTCTATTCCAAAATATTTAATATCTTTATTCATAAGTAAATGTTTTTACGAAAGGACATACTACGCGAGTTTCAACGACTTAAAAGCGAGGTCTAAAAGCCTCATAGAACTGTACGAAATCTGTGTAGAAAAGAGAGGGGATTTTCAATGTTGACGAAGTCTATGCTTCTGCGTGTATATTAACCTTACTCCTCTCTTTTGTCTTTTCTTAATTATGTTCAAATTTAATGAATTACAAACTTAAGACGTGTAAAAAAATTGCTGGTAAAAGCCTACTTGCGAAAATCCTCTCAGATTATTTTCTTGGTTTGTGTTTTATTTATTAACTTTAATGCAAAAACTACGCAACTTTTCCTACACAAACACGTTAACCAAGTTATCGGAAAAACCTAAAATACTGAAATTCAATAAATAAGATTTCTCTATTACAGTCGAAATGACAAATTTTAATACTTTCGAGACAGCTTCTTTTTTTAGGTTTATGATGCTACTTCCTCTTTTCTAATGGGAAGATTTTGAATTAAATCGATATATAAATTTACTTGTTTCTTTAAATCTTTACGTTCGTAAATGGCATCTAAGAAACCATGCTCTAAAACAAATTCCGATTTTTGAAAACCTTCTGGTAAATCTTTTCCTGTAGTATCTTTTACAACTCTTGGTCCTGCAAATGCTATTAATGCATTGGGTTCTGCAATATTAATATCTCCTAACATTGCGTAAGAAGCAGTGGTGCCTCCTGTTGTTGGGTCTGTACATAAAGAAATGTACGGAATTTTAGCCTCTGCCAATTGCGCCAACTTTGCAGAAGTTTTTACCAATTGCATTAACGAAAGCGAAGCTTCCATCATCCTTGCTCCTCCAGATTTAGAAATCATTAAAAACGGAATTTTATTTTTAATAGAATAGTCTATGGCTCTAGCTATTTTTTCTCCAACTACAGATCCCATAGAACCTCCAATAAAGGTAAAATCCATTGCTGCAATTACCAAATCTTTTCCTAAAGATTTACCTACTGCTGTTCTTACAGCATCTTTTAGTTTTGTTTTTTCTTGTGCCGCTTTTAACCTATCTGGATATTTTTTTGTGTCTTCGAATTTTAAAGGATCTTTAGAAGTTAAAGATTCGTTTAATTCTTTAAATTTATTGTCATCAAAAAAAAGTTCGAAATATTCTTTACTTCCAATTCTTACATGATACCCATCTTCTGGACTTACATACAAGTTTCTTTTTAACTCTTCTGTATCTATTATTTTACCACTAGGCGTTTTGTACCAAAGACCTTTTGGAGTGTCTTTTTTATCTTCTGTAGCAGTTTGAATACCTTTATCTGTTCTTTTAAACCAAGCCATATTAAGTTTGTCTTTGTTATAATTCTATTCTAAAAAAAAGAATGTATGTGAAATACAAATGTAAAAATATTTTTGTGAAATACACTTTCTTCTGTTTGATATTCTTCTCTACTTAAATTTATAGGTTTTTGTAAATAGAAAAAAGCATTTCGATCTAAAAAAAAACCGAAATGCTTTTAAAAGCGGTATTTAAATACTTTTACAAAGTATCTACATTATTTAAATCTTGGAATGCTTGCTTTAAACGAGTTGTAAATGTTTCTTCTCCTAAACGCAACCATTTTCTTGGATCGTAATATTTTTTATTAGGTTGGTCTGCTCCATCAGGATTTCCTATTTGTGTTGCCAAATAAGGTGCTTTTTCTTGCATATAATCTCTAATACCTTCTGTATAAGCAAATTGTAAATCTGTATCGATATTCATTTTTACAACACCATAGCCTATGGATTCTCTAATTTCTTCTACAGTAGAACCAGAACCACCATGAAACACAAAATCGATATGATTTTCTTCAACACCATATTTTTTTGAGATAAATTCCTGAGAGTTTTTTAAAATTTTTGGTGTTAATTTTACGTTTCCTGGCTTATAAACTCCGTGTACATTTCCAAATGCAGCTGCAATTGTAAATTGTGGAGAAACTTTCATTAACTCTTCGTAAGCATATGCTACTTCTTCTGGTTGTGTGTATAATTTAGAAGCATCTACGTCCGAATTATCTACACCATCTTCTTCTCCACCAGTAATACCTAACTCAATTTCTAAAGTCATACCCATTTTGCTCATTCTAGCTAAGTATGTTTTACAAATTTCTATATTTTCTTCAATTGATTCTTCAGATAAATCGATCATATGCGAGCTATACAAAGGTTTTCCTGTTTCTTCGAAGTGTTTTTCTGAAGCATCTAACAAACCATCTATCCAAGGTAACAATTTTTTTGCACAATGGTCTGTATGTAAAATTACTGGAACTCCATAAGCTAATGCTAATTCGTGTACATGTTTTGCTCCTGCTACTCCACCAGCAATTGCTGCTTTTTCATTTTCGTTAGACAAACCTTTCCCTGCATTAAATTGGGCTCCACCGTTCGAAAACTGAATGATAACAGGTGCATTTAAATCTCTTGCAGTTTCTAAAACTGCATTTATAGTGCTAGAACCAACAACGTTAACAGCTGGTAATGCAAATCCTTTTTCTTTGGCTAGTTTAAAAATTTCTTGAACTTCTTTTCCTGTTGCAACTCCAGGTTGTATGTTATGACTCATATTTATTTTTTTAAATCGTTGATTATTAGTTTTTCAAAAGTACTAAAAATAGCTGTTTTTCTATTTGCTGAAACTATAAAATAACGAAAACGTTATAGGTTTTCTTTTCTAAATTTATTAAAAAGGATAGTTTATTCCAATATTATAAACGGCGCTTCTAAAGTTATAGTTTTCGAACCATTTATTTTCATTTAAGTAAGGTTCGTAGGTTTTAAATCCTAAATCGAGTCTTAAAACCAAGAAATTTAAATCGTATCGTATTCCAAATCCAGAACCTACAGCAATACTTTTTAAAGAAGAAAGCCCTGTAAAATCTGCCCCTTCAAAATCTTGTAAAAAACCCGAAACGTCCCAAATATTACCTGCATCTACAAACAAGGCTCCTTTTATATCTCCAAGAATGTTAAAACGATATTCTAAACTCGTTAAAAACTTTAAGCTTCCTGTATTAAATTCAAATACATTCGGTAAAGCACCTGGCCCTAAATTATAACTTCTCCATGCTCTTATGTCGTTTGAACCTCCTGCAAAATAACTTTTAGAAAAAGGAATATCTGATTTTCCATAAGGAATAATTAAACCAAAGAAAGATCTAAAACCTATTACAGCATCTTCCGATAATTCCCAAAATTTCTTATATTCTATATCTGTTTTAAAATATTGTGCAATTGGAGTTCCTGCGATTGTTTTTGCGCCAGTATCGTCTCTTTTTGTTGATAAAAGCCCCACAACATTTCCTGAATTTGTTATTTTAAATTTAAAAAATGAAAAATTATTATCCTTAAAATTTGTTTGAGAGTTATAGGTAAACGAATAGGAAATTGTAGGAATAATAAAATTAGAAGTAATAATTCTATACCTGCTAGCAATGTTGAATAATGTTAAATATTCTACAGGGTTGTTATTCGCAAAATTATCATCTAACAATGCCTTAACTACAAATTGCTCTGCAGATGCAGCTTCTAGTTTTTCATTTGGAAAAAAGTTGTTTTTAATGACTTCTATTTTATCAAATTCAGAACCATAAATCGTAAAATACTGGCTAATATTTAAGTTTGCTAAATATTGCAAGTTAAAACCTTCTATTTGAATTGTTTTTTTGGGAGTATAATTCCATTTATAATCGATTCCTGTTGTTATCGTTTGCCTATCTAATCCTATATTTTTTTGTAAACTGGCTCCCATAGAAATTCTAGTTTTGGGAGACATTGCCTTGGGCACTAATTTGTTTAAACCAAAAGGCGCTACAAATCTTGGAATTTCTAAAGAAACATCGGAACCTAACTCGTAACCAGGGCCATTACTCGAATTAAAATACGAACCTAAAAAAGAGAGTTTTAAAGTTTCTGCTCCTCTAAATGCATTTCTATCGATAATAGAAAATTTGGCCAATGTTCCTATTTCTCTAATATTAGAATGTGTTAATTCGGCATCCCAAGCGAGTGTATATTTTTCTTTTGGCGACAAATAAACATTTAGCTTTAATTCGTCTCCAGTACTACCAATGGGTATAAAATCTAAGTTTGTAGTTTTAAAATTATTTAAAGATTTTAAATGATTTCTTGTTAAGTTTCTAAGGGTGTCTTTATAAACATCTCCTGGTTTAAAAAAAATAGATTGTGCTAAATATTTAGGGTTGTATTTTATTTTATTGTATCCGTAAAACTTTACTCCCTTATAAGTTAAAGAGTCTAAATATTTCTTGTCTTTTTGAGTATAAGAATAATCTGTAATTACTTTTATTTCTTTTACCTTATGAACCTTGTATTCTTTATTGGTATAAGTGCCATCTTTTTCTTCGAATCTTCCACCAGAAATTAAAAATTCGACATTTGTTTTGTAATCTGTTCTTGTAGAATCTACATAAAAACCCAAAGCAGATTCCGAAAAATTAACAATTCCGTTGTTTCTATACAACTTTACAACATTTGCAGCTTCGTTTCTAAAAGTTTTATCATTGTACTGGTCTCCAGTCTTTAGTAAAGAAGTTATTCCAGAAGCTTTGTAAATAGAATCTAAAACAGGAGATTCTATTTTTACCTTAATGGTATCTAACAAAGTGGGGCTGCCCTTTGTGATATGGTATTCTACTGTCGCTTTTTTATCTTTATGCCTATTAATTACAGTATCTACCTTCGATTTAAAGTAACCTTGTGTTTTATAATACGCCCACAAATTGTCTCCAGTTCTTTTTACTTTGGTTTTACTAACAATTACTGGTGCGTCGAAATCTAAAAACCAATTATTTAAATTTATTAAAGAATTTGCATATGCGATACTTTGTTTTTCTGAAAAAACATTTTTTATAAAATTATATCTTTTAGGATTTTCTTTTCCCCATTCTAATGGTGTTTTGGGTTTATCGTGATTTCCAAAGTTATGAAAATACAAACCCAATGGTAAACCCAATAATCTCGCATTTGGTTTTTGAAGAATGTATTTCTCTAAATCGCTATTTTTATTTCTTACACTATCTACAAAAATATAATTTTTCGTTAGCATGTGCTCGTTCTTGGCAACATGTTTTGTAGAATTACACGCAACCAAAATTAAGACAAGTAAAAAGTAAATAGAAAATTTTTTCATTACTTTAGTAATAGAATCGAGCATCAAAAATAATATTTTTCAACGGTTTATTTCCATTTAGATTTAATTAATGGTTATCTCCCAAAAACAGATTGCTTTTCGGTTTTTATACTGGTTCTTTTTTCCTTTATTTGTATGAATTTTTTAGGTCGCAACAAAGGTTGTGCTTAAAAAAAAGCTTTCATAAATAAAAAAACTGTCGGCTTAAAAAGTTCAGCATACATTTAAAATTTAAAAAAACTGTCTATTTTGAGTATTTCAAAAAATCAACTTAAACTAATAACAAGTTTATCTCAAAAAAAGTATCGCCAAAAGCATAAATTATTTATTGCTGAAGGAATAAAAGTAGTAAACGAACTTTTAAACTCTTCTTTCGAAGTAGCTACTATTTTTTGTACAGATGATTTTGATTGTAATCTTTCTGATGAAAAAATCGTTCGAATTTTAGAGACCGATTTAAAAAAAATAAGCAATTTAAAAACGCCTAATAAAGTTTTAGGAATTTTTAAAATTCCCAAAGAAAAACAACTTGCCAATAAAGGATTAATAATTGCTTTAGATGCAATAAACGACCCTGGAAATTTAGGTACTATAATTCGTTTATGCGATTGGTTTGGCGTAACACAATTGGTATGTTCTAAAGACACTGTAGATTGTTATAATGCAAAAGTTGTGCAAGCTTCTATGGGTTCTTTAACAAGAATTTCTATTTATTATTTAGAACTAAAAACGTATTTAGCAACAACAAAATTACCCACATTTATAGCAGATATGAGTGGTAATAATGTATATAAAACCATTTTACCAGCAGAAAGTGTTTTAATTATGGGAAATGAAGCAAATGGAGTTTCGAAAGAAGTAAGAAAACTGGTTTCTAATAAAATTTCTATTCCACGTTTTGGCAAAAGTCAAGAAACAGAAAGTTTAAATGTAGCAACTGCAACAGCAATTTTGCTAAGTGAGTTTTCTAGGTTTAAGGTTTAATACCAACTATCGTTTGAAATAATTTTAGTTTTTATAAAAAAAAGCTCCGAATAAAAATTCGGAGCTTTTAAATATTATGTAATTATAAAATCTTACAATGCAGCTACGTGCTTTGTTAATTTAGATTTTAAATTTGCTGCTTTATTTTTGTGAATGATATTTTTCTTAGCTAGTTTGTCTAACATAGAAATAACTTTACTTAAATTAGATGCAGCTTCTTTTTTGTCTTCAGTTGCACGTAAATCTCTAACCGCATTACGAGTAGTTTTATGCTGATATTTGTTACGCAACCTTTTCGCTTCGTTACTTCTAATTCTTTTTAATGCTGACTTATGATTTGCCATAATTTCTTTCTATTTGTTTTTTTATTAAAACATTTGTAGTCCGTACGGGAATCGAACCCGTGTTACCAGGATGAAAACCTGGCGTCCTAACCCCTAGACGAACGGACCAAAACAATCGAGTATGTCTCAATTGCGGATGCAAATATACAACGTTTTTTAAATTCTGCAATAATTTTTTAAAAAATTTTAAAAAATCATAATTTTTTTTTGAATTCGCTTTTTTATAGAGCAATAAAGGCATTATTTTCCCTGTAAAATAAAGAGATTGTTGTTTAATTACAGTTAATACGCTTTTGCAAAAAGCACTCTTTTTGTGGATGGTTTTCCACTAAAAACACAAACTCCAGATTCTTCTTTTGCATCATTTGGAATACAACGAATGGTCGCTTTTGTGTATTCTTTAATTTTATTTTCGGTTTCTTCTGTTCCATCCCAATGTGCAGAAACAAAACCTCCTTTATTTTTTATTACTTTTTTAAATTCTTTAAAGTCGTTTACCTCTGTGGTATGTTCCGTTCTATAATCGAAAGCTCTTTGAAATAGATTTTCTTGTATTTCTTCTAATAAATTACAAACAAAGTCCACAACCGTGTTTTGCGAAATTGTTTGTTTCTCGAAAGTATCTCTTCTAGCAACTTCTACTGTGTTATTTTCTAAATCTCTTCCGCCAAAAGCAATTCTTACAGGAACTCCTTTTAGTTCGTATTCAGCAAACTTTGCGCCTGGCCTAAACGTATCTCTATTATCGAATTTAACTGAAATTCCTTTTTCACGAAATTCCTTTACAAATACAGCTACTTTTTCTGAAATTGCATTTAATTGATCTTCTCCTTTATATATAGGCACAATTACAACTTGTATTGGAGCCAATTTTGGGGGTAAAACCAAGCCATTGTCGTCTGAATGTGTCATAATTAAACCACCAATCAAACGTGTAGAAACGCCCCAAGAAGTTGCCCAAACATGTTCTTGTTTTCCTTCTTTAGAAGTAAATTTTACATCAAAAGCTTTGGCGAAGTTTTGTCCTAAAAAGTGGCTTGTTCCAGCCTGTAGTGCTTTTCCATCTTGCATTAAAGCTTCAATCGTATAAGTATCTTCTGCTCCTGCAAAACGCTCACTGTTAGACTTATAACCTTTTACAACCGGCATTGCCATAAAGTTTTCTGCAAAAGTTGCATATACTTTTTGCATTTGTTTCGCTTCAATAATTGCTTCTGTTCTTGTGGCATGTGCAGTATGGCCTTCTTGCCATAAAAATTCTGCAGTTCTTAAAAATAAGCGCGTACGCATTTCCCAGCGAACTACATTTGCCCACTGGTTTATTAGCAAAGGTAAATCTCTGTACGATTCAATCCATCCTTTATAGGTATTCCAAATAATAGCTTCAGAAGTTGGTCTAACCACTAATTCTTCTTCTAATTTTGCTTCTGGATCTACACGTAATTTACCAACATTATCTGGGTCGTTTTGTAAACGATAATGAGTTACCACTGCACATTCTTTTGCAAAACCTTCTGCATTTTTTTCTTCAGCTTCAAATAAACTTTTTGGAACAAATAAAGGGAAATAAGCATTTTGATGCCCTGTTTCTTTAAACATTCTATCTAATTCTGCTTGCATTTTTTCCCAAATCGCAAATCCATAAGGTTTTATAACCATACAACCTCTAACTGCAGAGTTTTCTGCAAGATCTGCTTTTACAACTAATTCGTTATACCATTTGGAATAATCTTCTCCTCGTTTTGTTAAATGTTTACTCATATTTCGAAGTTTGGCATAAATATTGTTATCTTTAAAGTGAAATTTTTGTTAAAAAAAACGTAGTATTTTCAAAAACGGTACAAAACTACTACAAAAAGGTTAGAACCTATGTAAGTTTAGCGTTTTTTGTTCAACAAATTTTCTAAAAATTAATGTTTACCATAAAATATATCAATATGAAATTATCTCACTATAAATCCAGCTTACACCGAGTTCTCTTATTTTTTCTATCTAGTATCTTACTGGTTTCCTGTGGTACTTATCAAAGTGTTTATTCTGATGATGGTATTTATGGAGACGAAACCCCTGTTAGAGAAAAGAAAGTAATTGTTGCTAATGAAAGAGAATACAACGATTATAACAATAATTATTTTACAAAAGAACTAGAAAGATTAGAAAGTTTAGATAATTCTGATTTTTTTACAGACATAGATACTTACAATTCTCCTGACACATTGTATTTAGAAGACAATTTAAACTACAACACAAATCCGTCTTGGGGTAACAACCCAAATAACGATGTTGTTGTAAATATAAACTTAATTAACGACCCATACTGGAATGATTTTTATGGAGTTGGCTGGGACACTTGGGGCTGGAATAATTGGGGTTATAACAACTGGGGCTGGAATAATTGGGGCTGGGGTTGGAATAACTGGAGATTTAGAAATAGATGGTATAATGGCTGGAATGCTTGGGGATATAACCCATATTGGCATCCTTACCACAACAACTTAGCTTGGGGTTGGTATGGAGGTTTTTACAACCCATATTTTGGTTATGGTTATGCAACACCTTATAGAAACAATCGTTTTTATAACCATAGAAATTATCGTTATCATAGAAACAGAACTTATGGTAGAAGAACTGCTTACAACAATACATACAGCAGAAGAAGAGGAAGCACAACAAACTCTTCTATAACATCTAGAAGAAGAACGTCTTCTCGAAACCCAAGTTCAACTATTTCAAGAAGAAGGTCTAGTACAATATCTCCAAATAGAAGATCTTCTACGATTAGAAGAAGCTCTACAAACACATCTTCGAGAAGAAGAAGTAGTACTAGTACAAGAAGAAGTTCTTCGAGTACAAGTTCTAGAAGAAGAGGTGGAAATAGCCCTACAGCAAGTAGATTTAATAGTTCTACAAGAAGAAATAGTAGTTCTACGATTAGACGATCTACCACATCTCCTATAAGAAGAAGCAACTCTTCTGCCGTTAGAAGATCTACAACTAGACGATCTACCACAGTTCCTACAAGAAGAAGTAGTTCTTCTACAGCTAGAAGATCGAGCGTTGCAAGAAGAACTTATACTCCACCTGCAAGAACAACAAGTTCAAGATCATCAAGAGCAACAAGTAGTAGAGCAACTTCAAGTTCATCTAGAAGTTCAAGAAGCTCTTCATCTAGAAGATCTTCTTCATCCAGAAGAAGAGGAAATTAAAAAAATCGCCTAATAAAAAAAACAATTAAAATGAAAAAAATAATAACACTTGCGACGTTGTTCGCAGTAACTTTAACGTCTTATGCTCAATCTTTAAATTATCAAGAATTAGCATTGCTTTTCTCGCAAGATGATGCTAACGGAACTGCACGTTTTACGTCTATGGGAGGTGCTTTTGGAGCATTAGGTGGCGATATTTCTTCTATAAATATCAATCCAGCAGGTTTGGCCGTTTTTAATAACAGTTCGTTTGCAGGTACATTAAATAGTAGAAATACAGAAATACAATCTACTTTTTACGGGAACACCGTAAACAATCAAGATCAGTTTTTTAACTTTTCTCAAGCGGGTGCAGTTTTGGTTTTTGAGAGTGCTTACAAATCTGATTGGAATAAATTTGCAATTGGTTTTAACTATAGACTTTCTAAAGATTTTAACGACAATTTTATTATTGAAGGGAATAGTGAAGTACCAACATTTAGAGATTTTCCTTTAGATAATAACAACCCTACAATAGATTATAATGTTTCAGACGAAAATCAAAGATTTATAAACAATTATAAAGGAGGATTGGATGAAATTAATTTGGCATTTTCATCTGTATATCAAAACAGATTGTACGTAGGTGCTGGATTTAATTTTTACAATCTTAATTTTAGTCAGCAATCTAATTTATTAGAGTTTAATAGCGATGGAAATGGAAACACATTAGACGCGAACTTCTATCAAGAAAACTTTACATCAGGTTCTGGAATTTCTTTAAACGCAGGTTTTATCTACAAGGCAAACCAAAATTTTAGATTCGGTTTGTCTTACCAAACGCCAACTTGGTTTACAGAAATTATAGAAGATACTAATATTGTAGATAATGATGGTTTTGAAGGGGATACAGAAATTACCGTTAGTAATGACCCAAATAATATTTACAACAACACTGCTGGAGATAATTTTCTAAACCAAAGTTTAATTTATAGATTAAAAACACCGAGTAAATTAACAGCAAGTGCTGCTGTGGTATTTGGTAAAAGTGGTTTGTTTAGTTTCGATTATATCAATAGAAATTATTCGAATATGAAATTATCAAATGGAGATTTTTCAGGAGAAAATACATTTTTCGAAAATGAATTAAAAAGCACCAATTCTTTTAACATGGGTGCAGAATGGCGATTTGATAAATTAAGTGTTAGAGGAGGTTATAGGTTCGAAGAAAACCCAAATAAAGCAGCATTAGATTCCGACAATATTAGTGGTTATTCTTTTGGAGCTGGTTATAATTTTGGGAACTTTAAAGTAGATTTTGCTTACAGTAACAATAACAGAACCTCTTTTTACGATGTTTACCCACAGTTTGTAGCGCAAATAAATACAGCAGATTTAAGTATAGACAATAGAATTTTTACAGCAACAGTTTCCCTAAGTCTGTAATTAAAAAACACAAATAAATTTCGGCTTCACTTTTAATAGCAAATAAAAAATGTTATTAGAAGTGAAGTCGAAAAAGTTTTATACCGTTAAAAACAATGCTATTTGTCTTTTTTGCCTTAATTTTGCAACTCAATTTTTAGACAATGTCAAACATCAAAATTACCATACAAGAAACAACTAACAATACCATTATAAAATATAACAGTAGCAGTATTTTAATAAATGGAGGCAGTTACGAATTTAACAATATAGACGAAGCTAAAAACTCGCCTTTAGCACAACAATTATTTTATTTACCATTCGTAAAAAAAGTATTTATTACAGCTAATTTTATTGCAATACAACGTTTCGATATTTTAGAGTGGAAAGACGTACAAGAAGAAGTAAAAGAGCAGATAGAAACTTTTTTAAATGCTGGAAACGCAGTGGTAAACGAAGAAAGAACTTCTAAAAAAGAGGCTGTTGAAGTATATGCAGAAGTAACTCCCAACCCATCTGTAATGAAATTTGGCACCAACAAAGCGTTAACACAAACAGATGTTGAGTTTAAAAATATAGACGAGGCAAGCGAATCGTCTCCATTGGCTTTGGCAATTTTTAATTTTCCCTTCGTAAAAGAAGTTTTTATCTCCGACAATTATGTTTCAATTACCAAATACGATATGGTAGAATGGAATGAGGTGTATGGTGAGGTAAGAACGTTTATACGCGAATATTTAGCAGACGGAAAAACAATTATTAAAGAATTACCAAGAGAAGAAATTGTTGCAGAAGGAACAAAAGAATTAATTCCGGAAGTAAAATTAGAAGGTGTTTCTGCCCAAATTGTAAATATTTTAGATGAATACATAAAACCAGCAGTTGCAGGAGATGGAGGTAATATTGCTTTTCGATCTTATGACGAAGAGAATAAAGTAGTAAGTGTAATTTTACAAGGCGCATGTAGTGGTTGCCCATCTTCTACAGCAACTTTAAAAAACGGAATCGAGAATTTACTAAAAGAAATGCTACCAAATCAAATTAACGAGGTTGTAGCTATAAATGGGTAAAAAAGTGCCTTTAATTCCCCCTAAAGGGGAATGTTATAACGGAATATTACATTGTTTCAATAGAAAATTAAAATAACAAAAACACAGTTTACACCCTGTAGTTACCTCTCTTTAGGAGGATTAAGGTGAGCTTATTTATGTCTGCAGAAAAAATAAATCCATATAAAAATTCTAAGTTAGGTAAAAAAGAACAAGTTACCCAAATGTTCGATAACATCTCTAAAAATTACGATGGCTTAAACCGTGTAATTTCTTTAGGGATTGATATAAAATGGCGTAAAAAAGTGGTAGAAATTGTGGGTAAAAACCATCCAAAACAAATTTTAGACATTGCCACAGGTACAGGAGATTTAGCGCTAATGATGGCCGATTTAAAGCCTGATAGAATTGTAGGTTTAGATATTTCTGCAGGAATGCTAGAAGTTGGCAAACAAAAAATAGCCAAAGCAAAACTTTCCAATAAAATAGAAATGATGGTGGGCGATTCCGAAGATATGCCTTTCGAAGATGCAACTTTCGATGCTATTACAGTTTCCTTTGGTGTTCGTAATTTTGCGAATTTAGCTAAAGGAATTAAAGAAATTGCCCGAGTTTTAAAACCAAATGGAGTTTTGGTGATTTTAGAAACGTCAAACCCTACTAAATTTCCTTTTAAACAAGGGTACAAGCTATATACAAACTTATTTTTACCTATCGTTGGAAAACTGTTTTCGAAAGACAAGGTTGCGTATTCTTATCTATCGGAATCTGCGAATTCTTTTCCTTTCGGAGCAGCGTTCAACAATATTTTGCAAAAAAATGGGTTTACACATACAGAAGATAATCCTGTAACCTTTGGTGTTGCAACAATTTACACAGCACGTAAGTAATTATGAGTAAAAGAAACCTACTTTTTTGTTTTTTTCTATTAGTTAGTATTTCGTTTTTTGCACAGAAAGAACGCGTAGAATATTTGCCTTCATTCGATAAACGACCTTTGCATTATGGTTTTTATCTAGGTGTAAATCAAAATGATTTTAAACTAAACTTAAGAGAAAGTACAATTGCGAATGCAAACATAACTGTAGAACCAACTGTAGGTTTTAATGTGGGTTTAATTGCAGATTTACGTTTGCATAAAAACTTAAATTTGCGCTTAGAGCCAGGTTTGGTTAGCAATTCTAAAAAGATTTATTTTAATCATTTACCAACAGAACAAGATAGTGTTAGAGAAGCCAGTTCTACCTATTTACATGTTCCTTTGGTTTTTAAATTTAGTACAGACAGGTATCATAATATTCGACCGTATTTATTAGGAGGCATTTCTTACGACTATAATTTTTCGAGTAACGAAAAAAATCAAGATGATAACTCTGCAGGGCAATTTCGTATGAAAACACATAACTTTATGTACGAAGTAGGTATTGGAGTGGACATTTACCTCTATTTCTTTAAGTTTTCTCCATCAATACGTGGTGTTTTTGCCATTAACAACGAAATTAAATATGATAACGATCCCGAAAGTAGGTGGACAGCACCAATAAACTTTATGGGAACTCGTGGTATTTTCTTAAATTTTGCTTTCGAGTAAATTTTCTCACAAAGGCTTCGAAAAAAAACAAAGCACTCAAATTCTATTAAAAAAATACCTAGTAACCTGAGTTCGATTAAAATTTAGGCATTTTTTTC
Source organism: Polaribacter batillariae (assembly GCF_017498485.1). Taxonomy (NCBI): domain Bacteria; kingdom Pseudomonadati; phylum Bacteroidota; class Flavobacteriia; order Flavobacteriales; family Flavobacteriaceae; genus Polaribacter; species Polaribacter batillariae. The sequence continues at coordinate 2,703,571 of NZ_CP071795.1, read as the reverse complement.
TAGTAAAAAAGATAGATTTTCAGTAAATTAAAGTATTGAATTTCAATTTATTAATCTAAAAATCTATCTATGATAATCTACTCTAAAATTACTGAAATTTTCTGTCTTGTTGATGAATTTTGTAAAGAATATGACCAAATAGTCAGTAAACACCTTTTAGGCAATCCATCAAAACGTCCCAGTGTTATGTCAAATAGCGAGGTAATTACCATTACCATTTTGTTTCAGCTTAGTGGTTTTAGGACCTTTAAACACTTTTACGTGTATTACTTGCAAAAGCATATGCAAGATGATTTCCCAGCTACAGTTTCATACAATAGATTTACAGAACTCATGCAGCAAAACCTCATGCCAATGACTTTATTTTTAAAGACATGTTGTTTAGGTAATTCTACGGGTATTTCTTTTGTAGATTCTACACCTGTTAGAGTTTGCAGCCCCAAACGAATTAAGAATAATAAAGTATTTAAAGGCATTGCAACCACTGGAAAATCCACTATAGGATGGTTCCATGGCTTTAAATTGCATATCGTTATAAATGATAAAGGTGAAATCCTAAACTTCTGCATAACCCAAGCTAATGTTGATGATAGAACGCCATTAAAAAAGAAGTCTTTTTTAGATAAAATTTATGGTAATACCATTTAAACTTTGAATTCAATATAATATTTACTATCTTTCGGGATAAAATTTATTATCTTTCAATATGCCAAAAAAATTACCTTATCCATTAAAGAAGAATCTGTTGAATTGCGAAAACTATATGAGTCTACTACTACAGAATTACGAAGAGATCGTTTAAAAATGTTATACTACATAAAGTCCGGGAAATACATCTATCGTAATGCGATCGCAAAGAAGCTTGGCAGACGTCCAACCACCATAGGCAATTGGATTAAAGACTATGAAACAGGAGGCCTTTCAAATTTATTAGAAATACATAGCGGAGGTAATAATACCGTTCATATTTCTGATAGAGCAAAAGCCTATATCTCCAAGACATTATCCAATAGCGATACCACCATAACTTCCTATATAGAGTTACAAGCTCATATAGCCGAAGATTTATCAGAGATGATAAATTATGGTGCACTTTATGCACATTGTAGGCGAAAACATAAGTCTAAGCTAAAAGTATCAAGAAAGTCACACTATAAAAAAGACCCGAAAGCCGAAATGGTTTTTAAAAAACCTAGAAAACACTTTTAAATTATTTAGAACAAAACTAAATAAAAATAACTTTGAATCGGTCAATTTATTTTTTCAAGATGAATCTCGTTTTGGATTAATAATCAAACAAAAAAGAGTCATTACAGCTAAAGGCGTTAAACCTATAGCAAAATACAAACATAGTTATCAGAGTAAATGGCTATGGGGAAGTTTTTCACCCATTACCGGTGAGAGTTTCTGCATGCTAACAGATACTGTGTGTAAAGACTTTTTTATTGAGTATTTAACAGACTTAAGTGCCTGTAATCCTTTGGAACTAAAAATTGTAATTATTGACAATGCAGCTTTCCACGCTACTAAAGATGTAAAATTGCCTGATAATATTATTTTATTACCTATCCCTGCATATTGCCCTGAACTAAATCCAGCTGAAAAAGTTTGGCAATACCTTAAAAGTAAAATCGCAATGAAAATTTATGACACTTTAGAGATACTAGAATCCAAAATAGAGCACCTAGTTTATCAAATGGATAATAATACCATTAAGTCTATAACCGGATATGAATTTTATCTAAAATCTTTTTATAACGTTTTTAATGTTTAAATGGTATAAGTTATATGCGGACAAAGGTTATGTTGGAAAAGATTTAATGCAGTTACTTTTTGCTGATGGATTGCATTTAATTACTCATATTAAAAACAATATGAAGAATTCTTTAATGACAATGAGTGATAAAATTTTACTGCGTAAACGCTCTGTTATTGAAACCGTAAATGACGAACTCAAAAATATTTGTCAAATTGAACATTCTAGACATAGAAGTTTTACTAATTTCTTGTCAAACATAATCGCAGGTCTTATTGCATATAGCTTTTTACCAAAAAAACCTGCTATAAAATATCAGACTGTAAAGTCTAATCAGTTGACAATTTATTAATCGAACTCAGGTTAGTAGGTATTAAAAAAAGCTTGCAAATTAGGTTAGAATTTATCTTGGGTATCTATAATAACACAAAAGATAAACTTTGGCATTAATAAGGCTTGTTAAATACGATAAAAAAGTGAGATCCGTTTTTCTTTATCTTGATTTTAATTAGTCTTGAATACCTAACACTTCTAATAACATCAATTTTTGTAAATTCATATAACTGTCCAATTCCTCTTTTTTTTTACAAAAATCAGAAGATTATTTTAATTCACACACAACTTTTGGACTTGATCCCTTGATCCATCTTAACCTGTACTTTGACCTCTGTAAAAAACAAAAACCTTTACATTTCTGTAAAGGTTTTTGTTACTCTGCTCCTCTTCAAGGACTCGAACCTTGGACCCTCTGATTAACAGTCAGATGCTCTAACCAACTGAGCTAAAGAGGAGTTTGCTTCACATTTTGTGATTAGCGAGTGCAAATATATATCTTTTTAATATATCTCCAAATACTTTTTTAAAAAAATTAATTTTTTTTTCAGTTTTTTATATTTGAAATTAATTCTTGATTAATTTCAAATATTGTATTTTTGCTTTAGTAATAAGCTTATACATAAAGCATAAAATATTATATGGACAAATTTTCGTTCTTAAACGCAGCACATACAGGCTTTATAGCCGATTTATACGATCAATATCTAATAAACCCAGATTCTGTTGAACCAAGCTGGAGAAGCTTTTTTCAAGGATACGACTTGGCGAACGAAGATTATTCTTTAAAAGAAGGAGAATCTTCTTTAGAAATTCCTCAAGAAGTAAAGAAAGAGTTTTTGGTGGTGGACTTAATTAATGGATACAGAACACGTGGCCATCTTTTTACCAAAACAAATCCGGTTAGAGAAAGAAGGCAATACAAACCTACATTAGACATCGAAAACTTCGGTCTAACTGAAAACGATCTAGATAAAGAGTTTTCTGCAGGAGACGTCTTAGGACTAGGAAGAGTAAAACTTTCTGAAATAATTAGTCATCTAAAAACCATTTATTGCGATTCTATTGGTGTAGAGTATATGTATATGCGAAACCCAGAAAAACTAAAATGGTGGCAAAAACGTTTAAACGAGAACGACAACCACCCAAGTTATTCTGTAGAATCTAAAAAGTATATTTTAGGAAAACTAAACCAAGCAGTTACTTTCGAAAGTTTTTTGCAAACAAAATACGTAGGGCAAAAACGTTTTTCTCTAGAAGGTGGTGAAGCATTAATTCCAGGAATATCTGTTGCTTTACGAGAAGCTACAGAAACTTTTGGCGTAAAAGAATGTGTGTTAGGAATGGCGCACAGAGGTCGATTAAACACCTTAGTAAATATTTTTAAAAAACCCGTTAGAGATTTATTTAGTGAGTTCGAAGGAAAAGATTTCGAAGATGATGATATCGATGGAGATGTAAAATACCATTTAGGTTTAACATTAAGTAAAACCTATAGAAATGGAAACGAAATTAAAATGAATTTGGTACCAAACCCATCTCATTTAGAAACTGTAGCAGCAGTTGCAGAAGGAATTACAAGAGCAAAGATAGATAGAAAATACGATGGAGACTCAAGTAAAATTCTACCAATAGTTATTCATGGAGATGCCGCAATTGCAGGCCAAGGAATCGCTTACGAAGTCGTTCAAATGGCAAAATTAAATGGTTATAAAACAGGAGGCACCATTCATATTGTGGTAAATAACCAAATTGGTTTTACCACAAATTATTTAGATGCACGTTCAAGTACATATTGTACAGACGTTGCAAAAGTAACTTTATCGCCAGTTTTACACGTAAATGCAGATGATACAGAAGCAGTTTGTCATGCAATGCAAATGGCTTTAGAATTTAGAATGAAATTTAAAACCGATATTTTTATCGACCTTTTAGGCTATAGAAAGTACGGTCATAACGAAGGTGACGAACCTCGTTTTACACAACCAAAATTATACAAAGCAATCTCTAAACACAAGAATGTAAAAGATATTTACGCAGCCAAACTGTTGCAAGAAGGAAGTGTAGATAAAAATTACTTATCTGAAATTACTACAGAATTCAAAGAAATGCTCGAAAGAGAGTTCGACGAATCTAAAAAAGTAGAAACGTCTAAAGTAAAAGAATTTATGCAATCTACCTGGGAAGGTTTCGATCGTGAAGAATTACCTGCGATGCTACAACCTGTAGATACAACTTATAAGGCAGACAATTTAAGAAACATTGCAAAAGTAGTTTCCACAGTACCTGAAGGAGTAAAATTTGTTCGAAAAGCAGAACGCATTTTACAAGGAAGAGCAAAAATGGCCTTCGAAACCAATCAATTAGATTGGGGTATGGCAGAAAATTTAGCTTACGGTTCTTTAATGGAAGAAGGTTTTAATGTACGTATTTCTGGACAAGATGTAGAAAGAGGAACTTTTTCTCATAGACATGCCATTTTACGCGACGAGCTTACGGAAGAAAGAATTAATTTATTAAATAGGAACCCTAATAATAAAGGAAGAATGACGATTTACAATTCGTTATTATCTGAATATGGCGTTCTTGGTTTCGATTACGGGTACGCAATGGGAAACCCAAATACCTTAACCATTTGGGAAGCACAGTTTGGAGATTTTTCTAACGGAGCACAAATCATGTTCGACCAGTATATTTCTGCAGCTGAAGATAAATGGAAACTACAAAACGGAATTGTAGTTTTATTACCTCATGGATATGAAGGGCAAGGTTCCGAACATTCATCAGCAAGAATAGAACGTTATTTGCAATTGTGTGCAGAAGACAACATGACGTTGGCTAATTGTACAACACCTGCAAATTTCTACCACTTATTGCGTCGTCAAATGAAACGCGATTACAGAAAACCATTGGTTGTATTTACCCCAAAAAGTTTATTACGTCACGCTAAAGTAATTTCTTCTATTGAAGATTTAGCAACTGGCGAATTTCAAGAAGTAATAGACGATACCATAAACCCAGAAAAAGTAACAAAGTTGGTTTTTTGTATGGGTAAATTCTATTACGATTTACTAGAAGAAAGAGAAAATTTAGAAAGAGAAGACATTGCTTTGGTAAGAATTGAACAACTATTTCCATTGCATTTAGAAAAATTACAAAAAATAATAGATAAATATCCAAACGTAAAAAATTATATTTGGGCACAAGAAGAACCAAGAAATATGGGCGCTTGGAGTTTTATGTTAGAACGTTTCGATTTGGTAAAATTAAATGTGCGTTCACGTAAATACTACGCAGTTCCTGCAGCAGGTTCTAGCACAAGATTTAAAAAACGTCATAAAGCAGTTATTGATAGTGTTTTTAGTAACGAGTAATCGCGTTAAGGATTGAAACGGCATCCTTTTTATTTGTCTCTTCGAGCGCAGTCGAGAAGTTGTCATATAAAAAGATATAGTGGAAAGCCTGTTAAAACGCCCAAAAAACAAATAATAAAATAATTAAATGCTGAAATAATTTCGGCGCAAGTAAAATAAGAAACCATGAGTGTTTTAGAAATGAAAGTTCCTTCTCCAGGAGAATCAATTACAGAAGTAGAAATTGCAACTTGGTTAGTTGAAGATGGAGATTACGTAGAAAAAGATCAACCCATTGCAGAAGTAGATTCTGACAAAGCAACCTTAGAATTACCAGCCGAAGAAAGTGGAATTATTACTCTAAAAGCAGAAGAAGGTGATGCTGTTGCTGTAGGCGAAGTGGTTTGCTTAATAGACACAAGTGCAGCAAAACCAGATGGAGACGATTCTGAAAAAACAGATTCTACACCTACAAAAGAAGCGCCTACTAAAGAAAAAGCAGATGCTCCAAGTCAAGAAAAGAAAGAAACATATGCTTCAGGAACGGCTTCACCAGCCGCTAAAAAAGTTTTAGCAGAAAAAGGCATTGATGCAAAATCTGTAAACGGAACAGGAAAAGATGGTAGAATAACCAAAGACGATGCTGTAAAAGCAGTACCATCTATGGGAACACAACCTGCAAATGGAACTCGTGGAACAGAGCGTAAGAAAATGTCTATGTTACGTAGAAAAGTAGCAGAACGTTTGGTTGCTGTAAAAAGCGAAACTGCCATGTTAACCACATTTAACGAGGTGAATATGCAACCCATTTTCGATTTACGTAAAGAATATAAAGAAGACTTTAAAGCAAAACATGGAGTTGGTTTAGGTTTTATGTCTTTCTTTACTTTGGCGGTTGTAAGAGCGTTAAAAATGTATCCTGATGTAAATTCTATGATTGATGGAGATTATCAAATAAAACACGATTTTCAAGATATTTCTATTGCAGTTTCTGGTCCAAAAGGTTTAATGGTTCCTGTAATTAGAAATGCGGAAAACTTATCTTTTAGAGGTGTAGAAAGCGAAGTGAAACGTTTGGCTTTACGTGCTAGAGATGGACAAATTACCGTTGATGAAATGACAGGAGGAACTTTTACAATTACCAATGGTGGTGTTTTCGGTTCTATGTTATCTACACCAATAATCAATCCTCCACAAAGTGGAATTTTAGGAATGCACAATATTGTAAACAGACCAATTGCGGTGAATGGAGCAGTTACCATTGCACCAATTATGTATGTTGCATTGTCTTACGATCATAGAATTATTGATGGTCGTGAATCTGTAGGTTTTTTAGTAGCTGTTAAAGAAGCATTAGAAAATCCAGTTGAATTATTAATGGATAACAATCCTACAAAGGCATTAGAAATGTAGTAGTAATTATACATATAAAAATATAAAAATCTCAAGCTATAGCTTGGGGTTTTTTAGGATAAAATCAAAAATTATTACTTTATTAAATTTTTATAAAATGAAAACTATTAAAATATGTGTATTGCTTTTTTCTATATGTATTTTTAAATTAAATGCTCAAGAAAATACTGTAGAAAATAAAAGTCCTTTAAAATTAAAATTTTTATTAGGTGGTGCTTTGGAATTTGGAGGTGATAGCGTCGCAGAAATTTATTTCGAAGACGATAGCAACCAATCTGTAAATGCAGGTCAAGGAGGTACTATTTTTGCAGGAGGAGAATTATTTTTCTCTGAATCACAAAAATTCTCTTTAAGAGCAACAGTTGGTTTTAAATATGTAACCACAAAGGCAACAAACTATAATATTACTTTAACAAGAATTCCATTAGATTTATCTGCAAATTATATGATTGCAAAAGATTTTAGGTTAGGAGCAGGAATTGTTTCTCATCAAAATATTAAATTTAATGCAGATGGTTTAGAGGCTAATGAAACTTTTACAGGAGGCTTTGGACCTAAGTTCGAATTTGCTTGGAAATGGATTGGTATAAGTTACACTATAATGAATTATAAAGATTCACAAAATAATTCGTACAATGCAAATGCAATAGGAATTACTTTAAGTAGCAGCGATTTATTTTAAAAATAAACACAAGTAAACATTATAATCCTGAGCTTTTGCTTGGGATTTTTTGTTAAATATTATCTATAAAAAACCTTAAAAAACAACGAGGAAGTTTTTTAAATTTATATACATTAATAAATAGAAATACTTTTTGATTTTTTATCTTGCATCAAAAAGTAAAAATGCAAACAAACCCTGAATTAGAACTTGCCTTAAACTTTATCGAAAAAACCGATAGAAATCTGTTTATTACAGGAAAAGCAGGTACAGGAAAAACAACTTTTTTACATCAAATTAAAAACGAATCTTTAAAACGTTTGGTTATTGTTGCACCAACAGGAGTTGCAGCCATTAATGCAAAAGGCGTTACCATTCATTCTTTTTTTCAAATGCCTTTTGGTCCTATTTTACCAAATCAGGCTCCAAATAACCAACAACGCAGATTTTCAAAAACAAAAATCGATATTATAAAATCGTTAGACTTAGTAATTATCGATGAAATTTCTATGGTTCGTGCAGATTTATTAGACGGAATAGACCAAGTGATGCGTCGTTACAAAAACCGAAACAAAGTTTTTGGTGGCGCACAAATTTTAATGATTGGCGATTTGCAACAATTAGCGCCAGTAGTAAGACCAAACGAATGGAGTTTACTTCAAAATTACTATAAAACCATTTACTTTTTTAGCTCAAAAGCGTTTCAAGAAGCAAATGTGGTTTCTATTGAATTGAAACATATTTATCGACAAAAAAACGAAAATTTTATTACCATTTTAAATGAAATTCGAAACAATAATTTATCTTCAACATCGGCTAAAATTTTAAACGAACGCTATAATCCGTCTTTTTCTCCAGACGAGGAAGAAGGTTATATTACGTTAACCACCCATAATAACAGAGCAAATTTAATTAACAATTCAAAACTTCATCAAAACAAAAATAAGAGTCACTTTTTTCAAGCTGAGGTTTCTGGGAAATTCAGTGAAAATTCGTACCCTAATGCAGCAAGATTAGAGTTAAAAGTAGGTGCGCAAGTCATGTTTATTAAAAACGATTCATCGCAAGAAAAAAGATATTTCAACGGAAAAATAGGCATTATAACCAGCATTTCTAAAGATTCTGTAAATGTACAATGTTTAAATGAAGCTGATGAAATTGTTACAGGAAGAGAAAAATGGGACAATATTAATTATTCTATTAACGAAGAAACAAAAGAAATAAAAGAAGACGTTACTGGCTCTTTCGAACAGATTCCATTGCGTTTGGCTTGGGCAATTACCATTCATAAAAGCCAAGGGTTAACCTTCGAAAAAGCAATTATAGATGCAGAAGCCTCTTTTGCACACGGACAAACCTATGTGGCCTTAAGTAGATGTACTTCTTTAGAAGGTTTGGTTTTAAAAACGCCAATAACCAGCAACGCAATTATAAACGATACTACTGTAAGTGCTTTTAACCAAAGTGTAGAAGAAAATCACCCCGATGAAAGTATTTTAAACGAATCTGAAAAAGAATTTCAACTCAATTTAATTACAGAATTGTTCGATTATCAACCATTTTTATATCCAGTTTCTAGATTAATTGATATTTTCTATAAAAATCAAACCAGTATCAGAGGAGATGTTATCGAGCATTTACAAACCATAAAAGATCATGGTGTTGTTGCATTGATGAAAGTTTCAAACAAATTTAAAAACCAGTTAAAAACGCTTTCAAAAAACAATATTCTTCCAGAAAACAGTTCCACAATTCAAGAACGATTTACAAAAGCAGTTGCCTATTTTTTAAATCATACTAAGCATAACATCGAAAAACCTTTAGATGCCATTCATTTTTCCACAGATAATAAAGCTGTTAAAAAAGATTTTTCGAAACAATTTAATTCACTTCAAGAAAAGTTAGAAGAAAAATTATTTGCCTTACAAAAAATGACTGATGGTTTTAAAGTAAAAACCTATTTAGAAGTAAGAGCAAAAGCAGTTTTGCAAAAAATGGAACCCAAAAAGAAGAAAAAAGTAGCTTCGAAACGCGACCCTATTTTAGCTTTAAAATTACGAGAATTGCGAGACGAAATTCAAATGGCAGAAAACATTCCTGCCTATCAAATATTTACCCAAGAAGCTTTATATGCCATGTGCGACGAGTTGCCAAGAACCTCAAAAGAATTGTTAAAGGTAAAAGGAATGGGTAAAACTCGAGTGGCAAAATACGGAGAAGAAATTTTAGAAATTATTAATAATTACTGCACAGAAAACGGCATAAACCAATTTAACGAACAAAAAAAAGAAGACAAAAAATCTTCGAAACAAATTTCTTTTGAGTTGTTTAAATCGGGGTTATCTATTAAAGAAATTGCAAAAGAGCGCAGTTTAACAGCTGGCACTATCGAAAATCATTTGACAAATTACATTTCTTCAGGAGACATAGATGTGTTAGAATTAATCGATTTAAAACGCTATAAAAAAATCCGCAATCAAATTGAAGAAGCTGGCGAAATAAAAGGTTTATCTGACCTTAAAGAAAAAGTAGATACAGATATTACGTATATAGAATTGAAAATGGTTTTAATGTCTATAGAAGCTTAGAATTATTTTTTTTAGGAGCTATTTCCTGCTTTCGTTACTCGCTTTTTATCTCTTTTCCAAGAGATAAAAGAGCTCAAACAAGCCACTCAATCAGGGCTAAACTTGTTTGCCAACTTTTTGTTATTTCTTCAATGGAAGTATTTCTAACTAACTTCATTATAGATTTTTGTCTTCACAGGAATAACAAGATAAAAAATATTTTCATAACTTTAAAACCTCAATTAAAAACCAAAAAGTATGAAATTAGGAGCATTTTCAATCAGTTTAGCCGTAAAAGACATTCATAAATCACGCGCATTTTACGAAAAATTAGGTTTTACCGTTTTTGCAGGACAAATCGAAAAGAATTATTTAATTCTTAAAAACGGAAATTCTTTGGTCGGTTTATTTCAAGGAATGTTCGAAAATAACATACTAACCTTTAACCCTGGTTGGGATGAATCTGCCAACAAGTTAGATGAATTTGATGATGTAAGAACCATTCAACAACATTTAAAAAAGGAAGGTATAAAATTAGAAACAGAAGCAGATGAAACCTCTTCTGGCCCCGCAAGTTTTGTAGTTTTAGACCCAGATGGAAATGCTATTTTGATTGATCAGCATGTTTAGAGTTCGTTTGTCATTTCGACCTTGTATAGAAATCCAAAACATAAGTTAGAAAGAGATTTCTCGACTTCACTACGTTTCGCTCGAAATGACAAGATATTATACCCGTTATTGTTTGAAATTACTGAAAAAAAAATGGATGATTTTTTTCTTTATATAAACAAGAAAACGAAAGCAGCCTTAGCTACGGTTTTTTTTATTCTGAAATAGAAAGAAAAAAAGGCGATTTATTACAGGATTTTCAAATGGTAAATGGTAATTTAAAAAATACTGTTTATCAAATAGTCATGGTTTTTTTTTAAAACTGTCATTTCGACCTCATGGAGAAATCTTAGGCTAAAGATAAGATTTCTCAACTACACTGCGTTTCGTTCGAAATGACAAGATATTATACCCGTTATTGTTTGAGATTACTGGAAAAAAAATGGATGATTTTTTTCTTTATATAAACAAGAAAACGAAAGCATAGCCTTAGCTACGGTTTTTTTTATTCTGAAATAGAAAGAAAAAAAGGCGATTTATTACAGTATTTTCAAATGGTAAATGGTAATTTAAAAAATACTGTTTATCAAATAGTCATGGTTTTTTTTTAAAACTGTCATTTCGACCTCATGGAGAAATCTTAGGCTAAAGATAAGATTTCTCAACTACACTGCGTTTCGTTCGAAATGACAATATACTGGTTTTTAAATAGATATTATGTCGAACTCACGTTATTAGGAGTCGTTTTATTAATAAATTCGCGAATTTCTTCGGCTTTGTAAACAATCATATAATCTACCAAAACTTGCAAATCAATTAGAATAAGTTTATAGTTAAGAGTTAAATATTTAAAAACTCTTTTATCTGCTCCAAGACCACTTATTCCATAGATTTTCATAATTCTACTTCAAATCCTTCAATAACAATTGCACAGATTTATAGCCATTCCATTCGTTTTCATCTAAAGCATACACAATATCAAATTCGTCTTGTACAAATTTTATTTTATCACCTAAATTAAAACCAATGGCATTGTAGGTTTTCTGGTTATCTGCTTGAAAAACGTTTAGTTTTAAGTGGGTTTTGTCTGCGCCAACTTGTTTGCCATAACCATTGTCTCTAACACAAGTAGATTTAAAAATAGGCTTCATATTCATTGGACCAAAAGGTGCCATTTGCTTGATAATTCGAAAGAACTTATCTGTAATTTCCGGTAAATCGATTTCTGCATCAATCGAAATTTCTGGAGTTCGCAATTTTTTATCAATCGTATTTTTTACAACTTCTTCGAACTTATTTTTAAACTTCTCGTAATTTTTTGGCAACAACGTTAAGCCAGCAGCGTATTTATGACCGCCAAATTGTTCTATAAATTCGCTACATGCTTCCAAAGCATTATACACGTCGAAACCTTTTACAGAACGTGCAGAAGCTGCTAATTTATCGCCACTTTTGGTAAAAACCAATGTAGGCCTATAGTATTTTTCTATCAATCTAGAAGCTACAATTCCAATGACCCCTTTGTGCCAATTTTCTTTAAAAACAACAGAGGTAAAACGTTCTTCTTCATTATTATCAATAATTTGAATGATTGCTTCGTCAGTAATTTTTTGGTCTAAATCTTTACGATCTGCATTAAAAATTTCGATTGCTGCCGCAAATTCAATGGCAGAGTCTAAATCCATTTCTGTTAACAATTCCACAGCATAATTACCATGTTTCATTCTACCTGCAGCATTAATTCTTGGGGCAATGATAAAAACAACATCTGTAATTGTTAATTCTTTCTTTTTAATTTGATGAATAATGGCTTTAATTCCATTTCTTGGTTGCGAATTAATTACTTGCAATCCAAAATAAGTTAGGGTTCTATTTTCGCCAATCATAGGAACAATATCTGCAGCAATTGCAGTGGCAACCAAATCTAAATAAGGTACAAAGTGTTCTATTGTTTGGTTTCTGGAGACACCCAAAGCCTGAATTAATTTAAAACCAACTCCACAACCACAAAGCTCATCAAAAGGGTAATTACAATCTTCTTGTTTTGCATTTAAAACAGCCACCGCATTTGGAATTTCTTTACCAGGTTTGTGGTGGTCGCAAATAATAAAATCGATGTTTTTTTCTTTTGCATATGCTACTTTTTCGATGGCTTTTATACCACAATCTAAAGCAATAATTAAAGAAAAGTTGTTGTCTTCTGCAAAATCGATTCCTGCATAAGAAACCCCATAACCTTCTGCATACCTATCTGGAATGTAAGTAGCTACATTTGGGGTTATCGTTTTTAAATAAGAAGAAACCAAAGAAACAGCAGTGGTACCATCTACATCATAATCGCCATAAATTAAAATATTTTCGTTGTTAGAAATGGCTTTTTCAATCCTTTGTACAGCCAAATCCATATCTTTCATCAAAAAAGGATTATGAATATCTTTTAAACTTGGGCGAAAATATTTTTTTGCTTCCTCGAAAGTAGTTACATTTCTTTGACAAAGAATTGTGGCAATGGTTTTATCAACCTGTAAATCTTTAGCAAGTTTTATTACGTTTTCTTGGTTAGGTTTCGGTTTTAAACTCCATCTCATAGTTTTTATGCCGGTTTTTTCGGCATCTATTTAATTAATTTTCTATGTTATGTAAAAATATTTCGGTTTTTACCTCTGCAAACTGTCTAAACATTTCCATAACTCCACAGTATTTTGTAACAGATAAATTTACCGCTTTCTGTATTTTTTCTGGCTGTAATGCTGCATCTGTAAAATGATAATCTACTTTTACCTTGTTGTAAAATTTAGGATGTTCGTCTGTTAATTCTGCAGTAACTTCAATTTTAAAATCGGCAACTTCCGCGCGCATTTTTTCTAATAGAGAAACTACATCTAAACCAGAGCAACCTGCTAAAGAAGACAGCATTAACGCTTTGGGTGCAAAACCAACAGTGTCGCCATTGTCTTGAGATTTATCGAACATTGTTAATTTATAACCACTAGGATTGTCGGTTTCGAATTGCGATTTTTCTCTCCAAACAGTGGTAACTATATTTTTAACCATAAAATTATATTTTTTAAAATTGAAGTATTAAATTGGGCTGTCTTACAAAAATAGCAACATTGTTTACAAGTTAAGAGTTAAAATGGAGAAAATTTATCAATTGAAAAAGAATCTATTTCTTTTATATGCCTTATTACAATCCATTTTGTCTTACTCACAAACGGATAGTGCCCCAGTAATTACGGCAAATGGCAACCAAGCGTTTTGTATTGGAAAGGCTATAAATGTTGTCGAAGATTTTACCATTACAGATTCTGATGATGTTGGAATAGCGTTTTTTTTCATTCAAATTTCTTCTGGTTATCAAAATGGTTTCGATTTCTTAGATTTAGGAAGTCATCCAACAATTGCCCAAAATTGGAACTCAAATGAAGGAAAGTTAACTTTATCTTCTAAAGTTACTGGTTCAGAAATGTTATTTGCCGACTTAATTGAAGCTGTAAAACAAGTAGTTTTTACCACCACCGCAAATACAATTCCCGAAGAAAAAATATTTTCTTTAACTGTAGATGATAAAAACTACCTAAAAGAAACAGACCATTTTTACGAATTTATTCCAGCACAAGGCATTACTTGGAAGGATGCCAAAATTGAAGCTAAAAAAAATTTTATTACGGAAGGCAAGGTTACTTGGCAACTTTAACGAGCGAAAAAGAAGCAGATTTTGCTGGAAAACAAGCTTCTGGAGCAGGTTGGATTGGTGGTTCTGACGAAGAAACAGAAGGTGTTTGGAAATGGGTAACTGGCCCAGAAGCTGGCACTGTTTTTTGGAACGGACAAATTAGTAGCACCACTCCAAATTTTGCAAATTGGAATAATAACGAACCAAATGACTTTAGAGGAAATAATACAACTGGAGAAGATTATGCACATATTACAGATCCTTCCATAGGAATTAGAGGAGCTTGGAACGATTTACCAAACGTAGGAGGAACAGGTTTATACGTACCTAAAGGTTATATTGTAGAATATGGCATGCCAAACGATCCTCCATTAAATATTGTAGCAACTTCTCGTATTTATTTGCCACAAATAACTGCATTTACAGAAGCAAGTATTTGCGAATCTGGAACAGCAACAATTTCTGCAACCCAAAGCGAAGGGCAAGTTTTGTGGTACACTTCAAAAACTGGAGGCGCTTCAATTTTCACAGGAAACGATTTTACAACTACAGTTTCAGAAACCACCACATTTTACGCTTCAGTTTCTGTTGATGGTTGTACAACTTTGCCAAGAATACCAATAACAATTACTGCAAATCAAAGACCTGCTATAACAAATACCAAAAACGATTTTATTTGCTCTGGAACAGCATTGCTAACAGCAACAGCTTCAAAAGGTGAGGTAAATTGGTACGATTCTTTAACAAGTTTAACTCCTATATTTACAGGAAATACTTACAGAACTCCTTTGTTAACTGCAACAACATCTTATTTTGTAGAAGCAAATGATTCTAATTGTACATCCTTAAACAGAATAGAGGTAATTGCAGAAGTAGATGCTACAATACCTAGCTTTAATGTCGAAAATAAAAGCGTTGTACTGTGTAAAGATATTGGTTCTGTAACTTTAAAAGTTGTACCCAAACAAGATAATTATACCTTTGTTTGGAAAAAAGAAGGAAATCTAATTCCTGGAAATACTTCAGAAATTAATATTACAGATGTTGGAACTTACACTGTAAGAGCATTTTCTAAAGCGGGTTGCGAATCTTTAGAAGAAACAATTGTTGTTACAAATTCTGAAATTGCAAATGTTACCAAAGACGATATTTTAATTATAGACGATTCTGATAATAATTCTATTTCGGTTGAAGTTAAAAATATAGGATCTGGAAATTATGAATTTGCCTTAGATGATGAGTTTGGAATCTATAAAGATGAAGGTTTTTTCGAAGGAATAACAACAGGGTTGCATACATTATATATAAAAGACAAAGGAGGTTGTGGAATTGCAGAATATACTTTTTCGATATTAGAGTTCCCAAGGTTTTTTACTCCTAACAACGACCAAAAAAATGATTTTTGGCATTTAAAAGGATACAATAAAGACTTTTATACAATTTCAAATATTTATATTTACGACAGATATGGAGTGCTTTTAACTAAAATATCGCAAGAAAGTGAAGGATGGAATGGAACATATAAAGGAAAATTACTACCTTCTAACAGTTATTGGTTTCAAGCAATTTTAACCGATAAAAACGGTTTATCTATAGAAAAGAAAGGAAGTTTTAGTTTAATAAGAAAATAAATAATTTAATAAAAACATATGCCATTAGTAACGCCATTATCGTCGGAATACGATTTAGAAACGCAAAAACTTGCAGAATTTTTTAATGAAACCTTGGGTTTTTGTCCAAACTCTGTATTAACCATGCAAAGAAGACCCGCAATTTCTAAAGCATTTATTAATTTAAATAAAGCAGTTATGGCCAATGAAGGTAGAGTTACATCTGCTTTAAAAAGAATGATTGCTTGGGTTTCTAGCAACGCAACAGGTTGTAGGTATTGCCAAGCACATGCAATTAGAGCCGCAGAACGTTATGGAGCAGAACAAGAACAATTAGATAATATTTGGGAATACAAAACACATCCTGCTTTTTCTAACGCAGAAAGAGCTGCCTTAGATTTTTCTTTAGCAGCTTCTATGGTGCCAAATGCTGTAGATGCAAAAATTAAAGAACAGCTATACAAATATTGGGATGAAGGCGAAATTGTAGAAATGTTAGGTGTAATTTCTCTCTTTGGGTATTTAAATCGTTGGAACGATTCAATGGGAACTACTTTAGAAGAAGATGCCATTGATTCTGGAAATCAATATTTAGGAAAACACGGTTTTGAAGTGGGCAAACACGATGGATCTAAATATTAAAATTTTTTAATTAATATGTCATTCCGAATGACGAAGGAAGAGGTATCTCATGACCATATTGAAAGAGATTTCTCAATCGTTTATTCTTCTCTCATTTCGAAATGACCTACTAGTTTTTCAAAATTTCTAAAACTCTTTTTTGCAATTCAGGAACTACGTTTTTCTCGAACCATGGATTTTTTGTAAGCCAAAATCGGTTTCGTGGAGATGGATGAGGTAACACAAAATAGTCTGGTAAATATTCAGGATAATGATCTACAGTTTCAGTTAACGTTCTTTTTGCTTTGTCTTTTAAGTAATAATTTTGTGCGTACATACCAATTAAAACTACCAATTCTATATTAGGTAATTTGTTAAATATTTGTGTGTGCCATTGTGGAGCGCACTCTTTTCTGGGAGGTTTATCGCCACTTTTCCCTTTTCCTGGATAACAAAATCCCATAGGAATTATGGCAAATTTTTCGGTGTTGTAAAAAACTTCGTCAGAAACATTTAGCCATTTTCGCAATTGTTTTCCACTGGCATCGTTCCATGCAATTCCAGAAGCATGCACTTTAGTTCCTGGAGCCTGACCAACAATTACAATTTTAGATTTTTTATGCGCGGTAACTACAGGGTTCGCACCCAAATCTAAATAAGGTTCGCAAATGGTACATTTTTTTATTTCTGATAAAAGATTTTTCACAAATATTTACTTCAATTCTAAAGCTTTACGCTCAAAAAACAAGCCCTTAAAACCCGTTTTTATAAAATTTCTAATATTTTGATGTCCATCTCCGTCTTTATCTTCTAAAACATTTTTGTAATGTTCGCCAAAACAAAATAAGGTTTCTTCTTTCGTTAATTTTTGAAGTTTTGCAAATGCAAATAATTTGCAAGAACCCGTATTTTCTGTAGCTTTGTTTTTGAGTTCTCCATTTGTAAAAGCAGTTGGAGTGAAGTTATAA
Organism: Polaribacter batillariae; assembly: GCF_017498485.1. NCBI lineage: Bacteria > Pseudomonadati > Bacteroidota > Flavobacteriia > Flavobacteriales > Flavobacteriaceae > Polaribacter > Polaribacter batillariae. The sequence goes on along the minus strand of NZ_CP071795.1, from coordinate 2,686,004 downwards.
AACTCTTCAATTACTTGCATCGTTTCTGCAAAAGTAATTGCTGTTGGATTCGATTTTAATTTGGTTTTGAATTGTTGGATGTTCATTTTTAATATTTTTTATATGAAAGACCTCACAGGTTTTAAAAACCTGTGAGGTCTATAAACTATTATTTCTTCCCTTCAACAATAACAACAATCTCACCTTTTGGTGGTTTTGCTGTATAATGAGCCAACACTTCTTTGGCAGTTCCTCTTACAGTTTCTTCAAACATTTTTGTGAGTTCTCTGGAAACTGAAACTTTTCTTTCGGCCCCAAAATATTCGATAAAATGACCTAATGTTCTTACCAATTTGTGTGGCGATTCGTAAAAAATCATGGTCCTGGTTTCTTCTGCTAACAACAAAAAACGGGTTTGTCTTCCTTTTTTAACAGGTAAAAAACCTTCAAAAATAAACTTGTCATTGGGTAAGCCAGAATTTACCAAAGCAGGCACAAAAGCTGTTGCTCCTGGTAAACAATCAACCTCGATATTATTTTCTACGCAAGCTCTAGTCAATAAAAAACCAGGATCTGAAATGGCAGGAGTTCCTGCATCAGAAATTAAAGCGCAGGTTTCTCCATTTAAAATTCTCTGAACAACTCCTTTTACAGATTTGTGCTCATTATGCATATGATGACTGTGCATTGGAGTAGAAATTTCGAAATGTTTTAAGAGTTTTCCACTTGTTCTGGTATCTTCAGCCAAAATAAAATCGACTTCTTTTAAAACACGAATTGCTCTAAAAGTCATATCTTCTAAATTACCAATGGGTGTTGGAACTATATATAGTTTACTCATAATTTCTTAATATGTTCTCGATACAATTTCGATAAAAAAACCGAAATCACTCGAACCGACAGTTTGTTCTTACTGTTGTGGTTTAATTATAATTTATACTTTTTTACATAAAACATTCACGTACTGTTACTTCTAGTAAAATTCTTTTTTCAAGAATTTTGTATCGAGAAGTTTTCGTTACACTTTTAAATAGATTCATATTCTTCCACAGTAATATCTGCAATAACATCGCCAGTATGTTTGGTAGAAAGTGGTTCGAATAACAAAATATGAACTTCTTCTTTAGCAACAGGCTTATGCTCTACTCCTTTGGGTACAATATAAAATTCACCTTCGTTTAAGGTTATTGTTTTATCACGAAACTTGATATCTAAAGTTCCTTTAATAACCATAAATAACTCGTCTTCATTGTCGTGTTTATGAAAAACGAATTCACCTTTTATTTTGGCCAATAAAATCTGTTGTCCGTTTAATTCGCCTATTTTTTTTGGCGACCAATGGTCGGAAAATAAATTAAATTTCTCTTGAATATTAATTACGCTCATAAAGACAAATTTACGAAACAAATTTCGCGTTACCGATTTACACCGTTCGATTTTTTTTTAAAATCTTAACCTTTTTAATTGTCAGTTCGAGTAATTCTGCATTTTTGCAGAATTGTATCGAGAACAAAATTAAAAAGATACAGCGAAAAGCGGGGCATTTCTATTTCAGAAATGAACGCCCAAAACATTCATATTTAACGGAAAATGATTAATTTCGCAACTTAAATTATTGAAAGAAATGTATAGAAGTCATTCTTGTGGCGAGTTAAGAGATTCGCATATAAATACAGAAGTAACCTTGGCTGGTTGGGTGCAAAAATCGCGTGATAAAGGGTTTATGATTTGGGTAGATTTACGCGATCGTTATGGAATTACGCAATTAATGTTCGACGAAGAACGCACGCCAAAAGAAATGATGGAGAAAGCAAAATCTTTAGGAAGAGAGTTTGTAATTCAGGTAACTGGAAAGGTGATTGAACGTGAGTCGAAAAACAGTAAAATGCCAACAGGAAATGTAGAAGTTTTGGTGTCTAAATTAGAAATTTTAAACGAATCTATAACTCCGCCTTTTACAATTGAAGACAAAACTGATGGTGGAGATGATTTGAGAATGAAATACAGATACTTAGATATTAGAAGAAATCCGGTAAAAGACAGTTTAATTTTCCGTCATAAAGTTTCGATGGAAGTAAGAAAATACTTGTCGGATCAACATTTTATAGAAATTGAAACCCCTTATTTAATAAAATCTACACCAGAAGGTGCAAGAGATTTTGTGGTTCCAAGTAGAATGAATGAAGGGCAGTTTTACGCATTGCCACAATCTCCACAAACATTTAAACAACTATTAATGGTTGGTGGAATGGACAAATATTTTCAGATTGTAAAATGTTTTAGAGATGAAGATTTACGTGCAGATAGACAGCCAGAATTTACACAAATAGACTGTGAAATGGCGTTTGTAGAACAAGAAGATATTTTAAATATTTTCGAAGGATTAACGCGTCATTTATTAAAAGAAGTAAATAATGTCGAAGTAGAGAAATTTCCAAGAATGTTGTACGATGATGCCATGCGTTTGTATGGAAACGACAAACCAGACATTCGTTTTGGAATGGAGTTTGGCGAGTTAAATTCAGTTACACAACATAAAGATTTTGGCGTTTTTAATAATGCTGAATTGGTGGTTGGAATTGCGGTTCCTGGAGGAAATGCTTACACCAGAAAAGAAATTGATAAGTTAATTGATTGGGTTCGCAGACCACAAGTAGGTGCGTTAGGAATGGTATATTGTCGTGTAAACGAAGACGGAAGTTTTAAATCTTCGGTTGATAAATTTTACGACCAAGAAGATTTGGCAAAATGGGCAGAAAAAACCAGTGCAAAACCTGGTGATTTAATCTGTATTTTGTCTGGTGAAACCAATAAAGTAAGAGCACAATTATCTGCTTTACGTATGGAATTGGCAGAACGTTTAGGATTGAGAGATCCAAAAGTATTTGCGCCACTTTGGGTAATAGATTTCCCATTATTAGAGTTAGATGAAGAAACTGGGCATTATCATGCAATGCACCATCCATTCACATCACCAAAACCTGGGCAAATGGAATTGTTAGACACCAATCCTGGAGCTGTAAAAGCAAATGCTTATGACTTGGTATTGAACGGAAATGAAATTGGTGGAGGTTCTATTCGTATTCACGATAAGCAAACACAAGCTACCATGCTAAAACATTTGGGTTTTTCTGAAGAAGATGCCAAAGCACAATTTGGGTTCTTAATGGATGCTTTTGAATATGGTGCTCCACCTCATGGAGGTTTGGCTTTTGGTTTGGATAGATTGGTGGCTATTTTAGGCGGACAAGAAACCATTCGCGATTTTATTGCATTTCCAAAAAATAATTCTGGACGTGACGTAATGATTGATGCCCCTGCATTTATTGATGATGAACAATTGAAAGAATTGAACTTGAAGTTGGATATTCAGGAATAAATTAAAACCCTGCATTTATGTTTTTTTCTAGGTTAAAAAATGCTAATGCAAGTTTCTGATAGGATTTTCCTACGAGTTTTATTCCGTTAGGAAAAGTCAAAAAAAAGTCGTGTTTTTGTTTAGTTTTTTGTAATTTTAGGGGATTTAAATCCCTCATTTAAACAGCTTGTTTATAACTACTTAATTTAAAAATGAAAAAATCTATTATTGATAATTTAGATATCATTGATTTCGCTAAAAAAAGTGATTTTTTTGATATTGATATTTTTGATAATAAAAAATATGGATTTGTTGAAGTTTATGGAAATGAAAATCAACCAGCATTATTTTTAAAGGAAGTAAGCTCTTTTGATTCAAAAACCTTAAGATTAATCGCAGAAATACATCACGATTGTTGGAATTTTCAAAAAGTTTTATTTTTATATGTTTTTACGAAAACCGAAATTAGAATTTATAATTGTTCAAAAAAACCTTTTGGCTACAATAAAAATGACATAAATTTTAATTTTGATAAAGAACTTGAAAAGTTAGAGCTTATATCCTGTAAACAAACAGATGTAGATAAATTAAAAACATTAAATACGCTATTTTCAAGAATTGCAATTGATACTGGTTTTATATGGTCAGCAATTGAAGCTGAAGAAATTAGAAAGGAACTAAATCTGCAGCATAGAGTAGATAAATTTCTTGTAAAAAGTTTAATTAACGTTGCAGAAAAACTAGAAAAAGAAGGTTTAAAAGATAAAGATATTATTCATAAATTGATAATGCGTTCTTTATTCTTATTGTTTCTAGAGGACAAAGGAGCAACTGATAAAGAGTTTTATAATTATTTTTCTGAAAATGCAACAACGTATTTTGATATTCTTAAAGACCCAAAAGCAACTTATAATCTATTTAAAAGATTAGCAGATGATTTTAATGGAAGTTTATTCACAGTTAATGAAACTGAAAAAGAGATCGTAAAATCAAATCATTTAGAATTAATAGAAAAATGCTTTAAAAATGGTTATATAGATAATAATCAAACAGTCCTTTTTGAAGATTGGCGTTTGTTTGATTTTAAAATTATTAGAATAGAATTATTAAGTGAAATTTACGAGAATTTTTTATCTGAATTAGATAAAAAAGGAAAGAAGGATACTGGTACTTTTTATACTCCACCATCTTTGGTAGAGTTGATTTTAAATGAAAAATTATCTATTCAAAATAACAAAACAGATTATAATATTAAAACACTTGACCCAAGTTGTGGTTCTGGGATATTTTTAGTGCAAGCGTTTAAAAGGTTGGTAAAACGTTATGAAAAACATCATAATATTGATAAACTAACTGATTTTAAAATTTTAGTTAATATTCTTAAAAAGAATATTTTTGGTATTGAAATAGATGATAAATCAATAAAAGTTGCTGCTTTTAGTTTGTATTTGGCTTTGTTGGATAACCTTGACCCAAAAACAGATTGGTGGAATAAAAAAATACAATTCCCTTATTTGATTAATAATCCAAAAAATAAAGATGAAAAAACACAGGGATATAATCTTTTTATAAGAGATACCATTTCTGATTTTGAAATTAAAGAATTACAAAATTTTCAACTAGTTGTAGGCAACCCTCCATTTGGAAAACTATTATCTCCTGAAAAAGACATTAGTGGTAAACAGAAAAATATAAGGAAATATTGCACTAAAGAAAATTTTGCAAAAGAAATGGTTTTACCATTTATGCATAAAGCTACTTTTTTAGCTCCTAAAGGAAAAATTGCATTAATATTTAATACCAAAATTTTAACGAATACAAGAGGAACATACCAAAATTTTAGAAGTTGGCTTTTTTCAAAAAATTATGTTGAAAAAGTTTACAATTTTTCTATTTTAAGAAAAGCTCCTGAAGATTCTGGAGGTCAACTTTTTGGTTCGGCTGTTGGTCCAATAAGTATTATTTTTTATCAAAAAGACAAAAAAAAACCGAAAGATACAATTACTTATTATGCTCCTAAAACCTACATAAAGAATTCAGTTTTAGAAGGAATCGTTATTGATGCTACCGACATAAAACATCTACCAAGAGTAGAATGTGAAAAGAAAGATACTAAGATCTGGAAAATTGCAATGTGGGGTAATTATTTTGATTTTGAATTGATAAAAAAAATCGAAAATAAATACAGTAGTTTTAGTAAATACTTCAAAAATAATAGTATTTCTTATAAAACAGGTTTAAATGGAGATAAGGATAACCCTGATTTTATTCCAGCTTCAATTACCAAAACAAGCAGTATAGAAAGATATTATACACCTTTATCTGCTGTAAAACCAAATAATAAATACTTTAGAAAGATAGATGCTAATCTTTTTAAACCTCCTTACATTGCCATCAAAAAAGGTCAAAAAGATAAATTAATTACAGCTTCACTTATTCTACATAATGCATACTGTATGAGTGGGGCTTACATTATTAATGGCAATTTGTCTGATTTTGAGAAAAAAGCTATAGTTGTACTTATAAATTCTGAATTTACAACTTATTTTTTGTTTTTGGTATCTTCATCTTGGGGTATTGAAAGAGAGCAAGTGATGTCTAATGAATTTCTATACCTACCTTATATATTTGAGAATAAAAGAGCTTTAAATTTGTTAGTTTCAACTTTTGATAAAATTGTTGCTTTAAAACAATTAGAAGAGTCAGAAGGTTTTGAAAAAAATATTTTAAAATTACAGAAAGAAATAAATTTAATAATTACCAAACAACTTTTAAAATTATCAAAAGACGAACAAATAATAGTTAATGATACAATAAATTACAGTTTAGATTTATTTGAGAATCAAAAAAACTCTGATGCCATAAAACCCGTTTTAAAAATCAATCATTTTACAAATAGAATAACAAACTATTTAAACAATTGGTTAGATGATGTTAACCTAAAAGTATTTGCAACACATTATAAAATTGACAGAAATTGCCCTTTGTACTTGGTAAAAATATCATTTGGTAATGAGCAAAAGAAAACAATTACTTCTAATGAAGATGTTTCTAAAATTCTTAAAAGCTTAGACAAAAAATTATGGAAAGAAGAAGCTCAAAATTTATATTTCAGAAAAAATTTAAATTATTATGGTGGTAATGATGTGTACATCATAAAACCTAACCAAAGACGTTTTTGGAGTGAAACTGCTGCTATGGAAGATAGTAAGAAATTGCTAGTTGAAATTCTTAACATGAAAGAATAATGGCAGGAACCTTAGCTACTTCTGTTTTTCTTAATTTTCAAAGTAAATTTGAAAAAAGATGTATCAGTTTATTTATAGACGCTTTTCAAACTTCAATCAGTAATCAATCTATTGAATTGAGTTTTGATGAAAATGATATTACAGCAATTCTTCATAATTTTATTGATGAAAATCCTAAACGAAAAAAGTGGGAAATTTCTACAAATGTAGAAAACCATTTTTTTGATAAAACTACTACTCCTGAAAAAGGTTTTGCAGCAAAATTTTCGAGAATAGATATGAGATTGACCAGTATTTCTTGGCTAAAAAATGAATACATTTACTATATTGAAGCTAAAAATTTGAAATCAAAAGATTCAGATTCAAAAAGACGCTACATAAATACAGGTATAGATAATTTTTTAATAGGTGGAAAATATCATCAATGTAAAGGCTTATTAGTTGGTTATATTTTAGAAGGAACAATAAATCAATGTGTTGAACAAGGAGTTAATAAACTTCTAAAAAAAGATAAAAGAGAAACCGAAGTTATTTTCAATATCGAAAATATTATCTATCAATCCAATCATACAAATAGAAACCTAAAACACCTTTTTTTTGATTTTGTAAATTAAAATTTATGCATAAAACTGAAGCTAAAATGTTGGAAGCTATTCAAAAAAATAGACTAGATTTAACAAAGTTAGGAGAAAGGAGTTGGTATAATTATTTTATTAGGATAACAGAATTAGTATGGAGTAGAAATTTGTATGATGGATATCTAATTGAGGTTTATGACAGGCAAAAATATCATCTAGCTACAATTAAAATATAATTTTAAATCTCGTACTCACGAGGTTTTTTAAATTCTAACTATGAAAAAACTAATCACATTTACAATCTTTTTCACATCAATAATCTCATTTTCACAAGAAATTACGGGAGAACAATTATTAGAAAAAGCCATTGAATTTCACGATCCAAATGGAAATTGGGAAACCTTTAAAGGCGAATTTTTTGTAACTATGGAAATGCCTAAAAATTCTCCACGAAAAAGTAGAATCCGAATTAATTTACCAGAACAATATTTTTTAGTGAAAGCTGTAAAAGACACCATTGTTACAGAATATGCAATTCATAAAGGCGATTGCAGTATGGCCATTAACGGCAATACAAATCCGTCTGAAGAATTAAAAAAGAAATACAGTTTAAGTTGCAAACGTGCAAAATTGTATAAAAATTATTACACCTATTTATATGGTTTGCCAATGAAGTTGAAAGATAAAGGCACCATTATCCATAAAAAAGTAGAAAGAAAAATGTTTAAAGGAAAAGAGTATTTAGTCTTAAAAGCAACTTATAACAAAGAAGTAGGTAAAGATACTTGGTACTTTTATTTTAATCCAAAAACGTATGCGATGGAAGTATATCAGTTTTTTAAAGAAGCAAAAGATAGTGGAGAATATATTTTATTATCTGGTTTAGAAACCATTAACGGTATAAAAATGCCTAAAAACAGAGCTTGGTTTTATAATAAAGATAATGGTTATTTAGGAACGGATATATTATCAGCAAAAAATAATTAACAATCTAATGTCATTTCGAACGAAATGCAATGAAGTTGAGAAATCTCTAATAATATGAAAGATTTCTCCATAAAGTCGAAATGACAAAAATAAACAATGCCAACAAAATATAAAATACTTAAAAAGGTGTTAATTTGGAGATATAAATATATTTCTGAGCGACAATTTGTATATATTTTAAGCATTTTAGTAGGGTTTTTAGCAGGTTTAGGAACTTTTATTTTAAAAGATTTTACTTTTTTAATTGAAGAATTATTAGAAGGAAAATTTATTAAAGATTACCATTACTCACTCTATTTTATTTTTCCAATTATTGGTTTGTTCTTGGTGTATTCGATTAAGAAATTTGTTATTAAAAAAGAAATCGGGCATGGAATTTCTACCACCTTGCATTCCATTTCTAAAAGAAACGGAATTATTGAGCGTTACAAAATATTTGCTTCTTTAATTACTGCTCCATTAACTGTTGGTTTTGGAGGTTCTGCAGGTTTGCAAGGCCCAGCAGTAAGTACAGGAGCCGCTTTGGGTTCTAATGTAGCGCAATTGTTTCATATGAATGCAAAAACCCGAATGTTGTTAGTTGGTTGCGCAACTGCAGGTGCCATGTCTTCGATGTTTCAAGCCCCCATTGCAGCGATTATTTTTGCGGTAGAAATCTTTAGTTTAGACCTGGCTTTTGCTTCTTTAGTTCCGTTATTATTAGCATCGGTTTCTGCTGTAATTTCGTCTTATTTTTTTGTAGGAACAGACGTTTTATTTGGTTTTAAATTGCAAGATGTTTTTCAAGTTAAAGACATTCCTTTTTATATCATTTTAGCTTTTTTTACAGGAATTGCCTCTGTATATTTCTCTAAAATGTATTTTGCCATTACCCATTTTTTTGGGCGTTTCGAAAGTTCGTTTAAAAAACTAATTATTGGTGGAATTACTATTGGAATTATGCTGTATTTAATTCCGCCTTTGTATGGAGAAGGTTATGGACTAATTAACAATTTATTAAACGGAGATACTGCAAAAGCGCTCAAAGATATTCCTTATAATATCGATTTACAAAACGCATATATGGTGGTTTTTATGTTGTTAATTATCGCTATTTTTAAAGCAATTGCCATGACAACTACGTTTGCTGCTGGTGGAGTTGGAGGTATTTTTATTCCAACCATTTTTATGGGCTCTGCCTTAGGAAATGCAATTGCCAAAATTATAAATCAGTTGGGGTTTTCGGTTTCCGAATCGAATTTTACCTTAATTGGTATCACAGGTTTAATGGCAGGAGTTTTACATGCACCACTAACTGCAATTTTCTTAATTGCCGAAATTACTGGAGGTTACGAACTTTTTGTTCCTTTAATGTTAGTAGCTGCCATTAGTTTTGCCTTTACAAAATACTTTATTTCAAACTCCATTTACACAGTAGAATTGGCAAAAAGAGGCGAATTAATAACACACAATAAAGACAAAAATGTGTTAATGATGATGCGAATTGACAAGTTAATCGAAACCAATTTTAAACCCATTACTCCAGAAATGACCTTTGGAGAAATGCTAAAAAAGTCAGTCGCAAAATCAAAAAGAAATATTTTTCCTGTTTTAGATCAAGAAAAACGCTTTTTAGGTATTGTTTTGTTAGATGATATTCGACCAATGATGTTCGACCAAACCCAGTATAAAGTTGCTACTGTTGCCGATTTTATGAAATCGGCCCCAGAAATTATTTTTTATAATGATACTGTGGAAAAAGTAATGCAAAAATTTAAAGACAGTAATGCATGGAATTTGCCAGTGGTTAAAAATGAAAAGTATGTTGGTTTTATCTCTAAATCGAAATTATTAACTGCCTACAGAAATAAACTAATTGAAGTAACTTCTTAGTTATTTAAATTCACAAAGTTTACTACCAAATCTGGAAAATCTGTAAAAGCGCCATCGACATTGGCATTTATTAATAAGGTTTGCATCATTTCTTTAAACGTAGAAAACTCGTCTAATTGATCTGCCCTAAACGTATATGGATGCACTTTTAAACCTAATTGATGTGCATTTTTCACAAGTGACGTTGTTACCCATTTTCCATTTACTTTTTTGTCTAAAATTTGTTTGTACCAAGGCCCAATACCGTCTGCGTACGTTGCAAAATGCTTTAATTGTTTTGTTTCTTCTGGGAATTCCATTAACTGCACTAAAAATAAGTTAGACTTTAATTCTTTGCGAATTCTCTCTAATTCTTTGGCATCGAAACATTGTAAAATACAATGGTCTTTTTTGGTTTTGTAACCATAATCTGCCAGTATTTTTAATACGATTTCAGTTAAATTTTTACCTTCTTTTTTATGAAATTCGGGCTCTTTAATTTCAGGATAAATTCCAATATTTTTCCCAGTAGCTTTGTTTAAACCTTGTATCATTTCTATTTCTTGTTGAAAAGAATGCAGTTTAAAATTTCCTTTTCCTTTTGGAAATCTGTTTTTATAAAATTGTTCGCCAGTTTTAGGATTAAAACGTTCGGAAACTGTTAAAGTTTGTAATTCTTCAAACGTAAAATCAATTACATAATAGCGGTTGTCTTCTCTTTTTCTATCAGGAAATTTTTCGGCAACATTGGTAACATCATCTAAATAAATATCGTGAATTACCATAGGAACATCATCTTTACTCAACACCAAATCTTGTTCGATAAAATCTGGATTCATAGCATAGGCCATGGCTTTTGCTTCCATAGTATGTTCGGGTAAATAGCCAGAAGCACCTCTGTGAGCGATTACTATTTTTTTGTTCATTACAGATTGTTTTTTAGTTTCTTTACAAGAAATGAATAGCAAACCTATTAAAAATAATAAAATTGATTTCATTTATAAGATTTTTTATTTCCCCGAGCGCAGTCGAGAGGTTTATAATTTTGAAAATAATTAGGTTTTGACTTTAGTTTTTTTTTGAACATAAATGAAAGGCTCAACCAGATATAATTACTAATTATCAAAAAATAAAGATAGACTTTTTGTAGTTTTGCAGTATGAAAATTCTATTAAAAATACTTTTTATCGTTTTTTTAGTTTGGGTATCTATTGGTGCTTATTTAATAAACACAGAACATGAAAAAGCTAAAATTGTAATGGGTTTATGCGTTTTGTATTTGTCGTTTATATGTATGCCCATTTTTATTTACCATAGATACAAAGATGGTAAATACAAAAAATATGTTATAAATGATGATAAATTAAGAAACGCTTTTAAGCAACAAGGAAAAGGTTAAACCGAATTCTCATGCTAGCTAATTTCTCTAAGTAAACTTGCCATTCTTATAAAAATAGGCATCGTACGAACTCTATTATCCTCTTTTAAAAGCCCATAAATTCTTCATTCAAAAAAAATGTTTTTTATCAGTTTTACTTTTAATCTTCCTTTTTTAAAAAAGCATACACAGGAAAATGATCCGAAAAACCACCTTGATACCAAGGACCAATATAGGTTCTAAACGGACTTCCTTTTAATTTTCCTTTAAATACTTTTAGCCATTTTTTATTAAAAACTTCGGCATGTTTAAAATACAATTTACCTTTTTTCTTTTCTAAAAAGTTTTTAGAGAAAAGTATTTGGTCGAATAAGTTCCACTTTTTATTATAAGTGGTGCTTCCTGTTTTTTTAGGATTTAATAAATTTTTCATCGGATTTAAAAAATCGTTAGAAGCCAAAGTTTGTAAGCTAATACTGGTTGGGTCGTCGTTAAAATCGCCCATAATTATAATTTTAGCGTCAAAACTTTGTTCTCTAATGCTAGCAATAATGCTTCTATTAAGTTCGGCTGCTTTTATTCTTTTATATTCGGTAATTTCTGCACCATCTCTTCTAGAAGGCCAATGATTTACTAAAATATAAACCAATTCGCCATGCAAATTTCCAGTAACTTTTAAAACATCTCTTGTGTAATCTCTAACACCAGGTTCGTTTTCTATTTCTAAAACAAAGGTTTCGGAACCCAAAAGCTCAAAAGCATGTTTGTTGTATAAAAGCGCAACATCGATACCACGTTCGTCTGGAGATTCGTGATGTACAAAACCATAATGATGTTTTTCTAAGTTGGTAGAATTTACCAAATCATTTACCACTTTTGCATTTTCTACCTCTACCAAACCAACAATTGCTGGGGGAAATTTAGAGCGATTTAGCCCTAATTGAGAAATTACAGAGCCTAATTTTTTTATTTTTATTCTGTAGCGTTTATTGGTCCATTTGTATTTTCCATTTGTTGTGTAATCGTCGTCTAAAGTATTGGGGTTATCTATCGTATCGAACAAATTTTCGACATTATAAAATGCGATGGTAGTAATTTTTTTGCTTTGTTTTTTAGATAAAATAGATAGAAACATATAAAAGGTTTGCTCGTAAAAGTAACAAAAATATCGATGGAATTAGCGATAATTTAACACAGTGTTTTGTCGATTTTAAAATCAATTGAATGTTTTGTTCGTGTTTTTTTATGAAATTTTTACTAATAACAAAAAGTCGATATCTTTTACAAGTTAATGGTACACTTTTATCAATTTAAGATAAATGTAAAGTTTTTAAAAATATGCTTTAAGATAACCAAAACTATATTTTTTAATAACATTAAAAATCGTTTTTAAAATTAGTTTGGCTGTAAATTTACATCGCTAGCTAGCACTAAATAAAAATTTTAAAAAACAAAAAGAAACTAAAATTAAAAAAAATGAAAAAGCTAACAATTGTATTTTTAGTAATGGTTATGACTACTTTATCTGCATTTTCTAACAATGATAATAATGATAATAATGATAAAAAAGCAAAAAAAGAAAATGTTGAATTAAGAACAAAAGTGGTAACGCTTTTGGGTAAATATCAAAACACTTTAAACGAGCCTGTAGAAGCTTCTATTAAATTTATTGTAAACTCAAAAGGAGAAATTGTGGTACTTTCTGTAGAGACAGAACAAGAAAGTATTGTAAATTTTGTAAAATCGAAATTAAATTACCAAAAGGTTTCTTTAAAAAATTTGTATAAAATGAAAACTTTTATTTTGCCTGTAAAATTCGTTTCGAAATAAATAATTTATTAACATTAACAACAAGATTTCTTAATAAGAAATCTTGTTTTAAATATACTGTAAGGTATTAATTTTGTCTCGAAGTAAAAATTTAAAAATTTTTAAGACTGTATTTTAAATTTGAATTAATTATTAAAACCTTGGCTTTTGCTAAGGTTTTTTTATGCTGTTTACAATCTAAAACTTTGTATTTTTGTACTCATATGATAGACGCAAAAGAAGCCATTTCCGAAAAAGCCGTATTAATTGGTGTAATTACGCAACTTCAAGACGAAGAAAAATCGGAAGAATATTTAGACGAATTACAATTTTTAACAGAAACCGCAGGCGGAGTTCCTGTAAAACGTTTTGTACAAAAAATGGAAAAACCAAATCCTAAAACTTTCTTAGGAACAGGTAAATTAGATGAAGTAAAAGCATATATAGATGCCCATAATATTGGAACAGCCATTTTCGATGACGAACTATCGCCAGCGCAATTAAGAAATATCGAAAAAATTCTAGATTGTAAAATTTTAGACAGAACCAATTTAATCTTAGATATTTTCGCACAAAGAGCACAAACAAGTTCCGCGAAAACTCAGGTAGAATTGGCGCAACATCAATATTTATTACCACGTTTAACCAGACTTTGGACGCACCTAGATAAACAAAAAGGAGGAATTGGAATGCGTGGTCCTGGAGAAACAGAAATAGAAACCGATAGACGTATTATTAACGATAGAATTGCACTCTTAAAAAAGAAATTAAAAACGATTGATAAGCAAATGGCTGTGCAACGTAAAAACCGTGGAAAAATGGTACGTGTTGCATTGGTTGGCTACACAAACGTTGGAAAATCTACCTTAATGAACGTAATTAGTAAAAGCGATGTTTTTGCAGAAAACAAACTGTTTGCAACCTTAGACACCACCGTTCGTAAAGTAGTTATTAAAAACATCCCTTTTTTAATGACAGACACAGTAGGTTTTATTCGAAAACTACCCACACAATTGGTAGAATCTTTTAAATCTACCTTAGATGAAGTTCGCGAAGCAGATTTATTATTGCATGTCGTAGATATTTCTCATCCTAATTTTGAAGATCATATTGCTTCTGTAAATACCATTTTAAACGATATTAAATGTGGAGACAAACCCACTTTAATGGTTTTTAATAAGATTGATGCTTATGAACACGAAACCATCGAAAACGACGATTTGGTTACAGAAAAAACCAAAGAACACTACACTTTACAAGATTGGAAAAAAACATGGATGAACGATAAAGAAGTGGAATCTATTTTTATTTCTGCCTTAAACAAAGAAAATTTAGAAGATTTTAAAGAAAAAACGTACCAAGAAGTAAAGAAAATTCACATTCAGCGTTTTCCTTATAACGATTTTTTGTATTACGAATATAAAGAGGAAGAGTAGAGATTGTTAAAATATAGTAGGAGTTGTGCTTCATTATAAAAGTGAAAAAATATTAATACTAAAGGAAATGGTTTTGTTTTTTAAGATGAAAAAATATAGGTTTGAATGAATCACAACAATAATAAAAAGAAGGTAAAAGAAAACAATACTTAAAACTACCACTCATAATTTTTATGCGCATCTAGCCTAATAAAGATAAATAACAGAATTGTAAAGCCCCAAAGAGAAGAACCTCCGTAACTAAAAAATGGTAGTGGAATGCCTATTGTTGGTAAGAGCCCAATAACCATTCCTATGTTAACAACTACATGAAAAAAAAGTATAGACGCCAATCCATAGCCGTAAATTCTTCCGAATTTGTTATTGTGTGTTTCTGCTAAATAGATTATTCGATACAACATTAACATAAAGAGAAGAATTACTGTTGTGGTTCCTAAAAAGCCCCATTCTTCTCCAATAACACTAAAAATATAATCTGTGTCTTGTTCTGGCACAAAATCTCCTTTTGTTAAATCTCCTTTTAAAAATCCTTTTCCGCTAAAACCTCCAGAGCTTATGGTTAGTTCCGATTGATAAGAGTTATACCCAATTCCTTTATAATCTGTTTTTTTACCCAACAAAATATCGAATCTATCTTTTTGATGCGAAGGCAAAACATTTTTATACCCATAATCTGTTCCAGAAATAAACACCCCTAATATAAGATATACTGCTAATAATTTATACCAGTTGAAACGAAAAAAACGTTTTCCTTCTCTGTAAAATAAATAAAATGCAATGATGGTAATTAATGCAAACGACCCTATTAACATCGATTTGGCTCCGAAGAAAATTGTTAAAAGAAATAATACGATAAATGCGGCACCAAGTAATATATAATTTAATGTTAACCCTTCTCTATTTAAAACAAAAAAGAACGACAAATAAATAAGTGCAGAACCAGCATCTGGTTGTAAAAAAATTAAAATAGCTGGAAAAAATACGATTATAAAGGCTTTTATTTGGTTTTTAATTAACTTAAAATTGTATTGGCGATCACTTAATAATTTTGCAACTGCCAATGCTGTAAATGCCTTTACAAATTCTGATGGTTGCAAACCAATTACCCCAAAGTTATACCAAGAAGTTGCTCCGTTAATTTTTTTTCCAAAAAGAAATAAACCTACAAGCGATAGTAATGATATTATATAGAGTATGCTTGCAAATTTTTCGTAAAACTTAGAATTAAAAAAAAGAACTATAATTATTAACGGAATTGTTAAACAAATAAAAATAAGTTGTTTGCTATATCTTGTAGAAAAACTTAACAATTCTACAGCTTTTTCTGTATTTGAAGCTGCGTAGATATTTAACCAGCCAAAACCCACCAAAATTATGTACAGGAAAATTAAAATCCAATCGATACCTGCAAAAATATTATTTCGTTCCTGACGCAATTTCTTCTAATGGTTTTTCAATTTGTTTATTATAAATATCTTGCAAACTTAAATTTAGCATATTTTTTTCTCTGTATTTATTTGCTTTCGATATTTTTCCATTTATATATTTTTCAATTAATAAACTTGTAATTGGAGCTGCAATTGTAGAGCCATATCCTCCATTTTCAACAAAAATAGCCAATGCTATTTTAGGGTTATCTTTAGGTGCAAATGCGACTAAAATAGAGTGATCTTCTAATTGAATTCTTTTACCATTAACAATTGCATGATTTTCTGAAGTTCCTGTTTTACCACAAATTTCTATTCCTTCTACTTGGCTCCATCTTCCTGTTCCTGTTTTAAAAACCTCGTGCATTGCCTCTATAACAGGCTTAAAATGTTCTTTATTTATGGTTGTTATTTTTTTCTTTGTAAAATCTGGGTTATCAATAGAAATATTATCTACTTTTTTTAATATGTGTGGTGTGTAAAAAAAACCTCGATTTGCAATTGCTGCTGTAAAATTTGCCAATTGAATTGGTGTGGTTAAAACTTCTCCTTGCCCAATTGCATTAGAAATTGTAGAAGAACCATTCCATCTATAATTTAATCTTGCATCATAATAATTACCATCTGGAATTAAACCAGGGCTTCCTGCAGGTAAATCGTATCCTAAATAGTTTCCTAAACCAAAACTTTCTACGTGTTTGTTCCAGTTATTTAAACCTTCTGTTGGTTTATTATTTTTTTCTACAATTCTTTTGTATGTATTTGAAAAATAACTGTTGCAAGATTTTGCAATCGCTGTTTTTAAGTGAACAGCTCTTCCATAAATACCACAATGGCAACCCATAAACTCTCCTTTTCTTCCACCATATCTATAGCCACCATTACAATAAAATGGTGTTTCTTCTGTAATTACATTTTCTTGTAAACCTATGAGTGCATTCATCATTTTAAAAGGAGATCCTGGAGGATAAGCCCCCATTAACCCTCTATCGTAAGTTGGCCTTTCTGGGTTCTCTGGATCCATTAAAATAGACGAATTTTTAGAACGTTTTCTACCCACCAACATATTAGGATCGTAAGAAGGTGCAGTTACCAAAGCTAAAATTTCTCCTGTAGAAGGTTCTATTGCTACAATACCTCCTCTTTTGCCTTTCATTAACTCTTGTGCATAGGCTTGTAATTCGATATCTAAAGTAAGTGTTAAGTCTTTTCCGTTTTCGGGAAGTGTATCGTATTCTCCGTTTTTGTAGGAGCCTGTAACTTTATTAAATCGATTTCTATGGTAATATTTCTTTCCTTTTTTTCCTCTTAATAAATCTTCGTATTGTTTTTCTATACCGTCTTTTCCAATCAATTCTCCTTGCTGGTAATAATCGCTTTTTCTAGCCAAATTCTCGTTTACTTCTCCAATATAGCCTAATACATTGGCTGCGACTTTTACGGGGTAGTTTCTAATAATTCTTTTTTGGATAAAAAATCCTTTGTATTTATGTAATTTTTCTTGTAAAAAAGCAAAATCTTCTTTTGCCAGTTGTTTTAGAAATACAGAAGGCAAATAAGGCGCATAGTTTTCTGCCTTTTTAAAACGTTTTAAAAAATCTTCTTTGGTAATTTTTATGAGTTTGCAAAACTCAACAGTATCTAAGGGTTTTACTTGATTTGGCTGAACCATTACATCATAAGAAAGCTGGTTTGCTACTAACAAAACACCATTTCTATCGTACACATATCCTCTTTCTGGATAATCATATTCAATTTTTACAGCTGCGTTGTGTATTGGATCGTAACTTTCTCCTCTAATTATTTGAAGCTGAAACAAACGCCCTATAAAAACGAAACCTACTAACGTGATTAAAAAATATATTAAAAAGCTTTTTTGCATTATTGTTTTTTAGAGAAAATATAGTTTCCTAAGAAATATAATACTAACGTAAAAACACCTGAAAATAGTGTATTTAATATTATATGAGATATATTATTAAAACTAAAGTTAGCAAAAGAAAACAGTATAAAGTGATGTATAAATGTTAAAGTTACTACAAAGTTAAAAACTTTACCAAAAGACTCGGATTGTATATTAAAAAATGGATAATCTGCAGGATATTTTCTAAAATAAATTCTTACAAAAAACAACCTTACATAAGCAATTGTTAAGATAGAAAAAGCGTGAATTCCGCCAGAATCCGAGAAAAAATCGACCCCCAAACCCAGCGTAAAGCTTGCAAATAAAAACGGAAAACGGTTTACTTTTAATGGGTATAAAAAAACAAAAGCGATGTACAAATACGGATTTACATATCCTAAAAATAAAATATTATTTAGCACAAAAACTTGCAAAAAAAGCAAGAATACAAATAGCAATGCAAAATATATTGTTTTATTCAATGTCTTGGCTTTCTAAAAATTTAATTTCTTCTTTATCTAAATTTTTTATGACATATACAGGTCCAATATTACTCATGTCGTTAAATAATTTAACATCAATAATATTATCTACGGAGTTATTTTTATCTACATTTATAACAGTTCCTATTAAAATTCCTGCCGGAAAAATGGTCGATCTTCCTCCAGTTTCTATAGTATCTCCAACTTTTACGGGAGCTTGTCTTGGTACATCTGTTAGTTGAACAACATTATAATCTTTACCATCCCACTTTAAACTTCCAAAGAAATATTGATTTCTTAGTTTCGCATTAATGTTGCTATTTTTATTTAAAATAGATTGTACTCTTGTGTATTTTGATGAAGAAAAATCTGTTATTCCAACAATACCTCTACCATTTACAACGGCCATTTCTTTATCTAAACCTTCATTTTTACCTTTGTTAATTGTTAGATAATTAAAAGCTTTCGAGTAATTATTATTAATTATTTTGGCATTGGTAAATGTATATTTCTGGTTGTATTTTATAGAATCTACCACTGTAGAGTCGATATTAAAAACAACCGAATTGTTTTTTTCTAATTGATTTCTTAAAAGTGTGTTTTCTTCTAAAAGCTGTTGATTTACAGATTTTAAGTGAATGTATTCTAAAATACTAGAAGCCTGGTTATACATACCGCCAGTAATTGCGTTTGCAGAACTTACATATTTACTTTTATGAAAATTAAGATTATTAAAAGTTAAAGCAACTGCGATTAACTGCAACATTAAAAAGAATAAAAGATACTTAAACTTCTGAAAAAAGTAAATAAGTTGTTGCATAGTTAAAACTGCTCAAAAATTATTTCATTAATACATTTTTGTATTTATCTAATTCTTTTAAAGCAATTCCTGTTCCTCGTACAACCGCTCTTAATGGATCTTCGGCTACGTAAACTGGCAAATCTGTTTTTCTGGACAATCTTTTATCTAAACCTCTTAACATAGAACCACCACCTGCTAAATAAATACCTGTATTGTAAATATCTGCTGCTAATTCTGGAGGTGTTTTAGACAATGTTTCCATTACAGCATCTTCTATTCTTAAAATAGATTTGTCTAATGCTTTTGCAATTTCTCTAAAGGAAACTTGTACTTGTTTGGGTTTACCACTTAGTAAATCTCTACCTTGAACCAACATGTCTTCTGGCGGAGTTTCTAAATCTTCTGTAGCTGCACCAATGGTTATTTTTATTTTTTCTGCAGTGGTTTCTCCAACATGTAAGTTATGTTGGGTACGCATATAATACATAATATCGTTGGTAAATAAATCTCCTGCAACTTTTACAGATTGGTCGCAAACAATACCTGCCAAAGCAATTACAGCGATTTCTGTTGTACCACCACCAATATCAATAATCATGTTTCCTTTTGGCTCCATAATATCTATTCCTACCCCAATTGCAGCTGCCATTGGTTCGTAAATTAAATAAATTTCTTTGGCATTCATGTGTTTTGCAGAATCGCGAACTGCTCGTTTTTCTACCTCTGTAATTCCTGAAGGAATGCAAATAACCATTCTTAATGCTGGTGGAAATAATTTCTTTTTAATAGAAGGAATTTGCTTTACAAACTCTTTAATCATCTCTTCAGATGCTTGAAAATCTGCAATAACACCATCTTTTAACGGACGAATTGTTTTGATATTTTCATGGGTTTTTCCTTGCATTAAATTGGCTTCTTTACCAATTGCAATGATTTTTCCGGTAATTCTATTTCTGGCAACAATTGAAGGACTATCGATAACCACTTTTCCATTGTGAATAATCAATGTATTTGCGGTCCCTAAATCAATCGCAATATCTTCCGTCATAAAATCAAAAAAACCCATAAAATATCTTTGTTGTATTATTTTTATTGTATGGTTACAAATCTACTAAAATTCTGATTGTAAATAACCTATAAAATCTTAATGTTTAAAATGTCTTGTTCCTGTCATTACCATAGATAAACCGTTGTTATTACAGTAATCTATACTTAATTGATCTTTTATAGATCCTCCTGGCTGAATTACACTTTTTACGCCAGCTTTGTGTGCAATTTCTACACAATCTGGAAATGGAAAAAATGCATCACTTGCCATTACACAACCTTTTAAATCGAAATTAAAAGAAGTGGCTTTTTCTATAGCTTGGTTTAAAGCATCTACCCTACTTGTTTGCCCTGTTCCTCCAGCCAATAATTGCTTGTTTTTTACTAAAATAATGGTGTTCGATTTTGTATTCTTACACAATTTAGATGCAAACAATAAATCTTCTAACTCGCTTTCTGTTGGTTTATTGTTGGTAACGTATTTTAAATCTTCTAATTTATCTGTAACATGGTCTTTATCTTGCACTAAATTGCCATTTAAACAAGTTCTAATTGTTGTTTTTGGCAATTCAATTTCTTTTTGTACTAAAATAATTCTGTTCTTTTTTCCTTTTAGAATTTTTAAAGCTTCATCTGAATAACTTGGAGCAATAACCACTTCACAAAAAAGTGTGTGAATTTTCTCTGCAGTTGCTGCATCTATTTGTGTATTTGCAATTAAAATTCCGCCGAAAGCAGAAACTGGATCTCCAGCCAAAGCATCTGAATATGCCTCGCTAATGGTTTCTCTTTGTGCAAAACCACACGCATTGTTATGCTTTAAAATGGCAAAAGTGGGTGCTTCTCCTTTAAATTCTTCCATTAAATTTACGGCAGCATCTACATCTAATAAGTTATTGTAACTTAATTCTTTGCCATGTAATTTGTCGAACATTTCTTCTAAATCGCCAAAGAAATATCCTTTTTGGTGCGGGTTTTCTCCATAACGTAAAACTTGTGCATTTGTTTCGCTTATTTTTAATGCAGGTTCTTCGTTATTATTAAAATAATTAAAAATTGCAGTATCGTAATGCGAAGACACATTAAAAGATTTTGCGGCATATTTTTTTCTTTGTTCTATAGAAGTCTCTCCTTTATTTTCTGATAAAATAGACAAGAAATCTTCATATTGATCCATAGAAGAAACAATAAAAGTATCTTTACAATTTTTCGCTGCAGCTCTAATTAATGAAATACCACCAATATCTATTTTCTCTACAATATCTTGTTCAGAAGCGCCTGAAGCAACCGTTTTTTCGAACGGATATAAATCTACAATTACCAAATCTATTTGTGGAATGTTGTACTCTTTTAATTCTGCAATATCACCTTCGTGATCTTGCCTGTTTAAAATTCCTCCAAAAACTTTTGGATGCAACGTTTTAACTCGTCCGCCTAAAATAGAAGGATAAGAAGTAACATCTTCTACAGGAATTACGTTTATACCCAGTTCTTTGATAAATTTTTCTGTTCCTCCGGTTGAATAAATAGTTACATTTAATTCATCTAATTTTCTTACAATTGGCTCTAAACCATCTTTGTGAAATACCGAAATTAATGCGGATTTAATTGTTTTTAAAGTGCTCATTTAGTGTTGTATTGTTAAGCACACAAATGTAGGAAAAGCAACCTCGTAAGACAATAAAAAATAATAACAAAAACCAGAAGTAATTAACAACTAGTTTACCTGAACTTTTGTTTTAAAATTTTCTACTAAGGTTGTGTAATTTCTTGGCGCTTTTTTGGCTTGGTTTCTCTTAGAAAAAAGAAATATCTTGCTAAGAAAACTTTGTTGGTTTTTTTTCATCTTAGGGGCATTGTTAGGGGTAAAAGTTATTCTGCTTTTTCTAAAAAATCATGAAACCATTGGACAAGACTATCCATCCATGACTGTTTTTTTTCAACAAAATTTGGCTGATTGTCGTAACGACCTGCAACAGATGCAGTAAATTGTTCTTTTCTCATTATTTTAGGGATTTAATGATGTTAGAATATTAAAAATTAAATATTGTGTGCAACAAACATAAGCAAAAAAATGTTGAAAGTCAACTTTTTATAAAATTGTAGCCACTTTTTTACAGATATACTCCAATAATTCTTCGTCTTTTTCTGTAAACGTATTTGCTGTATGAGAATCGATATCTATTTGCCCAACGTTTTCTCCTTCAACAAAAATAGGAATTACAATTTCCGACTTTACTTTCCAACCACAAGAAATGTAATTGTCTTGTTCAGATACATCTTGTACCACAAAATTTTTATTGCTAACTGCTACTTGCCCACAAATTCCTTTTCCGAAAGGAATAATGGTGTGTTCTGTTTCTTCTCCTGTATATTGTGCCAATTTTAGTTCTTCTTTGTTTCCATTTTTAAAGTAAAAACCTACCCAATCGTAATACGAAATTTGCTTTTCTAAGGTGTCGCAAATTTCTTGTAATTTACTTTCTAATGATTTTTCTGAAGAAATAATTGTATCTATTTCTTGTTGTATTTTATAAATATCCATTTTGTATCTTCGTATTAAAATAATATTCGCTAAATTAAATTAAAATCCGTTGTGAAAAAACATAAAAATGTTGTCCTTTTTTTAATTAAATTTTTTGCTACGTATTTTGTGTTGTTCGCAATTTATGCAACATACTTACAAAAATCTCAGCAAAAAGAAGGTGCTTTTGAAACGGCGTCTATTACTACAAAAGTAGCAGAACAAACGGTGTATGTTTTAGAGTTTTTTGGATTTCATGCAGATTATATGCAGCACAAAGAAGAACTTTCTGTTAAATTATTAATAGATAATATTTATACTGCCAGAGTAATAGAAGGTTGCAATTCGATAAGTATTATTATTTTATTTATTGCTTTTATTGTTGCTTTTGCAGGCTCTATTAAAGCAACAATTATATTCTCTATTTTAGGAAGTCTTTTTATTTACATTATAAATATTTTTAGAATCGCATTTTTAACAGTTATGGTTTTTAAATACCCAAAGCAACAAGAATTTTTACATAATTTAGTGTTTCCTGCAATTATTTACGGAACTGTATTTTTATTGTGGGTTCTTTGGGTAAATAAGTTTTCAAATTATAAAAAATGAACAAATACATTAAAATAGTTCTACTAGTAATATTGGTGTTTTTACTTTTTGTAATACGCGCTTTTTCTGCGGAATTATTTTACGATCCTTTAATCGAATATTTTAAAAACGATTATTTATACATTAAAATGCCACAAATAAATATTTGGCATTTAATGATAGATATGTTGTTTCGTTATATTTTAAATTCGTTAGTAACCTTGGCAATTATTTGGGTTTTATTTGAAAGAAAAGATTATTTAAAATTTACAGGTTTTTTCTTAATGACAGCTTTTATCGTTTTAATTGTTCCCTTTGTACTTTTATTAAGAGACCAATTCGAAAATGGTTATTTACTTCCTTTTTATATTCGACGCTTTATAATTCATCCTTTATTCTTGTTATTATTGTTGCCAGCATTCTATTTTCAAAAATTAAGCAATCGATAATTTAGGCGTTTTTATTGTAACTTTGTAGCAGAAATGAAACCGTTTTTTTCTAAAATAACATCTACAACTTTAGCACTTTTAGTGTTGCTTTCTACGTTTTCTTTTACCGTAGAAAAACATTACTGTGGTGGCTTTTTAATGGATGTTTCTTTTGTAGGAAATGCAGGAGGTTGTCGCATGGAAATGACTAAAACCGCTGTTTTTAAAATAAAAAACTGCTGCAAAAGCGAAATTCATAAAATTAAAGGTCAAGATGAATTGCAACCGAGTTCAAAATTAAAATTCGACTTTCAAAAACAACCATTATTCGCTACTTTTTTAATTTCTTATAAGAGTTTATTTGTAGATATTAATTCAAAAAAAATAGTTTCTAAAAACTTTTCTCCACCAGATATACCTATCGATTACCAGGTTTTACATCAATCTTTTTTAATTTGATTTTTATAATAATTCAACTAAAAAAAATCTTTCAATACAAAAGAAAAATAGTTACTTATTATACAATTAACACTTATGAAAAAACATGTTTTTAGTAGTTTTTTACTGCTGTTTCCTATCGTCTTTTTTGCGCAAAGCAATTTAAAAGGAAGAATTATGGACAAACAAAATCCTGAAAAAGAATTAGGAATTTCTGGCGCAACTGTCAATTGGTTAAACACTACAATTGGAGCTGTAACTGATGATAAAGGTTGGTTTACAATTCCTTATAAACCTGAATATAAAAAACTAGTTATAAGTTACCTTGGTTACAAAACAGATACAATTACCATTCGAAGTTTAAAAACGATTCGTTATTTTATAACTCCAGAAAGCGAACTCGAAGAAATTACCATAAAAAGTAAACGAGATGCAATTCAAAAATCATTATTTGCTACTGCAAATATGTTTACCGTAAATAACGACGAATTATTAAAAGCAGCCTGCTGTAATTTGGCAGAAAGTTTTGAAACAAATCCTAGTATAGATGTTAGTTTTTCTGATGCTTTAACAGGTACAAGACAAATACAAATGCTGGGTTTAAAAAGTCCGTATTTATTAATCACGCAAGAAAACGTGCCATCAGTTAGAGGTGCTGCACAAGCATTTGGTTTAACTTTTACACCAGGAACTTGGGTAGAAAGTATTCAAATTACAAAAGGCGCAGGAAGTGTTGTAAATGGTTTTGAAAGTATTTCTGGACAAATAAATGCAGAATTGGTAAAACCTTTTTCCGACAATAAATTCTTTTTAAATGCATACAGTTCTTTAAACGGACGCTTAGAATTGAACACGCATTTCAACGAAAAAATTTCTAATAAATGGCAATCAGGTTTATACATTCATGGAAATTATAGAGGAGAAAAATTCGACAATAACAACGATAATTTTTTAGACGCACCTTTAGCCAAACAGATAAATGTAATGAACCGTTGGCAATATACAGATGCTCAAAATGGTTGGGTAAGTTTTATTAATTTTCGTTATTTAGCTGACGAAAAACAAACAGGAGAACTCAATTTTAATCCTGAAACAGATAGAGGAACAACAAATGCTTGGGGAAGTGAAATTGACACAAAACGTTTTGAAACTTCAGCAAAATTAGGCTATGTTTTTCCTGAACTTCCTTTTCAAAGTTTTGGCTTTCAGTTGGCTTATAGCAATCATCAACAAGATTCTTATTTTGGATTGAACATGTATGATATTCAGCATGAAAGCATATATTCTAACTTACTCTTCAACTCGATAATTGGCGATACTAGAAACAAGTTTAAAACAGGCATTAGCTTTACGTATGATAAGTATGATGAACTTGTTGAAGTAGGTACTTTTAATGAAAACTTCAAAAGAAAAGAACAATCTTTTGGTGCATTTTTCGAATATGCATTCGATAATTTAGACGACTTTAGTTTTACTGCAGGATTGCGAGTAGATTCACATAATTTATTAGGCAATTTTATAACTCCAAGATTGCACTTGAGATATGTTCCTTGGAAAAATGGAGTTTTTCGAGCTTCTGCAGGAAGAGGAAAAAGAAGTGCGAATATTTTTGCTGAAAATCAGCAATTTTTTGCAAGTTCCAGACAAATTAATATAGATAATGTGGGTGGAAATATTTACGGAATAAACCCTGAAATTGCTTGGAACTATGGAATTTCTTACATGCAAAAGTTTAAATTATTTGAGAAAAAAGGAGACCTTACGTTCGATTTTTATAGAACCGATTTTAGCAACCAAATTGTGGTAGATTGGGAAAATCCGCAAGAAATTTCATTTTACGATTTAGACGGAAAAAGTATTGCTAATAGTTTTCAAGTTGAATTGTATTATCAATTAAGTAAAGGATTTAATTTAAGAACAGCTTACAAGTATTTTAATGTAACTACAGATTATAATAGCGGAAATTTACAGAAACCCATTCAGCCTAAAAATAGGTTTTTCGCGAATCTTTCTTATGAAACAATAGCAAAAGAAAATGGTGCTCAATGGAAGTTCGACGCGACTTTTAATCGTATTGGAAAACAGCGTTTGCCAAATACAAGTTCTAATCCAAGTCAATATCAATTGGCAGCATTCTCTAATCCTTTTCAACTACTAAATAGTCAGGTTACAAGAGTGTTTTCAAATAAATTTGAAGTGTATTTAGGTGCCGAAAATTTAACAAATGTTCAGCAAAAAAACCCTATTTTAGCAAGTGACAATCCTTTTGGCGTAAATTTTGATACCACAATTGTGTATTCGCCAATTTTTGGACGTGCATTTTATGCCGGTTTACGATTTAAAATTAATTAGTATGTCTGGTCGAGCGCAGTCGAGACCTTAATTTAAAAACAATCATAAAAAATGAAAAAAATAGTATTCATATTCAGTTTATTCTTACTTGGGTTTTCTGCACAAGCACAAAAAGAAGTAAAAAAGAAAAGAAACGCCAAAGTAACTTTTAAAGTAGATGGCATTTGTGGTATGTGTAAAAAGCGAATTGAAACTGCAGCTTTAAAAACCAAAGGCGTAAAATTTGCCATTTGGGATGTAAAATCGCATCAAATGAACCTAATTATGGACGAAAGAAAAACGGATGTAACCACAGTTCAAAAAAACATTATGGCTGTTGGCCATGATATTTTATTAGACAACGACAAAAAATTAGTTGCAAAAGACGAAGCTTATAATTCTGTACATCCTTGTTGTAAATACAGAGATCATAAGATTGTAGAAGATCATAATGGAGAGTTAAAAAAACAGTAGTTCTTTAAAAGATAAAACGATAAAATCTACGCAAATTGTGTGGATTTTTTTGTTAGAAAACCCCGAAAGAACACTAGAAAAATTATACTTTTGCCAATTATGAAAAAGTATTTAAGCCTACTTATTTTTTGTTTCATATTTTGTTTTAAAATCAACTCGCAAATAACTTTAACCAATAATGTTGGTGATGATATTAAATTCAAGGGTATGTTTTCTTGTTCAGAAACTGAATTTTGGGCAAGAGAATTTGTATTAAGTGATTTTGGAATTACTGAAAATCAAGAGTTTATAATAAAAAAAGGAAGTTTTGGTGTAAACTACTCCTACAGCGGTGCGTCATATCAATTTAATATTTATGAAATTGATGAGAATTTTCCGAATTCATTTGATGAGAGCAAGTTAATTGGTAGCAGTGAAATAGGCCGTATTCCATCTGCCTCTCATACTTCAAGGTTTGTTAATGTAACTTTTAAAAAACCAATTGTTGTTTCTAAACTAGTAAAGAGAATTCTCGTAGAAGTAAAAAAAACTGTAACCCCTGGAAACCTAGCCATAGCAATAGCTACAATTGCAGGCACGGATAAAGACAGGGGGTTTTCTTGGTATAAAGGGTGCGTAAATATTGGAAATGGCACTGGATACCAAGCCACCACAAATTTTAGCGAAGCTCTAAAAAGACCAAATGCACGGTTCTACATCACAGTTAACGGAGAAACAAAAACAATTTTCCCATTTGAAATCACAAACGATAATAATTGTGATAACAAAATCAATAATTTTAGTTTAACAAATCAATCAGAAATAAAATCTGTTGTTTGGAATTTTGATGACCCTACTTCTGGAACAAATAACACCTCAACTTCTATACATGTAAATC
This sequence comes from Polaribacter batillariae, assembly GCF_017498485.1. NCBI lineage: Bacteria > Pseudomonadati > Bacteroidota > Flavobacteriia > Flavobacteriales > Flavobacteriaceae > Polaribacter > Polaribacter batillariae. Next base: position 2,658,059 of record NZ_CP071795.1, on the reverse strand, counting down.
ATCAATTTACAAATGCCGGCATTTATAACGTTACAGCAGAAGTTGTTCATACAGATAATACAAGTTATACAATTTCCAAGGAAATAGAAATTTTTGAATCGCCAAACATCAATTCTTCAGTCTCTTTAAAACAATGTGACAATAGCGATATTGATGGTTTTAGTTTTTTTAATTTAAACGAAGTTAAAGAAAAAATTATATCAAATTCAGAAGATTTTACGATTACTTTTCACGAAGAAAAAGTTGATGCCGAAAATAAAGGAACAGCAATTACCAACATTACAAATTATAAAAACGAACAAGTAAGTATCGATAAAATTTGGGCAAGAGTAGAAAACAGTAGTGGTTGTTTTGAAGTTAGCGAAGTGAATTTATTTGTTTCTACAACCCAAATACCAGCTACTTTATTAAAATCATATTACGAATGTGATAATGGTACAAATACAACTGATGGAATATCGACTTTTAATTTTAGTGATGTAACTAATGATGTTATCAATATTTTTCCAGCAAACCAAAAGCTTGATATTACTTATTACAGAAATGAAGATGATGCTTTAGCTGAGTTAAATAAAATTACAGATATTTCTAATTATCAAAATACAAGTTCCCCAAATCAGCAAAATATTTATATAAGAGTAGATAGCAAAATTGACAATTCTTGTTTAGGTTTGGGTGCGCATATTTCTTTAAATGTAGAAAGAGTTCCAATTGCAAATCCTATTACAATTAATCCTGAATGTGATAATGATAGAGATGGATTTTATGCTTTCGATACTTCAACAATAAATAGTACAATTATTGGAACACAAACCAATGTTACTGTTAGTTATTTCGATGAAAATAATATTCAACTTTCGAGTCCATTACCAAACCCATTTGTAACTAAATCTCAAAAAATTACAGCAAAAATAACCAATATTAATTCTAAAGATAAAGATGGAAAATGTACTGATGAAACTATAATCGATTTTGTTGTAAATACAGTTCCTATTGCGAACGCAATTGCTCCACAAGTACAATGTGATGATGATTTCGATGGCATTATTGGCTTTGATACATCAACAATACAAAACACAATCATAGGAAGTCAAACTGGCTTGGTTGTTAAATATTTTGATGAGAATAATAACGCTTTACCAAGTCCACTTCCAAATCCTTTTGTTACAAGTACACAAACTATAAAAGTTAGATTAGAAAACCCTATTTATGATGTATGTTTTGAGGAAACTACTGTCGATTTTATTGTACATCAAAAACCAGATTTTACACTAATTTCTGATGATATTATCTGTATGAATAACAATCCAAAATTAGAAATAAAAGCAGAGAACCCCACAGGAAATTATTCCTATACTTGGAGAGATAATAGTGATAATATTATTGGAAACACTGCCACTATCGACATTTTTAAAGGTGGAATTTACAGAGTGATTGCTACTTCACAAGAAGGGTGTAATTCAGACGAAAAAAGTATTTTCATTAAAGAATCTGGAGCTTCTACAATTACTATAAACGATATTGAAGTTAAAGATGATTCAGATAACAATTTTATCAAAATAAATACAGCTAATTTAGGTTTGGGCGATTACGAATTTCGCCTTTTAGACAAAGATTCTAACATTATTTTCAACTATCAAAACGAAACCTTGTTTGATAATTTAGAAGGTGGTGTGTACATTTTAGAACTAAATGATAAAAATGGTTGTGGCTCAGTCCCTTTTGAAATTGCGCTTATAAGTTTTCCAGAATTCTTTACACCAAATGGCGATAATAAAAATGATTACTGGCAAATAAAAGGAATCGATAAAAGTTTCTACAAAAGCGGAATTATCTCTATTTTCAATAGATACGGAAACAAAATAACTGATTTTACGATAAATGATATGGGTTGGGATGGAACTTACAATGGAAAAATATTAGCATCTAGTGATTTTTGGTTTCGAGTAGTTTTGGTAAATCAAAATGATGAAGTAAAAACCAGAACTGGTAATTTTAGTTTACTTAGAAAATAATTTCTCCCCTCCAATCGTCAATAATTCATCCCATTGAGTTGTAAATCTCTGGCTTCTGTGTTCTTTAATTAACGCCCATTCTTTTTCGCGATTGCCAACAGTTGCGAGTTTTACTTTATTTTTACCAAACTTACTGTTTAATGCGTCAATAACTTCAGTCAGTTTTGGTGATTCACTTTTTTGAGGTTGATAAAATAAATTCGTCTGAATATCTGTATCTGGTATCAAACCAAACAAGTTCACACCTACTTTTTTGTAACGAAACCCTGGCTTAAAAATGGCTTTCAATCCTTTTAAAGCTTCTTGTGTTAATTTTATAGTACTATTTGTAGGAACCTCTAACGTGATGATAATTTTATTACGATATTGATTATCAATATTACTAAACGAATTTGTGGTTAAAAAAACCTCAATATACTTGGCTACTGAGTTTTGTTGACGCAATAAATCTGCAACTTCTGCAACATAAAAACTGGTTGCTTCAGAAATTAAACTGTAATCTGCTAATTTTTTTCCGAAAGATTTTGCAGTACCAATTCCCTTTTTTTTATCAACTTGTACCACCATTTCATGGCAAGGAAAATTATTTAGCTCTCTCCACAAACGCTCACCAACCACTGTCAATTCTTTACGAACCCAAGCCAAATTTGTGTTTGCGAAATCCAAAGCTGTTTTTGCGCCTGTATTTTCTACGCGAACTGTGTGCTTTCTTCCAATTCCCCAGATATCTTTTACCTTAAAATAATGCAACATTGCTATTCGCTTTGCTTCATTTTCTACAGTATAAACACCATTGTTCTCAGCTACTTTTTTAGCAAATTTATTTGCCATTTTAGACAATGATTTTGTTTTCGCAACCCCTACTCCAACAGGAATTCCCGTGTTTTTATGAACTCTTTCTTTAATTCTATGAGCGATTTCATCCAGTTCATCAATAGGATAATGAGATAAATCCACAAAACTTTCATCAATACTATATTCTTCTACAATTGGCGAAAATTCTCTTAAAGTGTCCATAACACGTTGAGACATATCTGCATACAAGGTGTAGTTTGATGAAAAACAGGTAACGTTATTGGCTTTTAAAATATTTTTTATTTTAAAAACAGGCTGAAACATAGGAATGTGAGCCAACGCTTTTGCTTCTTTATTGGCAGCAATTACACAACCATCGTTATTACTTAAAATTACAACAGGTTTTTCTTGTAAATCGGGTCTAAAAACTTGTTCGCAAGAAGCATAAAAGCTATTGCAATCTACTAAAGCTATCATGATTATTAATCAATAAAAGTTTTTTTAAACCCTTTACGCTCTTCTAGTTCTTTTATAGATTCCAATAAAATCTTCCCATTTTTCCCAAATAATAAATAAGCTGTTTCTTTTAAAGAATCATCTTCTTTTTTTTGAAAAAAAATTAACCAATTCTTAATCTTAATTTTTTTAAAAAACATGTTTCGTAACATCATAAAGTAGATTTTATAATATAGGTAACCACTCCCCAAAGTTGAAGCTCTTCTTTAGAGTTGGAATCTATTCTATTAATTTGAAAACAGCCTTCTTGCACAACCACTGCTAACTGATTGTTTTTGGGTGTGAGCGATTTATCTATAATTAAAACATCTTTCTCAAAAATTTCGAATTCGCTAAAACTATTGTCTGCAACTCGCACATAAAAAGTGGCTGACGGATTTTCGATTAAAGCATCGTTTAAATCGATTCTTGGCTCTGTATAATGTGTGGCAGGGCTAGCAAAACCCGTTTGATTTGGGCGTGCAACTCTGTAGCTTTTTTTTCGTTTTTTTCACTAATTTTACGTCTCCCTGTTTCACACCTTAAAATTACGAGAAAAAAAATACACTATTGCTAATTTTTGAAAACTAATTCACAATTTTTAATTTTCTAGTACCATGTAATTTAAAACGCCCCTTTTAAAATCTCTAAAAACCAATCTCTATCAATTTCTTTTGCTCCTAAACTTGCCAGATGATCGTTATAAATTTGGCAGTCTATTAATTGATAATTCTTTTGGGTCGCCAAATAAATAAACGCCAACTTAGAAGCATTGGAAACATGGCTAAACATACTTTCTCCACAAAAAACATTGTTGATTTCTACTCCGTACAAACCGCCTATTAATTTTCTGTAAGATGTTGTACTGTCGAAATCTTGCCAAACTTCAATAGATTTTGCAACCCCTTTTTTGTGTAAGTTGATGTATGCTTGCTCCATATCGTCGGTAATCCAGGTACCAAAACCATCTTTTCTTTCGATATTCTTACAATGGTAAATTACCGCTTTAAAAGCAGTATTTTCTGTGATTGTAAACTTACCTTTTTTTAAAATTTTTCGCATCGACTTAGAAATTTTTATTTCCTCTGGAAACAAAACCATTCTTTCATGCGGGCAATACCACACAATAGGTTCTCCTTCCGAAAACCAAGGAAAAATTCCGTTTTTGTACGCAAAAATTAATCTTTCTTCACTCAAATCTCCTCCCAAAGCAATAATACCTTCTTTGGAAGTGAGTTCGTAAGGCGGAAAAACTATTTTATCTGTGAGCCACATTAACATAAAACCCTTTAAATATTAGGCGAATTTAAAGAAATCTTAAAAAATAGTTAATGTAAAATTCTACTATCTTTTTATTTATAATTTGTTTCTATTTTTGTAGCTTCACAAAAACAAATGTTTCTTGGAAAAAAAGCAAAAAAAAAGAAAGAAAAAAACGGCATTTATAGGAAAAAGGCTCCATGTTTATTATGGTAGAACTGGTTTTTATCTATTCGTTTGGGAAAGTGTAAAAAAAGCATTTATCCCGATTGTTTTGGTGGTTTTAGGTTTGTTTTTATTCAACAAATATGTATATAATATTAACGAAGGGTTAGAAACCATTACAGAAACGTTTTCTAGACTAGGTATTTTAGTTACTTTCTTTATTTCTGAAACACTTTTAGGATTAATTCCGCCAGAAATTTTTATTGCTTGGACCAAAAAAACAAATGAACCTATTTTAAATTTATCGCTTCTAGCTTTACTTTCTTATTTTGGGGGGTTGATTTCTTATTTCTTAGGAAGACTAACGCTAAAAATACATTCGGTAAAAGTTTATTTAGAAGTTAAAATGGCTGCAAATTTAAAAAACACTCGAAAATGGGGTGGTTTTTTAATTTTAGTAGGTGCATTACTACCTCTACCTTTTTCTATTGCGTGTTTAGCTGCTGGTATGATTAAGTATTCTTTTAAAAATGTCGTATTTTTTGGGTTGTTTCGTCTTTTACGATTTGCGATTTATGGATGGGCAATTTTTAAAGTAGTTACATAAAAAGTATATTTGCAGTATGGGTTTAACAAATAATGATATTTTAAAAAAATTACGTGTCGCACATAAATTGCGTGATACAGATATTGTAGAAATTTGTGCTTTGGTAGATTTTAAAGTTTCTAAGGCAGAGTTAGGTGCGCTTTTTAGAAGCGAAGACCATGATAAATATGTAGAGTGTGGAGACCAAATTTTACGTAATTTTTTAAACGGTTTAATTATTCATTTACGCGGTCCAATGCCCAAAAAGGGAGAAAAGAAGTAGTTGGAAGTTGGATAATAAATTTTAAAAATATAATTGCATAAAAAAAGAGTGTAAATTAAATTTACACTCTTTTTTGTCTTAATTCTTAATTCTTAATTCTCGATTCTTGATTCTTGATTCTAAAAATCTTAATTCTTTTTTAAAACGGTAAATCGTCTGGTTCTGCATCAGAAACATTCGATGCTTGTTGAAATTGATCTACTGGAGGTAAATTTCCTTGGTTTGGTGCAGATTGAGATAAATTCTCGATTCTCCAACCTTGTATAGAATTAAAATACTTCGCTTCACCTTGTGGGTTAATCCACTCTCTACCTCTTAAATTAATAGAAACTTTTACATCTTGCCCAACAGCGTAATTGTTTAATAAATCGCACTTATCTTGTATAAATTCAATCATTATCATTTGCGGATATTGCTCGTCTGTAGTAACTACTAATTCTCTTTTTCTAAATCCGTTAGAACCAAATGTTTGTACATCTCCAATTAACTTAATTTTACCAATAACTTCCATAATATAAACCTTAACTATTTAATTAAAAGCACTTTCCAAGCACTTTCTACATCATTTTTTTCTAAAAACTCTTGCGCAAATGTATGTTTTTTTGTGGTTTCTAGCCCAATAAACTGCGGATGTTCTTTTGCAAAGTTATCAACATTTTTTTCATTGGGCAGTTCTTCTACATTCCCTAACATTCCTAAATTATTACCTGTTAAAATGGTGCTATTTCTTATTTCTACAGGAATTGCATCTACTCCAATACCTAAAGTAGTAATTGGTTTCGGGATTTCGAAAAAACCATCTTTGGCTCTAGAATAATAACTTCCTCCTGCTCTTGCCACCAAATCTATTTTATGTTGGTCGATTGCACCATTTGCATCTAAAACAGTTTCAGAAATATGAATTTTTACCACTTCACAAACAATTAAATTTCCTGCTCCACCTTTATCTCCCGTAAAAATAACATCATTTACTTTGCACTCGAATTGCACTGGAGATTCTGCAACTCTAAAAGGTTTTATTTTGTCGGATTTTAGCATCGTAAGCCCTGCTTTTTCGAACTCATTTACGCCTTTCGGATATTCTGTAGAACTTAAAGACATTTGTTGTACAATGCTATAATTTACCATATTTATAACCACTTCTTTGGTTGCTAATGCATTTTCTAAGGTATGTTTTGTGGTATTGTCTCGAACTCTTCTGGCTGGAGAAAAAACCATAATTGGCGGATTGGAACCAAACACATTAAAAAAGCTAAAAGGCGATAGATTTGCGTTTCCATTTTTGTCTATTGTACTTGCAAACGCAATAGGTCTTGGGGCAACTGCCCCTAATAAATAACCATGTAATTGGCCTGTTGAAATTTCTTTTGGATCTATACTTAGCATATTAAATTAAAACTTTAGAGTGTCTGTTCGAGCGCAGTGGAGAACTAAAACCTTTCGACTGCGCTCAAGGAGACATTTAGTTTATAAAAATTGTTTTGTAAAGATACTATCAAAATCGCAAATGAGTTATATAGAGAAACCTTTATATTTGTTTTAATGAAATTTACAACCAACACGCTTTTCTTTAAAAGAACTGCAATTCTTATTTCTATTGCGATTGTTTCTTTAATTCTTTGGAATACTTATGTGTTTTTTCAGAATTTTAAACAAGAAGAGCGTTCTAAAATGGAAATTTTTGCTGCAGCTATTAAAGAATTTGCTACAAACCCAAATTTAGACGATAGTTTTTATATCGAAGGAATGATTATTGAAAACAACACCAATATTCCTTCTATTTTGGTAGATGAAAACGGAAACATTTCTTCTTGGCAAAATTTAGATTCTGTAAAAGCCAAAAAACCTGAGTATCTACAGGCACAGTTAGAAAAAATGAAGAAAGAGAATACCCCAATTGTAATTCGTATTTCTAACGATAAAACAAATAAAGTTTACTATAGAGATTCCGATTTATTAAAAAGGCTTACCTACTACCCGCTTGCACTTATTTTAATCTTATTTCTTTTTTTAAGTGTTATTTATTTATTCTACAGCTCTAATAAAATTGCTGAAACTAATAAATTATGGACAGGAATGGCGAAAGAAACTGCCCATCAAATTGGCACACCATTGTCTTCTTTATTAGGTTGGATTGCCATTTTAAAAATGGAAAAAGTAGATGATAAATATGTCGAAGAAATAGAAAAAGATGTTCATCGATTAAACACCATTGCCAACCGTTTTTCTAAAATTGGTTCTATTCCAGAATTAAAAAAACAAAATATTGTAGCAGTTACAAAAACTGCTTTCGATTATTTAGAGTCTAGAAGTTCGAAACAAATAACTTTTGCTTTTTTAGCTACAGAAAAAGAATTATTCGCAAACATAAATACCGAATTATTTGGTTGGGTAATCGAAAATTTAATTAAAAATGCCATTGATGCTATGTTAGGAAAAGGAGAGCTAAAACTAGCCATCGAAACCAAACAGCAGAAAATAAAAATTACAATTACAGATACTGGAAAAGGAATACCAAAAAAACTTTTTAAACAAATTTTTAAACCTGGCTTTACCACTAAAAAACGTGGCTGGGGCTTGGGTTTATCGCTTTCTAAACGTATTGTAGAAGATTATCATAAAGGAAAAATATTTGTGCAGAAATCGGAAATTGGAAAAGGAACTACTTTTCAAGTATTATTGGATAGGGTTTAGTTAGAAAAAAATAACCCTACAATTTATCAATTTATAAGAATCTTATAATCATTATTTTATAAGTGATTATATGTGTTTGAGATGCTTACAGCATAACAATGTTAAGGAAATTTTTGCTAAAATATTTAGGGATTCTTGCTAAAATTCAGCAGCAATTTTTTCAGCCAAAGCAACAAATTCTTCATTCGTTAGCTTTATTTTTTTATTGAATTGAATATCTGCCATATCATTTAATGGAATTAAATGCACATGCACATGAGGTACTTCCAATCCAATAACACTCATTCCTACTCTTTTACAAGGCATCGCTTTTTCAATCGCTTTTGCAACATCGTAAGAGAAATCCATTAAGTTTTTATATTCGTCTTTAGACAAATCAAAAATCTTATTTTCTTCCTTTTTTGGAACTACTAAAGTGTGCCCTTTTGCATTGGGGTTGATGTCTAAAAAAGCAATAAAATCGTTGTTTTCTGCAACTTTATAACTTGGTATTTCTCCTGTAATTATTTTTGTGAATATGCTCATTTTTTTCAGTATTCAGTTCTCAGTCAGTCTTTTGTCCTTTTCAGTCCTAAATCTTACCTCTTTTTTTAAAAACTATCTCGAAATCTCAATAATTTCAAACTTCATAATTCCATTTGGAACCTGAATTTCTGCAATTTCACCAACTTTTTTTCCTAACAACCCTTTTCCAATAGGAGAATTTACAGATAATTTTCCGTTTCTAACGTCCGTTTCAGAATCAGCCACCAATCTATATTTCATTTCCATTCCGTTTGTAATATTTTTAATAACTACGTTCGAATGAATTAAGATTTTAGATGTATCTAACTGAGATTCGTCTAAAATACGTGCATTAGCAATTACATTTTTTAATTTTGCGATCTTGGTTTCTAAATGAGATTGTTCTTCTTTTGCTGCATGGTATTCTGCATTTTCACTTAAATCTCCTTTATCTCTTGCATCTGCAATTTCTTGCGTTACTCTTGGTCGTTCTACTTGTTCTAATTGAACCAATTCATCCTTCAATTTTTTTAATCCTTCAGGTGAATAGTAAGATATATCACTCATTATTATACTATTTAAAATTATACCCTTTTCTAGTACTAATACAATTTTACAAGAAAAGGCAAATAAAAATTGTTTAATCGTAATCCACTTTTAAGGGATTAAATTTAAAAATCTCATTACCTTCACAGGAATGAGATTGTAGATTACAAATGTACAAAATATTTGTAACTTGCCATCGTTCTTAAAGTATCAACAAATTTATATGTCTCAAAAAGTATTTATTTTTATATCGATTTTATTCCTTTCGAGTTGTTCTAAGAACACTCCAATAGAAAACTGTTTATTAAATTTTCCTGTAAATATAACCACAGATTTAAACAATCCGCAATTAATTAACGCTCAAACTCCTGGAGGTTTTGCAGAACTCTCTGGAGGTGCAAAAGGCATTTTATTATTCAACATAAATGGTAGCAAGTTTGTTGCTTACGACAGAATTTGCCCAAATACAGATTGTAGTGCTCCAATGAGTTTCGAAAAAGGCTTGGTTTTAAAATGTAGCTGCGACAATAGTGAGTATAGTGTTCATTTTGGTGGTGCTCCGCAAACAGATGGCTCTCCATGTCCTGCAAGAGAATATCGTGTTACAAAAAATGGTTCTGTAATTCGTATCAGTAATTTTTAGTGAAAATGATTTGAGTTGTGTATTTTTGCTGAAACACAACAATTTTTATCGTGAAAAACTATTTTTCTTCAGACTTTAAATTAGGAGTTCTAGGTGGTGGTCAACTAGGAAGAATGCTACTGGCAGAAACGCAAAAATTCGACATACATACTTCTATTTTAGAGAGTAATAAAAATGCACCCTGTGCAGCAATTTGCAACAAATTTGTACTTGGAGATTTATTAGATTTTAATGCTGTTTACAACTTCGGAAAAACCGTAGATTTATTAACCATAGAAATAGAAAATGTAAATTTAGATGCCTTAGACAAGCTAGAGAAAGAAGGTTTAACGATTTACCCGAAACCGAAAGATTTGCGCATCATTCAAAGTAAAGCAAGGCAGAAGAACTTTTATATAGATCATAAAATTCCGACTGCAGAATTTTCTCATTACGCATATTTAGAAGAATTAAAACATTCTTTCGAAAACAATATCATCGATTTTCCTTTTGTGTGGAAAGCCGCACGTTTTGGGTATGATGGAAATGGCGTAAAAATCGTTCGAAATTTCGAAGACTTAAAAAACTTGCCAAATGTTGAGTGTATTACCGAAAAACTAGTTCCTTTTAAAAACGAATTGGCGGTTATTGTTGCAAGAAATGCCAATGGAGAAACAACCACATATCCTGTAGTAGAAATGGAGTTTCATCCAGAAGCAAACCAAGTAGAATACGTTATTTGCCCTGCAAGAATAGATGCAAATGTTGCAAAAAAAGCAAGAGAAACTGCTTTAAAAGTAGTAAGCGAGTTAGATTTTGTAGGCTTATTGGCTGTTGAAATGTTTCAAACTACAGACGATAAAATTTTAGTAAACGAAGTCGCTCCAAGACCTCATAATTCTGGCCATTATTCTATTGAAGCCAGTTATACCAATCAGTTCGAACAACATTTACGAAGCATTTTAAACCTTCCTTTAGGAAATACAGAAAGTAAAGTTGCAGGAATTATGGTAAATTTAGTCGGCTCAGAAGGTTGTTCTGGTAAGGTTATTTACCAAAACATAGAAGAAATTTTAAAAATAGACGGAGTTACACCACACATTTACGGAAAAAAAGAAACACGTCCTTTTCGTAAAATGGGGCATGTAACTATTGTTGATGAAAATATAGAGAAAGCAAGAGAAATTGCGCAAAAAGTAAAAGAAACAATTCGAGTAATAAGTAAATAATTATGGTAGGAATAATAATGGGAAGCGATTCAGATCTTCCAATAATGGAAGAAGCAATCGATATTTTAGAGAGTTTAGATATTCAAATAGAAGTAGATATTGTATCTGCTCACAGAACTCCAGAAAAATTAGTAGATTATTCTAAAAATGCCCATTTACGTGGTATTCAAGTAATAATTGCTGGTGCTGGAGGTGCAGCACATTTACCAGGAATGGTGGCTTCTATGAGCCCTTTGCCAGTTATTGGTGTTCCTATAAAAAGTAGAAATTCTATAGATGGTTGGGATTCTGTTCTATCGATTTTACAAATGCCAGGAGGTGTTCCTGTAGCAACTGTTGCTTTAGATGGTGCAAAAAATGCAGGTATTTTGGCAGCCCAAATCATTGGCGCTTCAGACAAATGTGTTTTAGATAAAATAATCGCTTATAAAGAAGGTTTAAAACTGAAAGTTGAAAAAGCTTCTGAAAACGTAAAAAGATAAGTACCTTCGCACAATATTAAAGACCTCACAGATTTTTTATTTGTGAGGTTTCTTTAATTTTTTAAACAAATTTTTCATGACTAAAAACCCACTTTTACAAGATTTTAATACGGCTCCTTTTTCTAAAATTACAAACGAGCATTATAAACCCGCTATAAAAAAAGCCATAGAAATTGCAAAAAACGAAATACATGCAATTGTTAAAAACACAGAAAAACCAACTTTCGAAAATACTACAGTTGCTTTAGATTTTACTGGCGAAAAATTAAATAGAATTACCAGTATTTTCTTTAATTTAAACTCTGCAGAAACCAATGACGAAATTCAAAAAATAGCGCAAGAAGTTTCTCCTTGGTTAAGTGAATTTAAAAACGATATTACTTTAAATGAAGCACTTTTTAAAAGAGTAAAAGAGGTCTTTAATGCTAAAGAAAGTTTAGAGTTAACACCAGAGCAAGAAATGTTGTTAGACAAACAATACAAAAGTTTTGCAAGAAATGGTGCGAATTTAAACGAAAGTGATAAAGCAGAACTCCGAAAAATAGACACCCAATTATCTAAACTATCTTTACAATTTGGTGAAAATGTTTTGGCAGAAACCAATGCGTTTGAAATGCATTTAACAAATGAAAAAGATCTTGCTGGATTGCCAGATTCTGCCAAAGAAGCTGCAAAACAACTGGCTAATGAAAAAGGCAAAGAAGGATGGATATTTACACTAGATTACCCAAGTTACATCCCTTTTATGACCTATGCAGATAATAGAGAACTACGTAAAAAGTTGGCAATTACAGCCGGTAAAAAAGGTTTTCAAAATAATAAAAACAACAACGAACAAATTGTTTTAGACATTGTAAAACTGCGCCATAAAAGAGCCCATTTATTGGGCTATAAAACACATGCACATTTTGTTTTAGAAGAAAGAATGGCAGAAACACCTAAAAAAGTACTCGATTTTTCGAAAGAATTGCTAGAAAAAGCAAAACCTGCTGCTAAAAAAGAATTTGAAAAATTAGAAAAATACGCCAAAAAATTAGATGGAATAGACCAACTTCAAAAATGGGATGGTGCCTATTATTCAGAAAAATTAAAAAAAGAAATTTTTAATTTAGACCAAGAAATTTTAAAACCCTATTTTAAATTAGAAAATGTAATTAATGGTGTGTTTAAAATTGCAAATCGTTTGTACGACTTGCAGTTCGAAGAAGTTTTTAACATCGATAAATATCACGAAGATGTAAAAACCTACAATGTAACCGATACAAATGGCAATTTTATAGCCGTTTTTTATGCCGATTTTCATCCAAGAAAAGGCAAACGAAATGGTGCTTGGATGACGTCTTACAAACCTCAGCAAGTTAAAAACGGCGTAAATGAAAGACCTCATGTTTCTATCGTATGTAATTTTACAAAACCCACACCAACAAAACCATCGCTTTTAACTTTTAATGAGGTAACTACACTGTTTCACGAATTCGGGCATGCGCTACATGGCATGTTGGCCAATACAACTTACAATAGTTTGTCTGGAACTTCGGTTTCTTGGGATTTTGTAGAACTACCAAGTCAGGTTTTAGAAAATTGGTGTTACGAAAAAGAAGCTTTAGAAATCTTTGCAAAACACTACAAAACAGGAGAAATAATTCCTATGAAATATGTAGAAAAAATAAAAGAATCTGCAAGTTTTCATGAAGGAATGCAAACACTTCGTCAATTAAGTTTTGGTTTGTTAGATATGAGTTGGCATAGCACCAACCCATCTGAAATAAAAAATGTTAAAGATTTTGAAAACAAAGCTTTTGCAGCAACAGAATTATACCCAGATGTTGCAGAAAATGCAATGAGCACTGCTTTTTCGCATATTTTTCAAGGTGGATATTCTGCTGGATATTATTCTTATAAATGGGCAGAAGTTTTAGATGCAGATGCTTTTGAATACTTTTTAGAAGAAGGAATTTTTAACAAAAAAGTAGCGACCAAATTTAAAGAAAACGTACTTTCTAAGGGAGGCACAGAAAAACCAATGATTTTATACAAGCGTTTTAGAGGAAAAGAACCCAAACCAGATGCTTTGTTAAAAAGAGCAGGGTTGGTTTAATCGAAAAGAAATCCTCGAGGTTCTGCCTCAGGGTTTCCTTTTTTGAAAACAGGAATCTAAATACAGTATTTGGGTTGCCCTTTTTAAGTGAAAATAAAAGCCGCGAAATACCTCTCTGGTTCTTCTTCGAGGATTGTTGGTTTTAAGAAATTCTTTATTTGTCCGTTTTTTTAGTTGGTTTACCTAACTATATAAAAGACTGCCAATTACCTTACTTAATGCTAAAAACACTTATTTTTTTATTGCTAAATAAACGTTAAACTGTTGTTATTGCAAAAAGCTTCACGTCTTTTATGCTTAATTTTGCCTATAATTTAATCATTCAATTTATGAAAAAGAGACATTTCGCATTTTACTTAATTGCTTTTTTTACAACTTTCTTAGGTTTTGCTCAAGAGGAAGTGTTGGATCAAAACCCAAATTATAAAAAAAGTATGGCTGTTTATTTAAACACCTATAAAGAAACTACCTTAACACAAGGTACTACAAGCCAAGAAACTTATAAAGCTATAGATCCTTTACAAGATCGGCGAGATTTAAGAAATTTAAGAAGAAAATATAGAGCCAATAGCCGTTTATGGAGGCACCAAGAAAGAATGGAACGTGCTAAAAACACGCAATATATAGAATACGAATACCCAGCAGATAATTATTATAACGGATATTACAGTAATAACTGGTCTCAATTTAACACAATGTTAAGTTTAGGACTATTTTACGGACTCATTTTATAATTTAATAAAAAAAACAAATCAATAACAGTAATGAAAAAATTAATAACAATCGGCCTTATACTTGCAGTAGCAGTTTTAACCTTAAATTCTTGTTCTAGAAAAGTAGTACGCATCAACACAAACGATCAAGTAGATATTAGCGGAAGATGGAACGACACAGATTCTAGACTGGCTTCAGAGGAGTTAACAGACGAAATTCTTAGAGGAAATTGGCTAACAGATTTTGTACAAGAAAACGGAAAAAAACCAATTATAATTGTTGGTTTGGTGCGTAATAAAACACACGAACATATAGATGCCGAAACTTTTACGAAAGAAATAGAAAAAGCATTTATAAAAAGACAAAATGCGCGTATTGTTTCTGGAGGTAAAATGAGAGAAGAGTTAAGAGCAGAACGTGCAGACCAACAAGAAAACGCTTCTTTATCTACCGTTAAAAAGTTTGGTTTAGAAGCAGGTGCAGATTTTATGTTGCAAGGAAACATCAACTCGATTGTAGATGCATTAGGAAGACAAAAAGTAGTTTATTATCAAATAGATTTAGAACTTACAAACATACAAACCAACGAAAAAGTTTGGATTGGTGATAAGAAAATTAAAAAATACATTAAAAATTAATTTTTTTAAACCTTAAATTATATAAAAAAGCTTTCCTATAACTTACCCTAGGAAAGCTTTTTAACATTAGATTTTATGAGAAATCCAATTTCATTAAAAATAATAATCTACAACTTGTTTGTATTACTTTTTTTAAGCAGTTGCGGCAGTACCTATAATGTAAAAAGTGAAGCATTTCAACAAGAATTACAAAACGGAAACACCCAATTAGCACTCGAAAAATTAGACAAAAACAAGTTTCTAAAAAAAGATAGAAATTTATTACTCTATTATTTAGAAAAAGGAAAAGTTGCTTATTTAGATAACGATTACGAATTAAGCAATACCTTTTTAAATAAAGCAGACGATTTTATTTTAGAAAATAAAAGAGATGTTGGTGGCAAAATATTGGGCACACTTTTAAACCCAGAACAAGAAGCCTATTTAGGCGAAGATTTCGAAAAAGTGGCAATCCATTATTACAAAGCTTTAAATTATACTTTTTTAAACAAGTTCGATGAAGCTTTGGTAGAAGTTAGAAAAATAAATTTACAGCTTCAACAAATAAACGAAAAATACCCAAGTGACCAAAAAAATAGATATACCACAGATGCTTTTGCATTAAGCTTGCAAGGCATGCTGTATGAATCTTCTGGAAATATAAACGACGCATTTATTTCTTACAGAAATGCTGTTGATTTGTATTTAAAAAACGAAGGGCATTATTTTGGAGTCGATATTCCAAACCAATTAAAAGAAGATCTTTTAAGAACTGCAAAACATTTAGGTTTTACAAATGAGTTTTTACGTTACAAAAAGCTTTTAAATTACGATTATACAGAAAAAAACAACAGCAATGGCGAAGTAATTATTTTTTGGGAAAATGGATTAATTCCTTATAAAGACGAAAATAATTTTGCATTTACCATTTTGCCAGGAAAAGAAACAGGTATTGTTACCATCTATAATAAAGAATTAAATCTTAATATACCAATACCTATTAGCAATAAGAAAAATAAAAAAAATAAATTTTCTGATATTAGTGTTTTTAACGTCGCATTTCCTAAATATGTCGCAAGGCACCCTTATTTTACAGATGCTACAATAAAAAAAGATTCTGTAGAAACCTACCATTTTCAGCTTGCTCAAAATTACGAAGAAATAGCGTTTAAGACCTTAAAAGACAGAACCCTAAGAGAAATAGGAAAAGTAGCATTACGTTTGGCAGTGAAAAAAACTTCTGAATATTTAGTAAGAGATAAAAATGAAGATTTAGGAGCATTGCTAGGTATTTTTAACTCCATAACAGAAGGTGCAGATACTAGAAATTGGCAAAGTTTGCCTCAAAAAATCTATTATACTAGAATTCCTCTACAAAAAGGAAAAAACACCTTTACGATTCAACTATTAAAAAATGGAAATACCGCTTCTGAAAAGAAAATAGAAGTAACAGGAACAGGAAACCTTGTTTTTAGAAAAATATCTAGCTTAAATTCTTATTAACCTGAATTTAATATAAAATAATAAATGGTATAATTTTTTACTGAATATTAAAAATACAACCTAAAAACGGCTTATTTATTCTTAGCTTCAATCCATTTACTCATATATTTTGTGGCTTGTAAAGTTTGATGTCGTAACAAACTTCCCATAAAATTATTCGTTCTATGGTTTTCTAAATGATATTGAATTTCTTCTATTTTATTGAAAAATAAGTCTCCGTTTTTTTCTTTGCTGTAAATCGAATTGATAATTTCTACACCATTTTTTTGAGATTGTTCCCAAATATTTTTATCCGAATATAATTGAACTGATTTTGATACAAATTCAGAATAATTATCCACTACAAAACCATTCCAAGGCAAGTTATTAGACATCCCTTCTACTCCAATTGAAGTGGTTACACTTGGCGTTCCACAAAGCATGGCTTCTGTTAATTTACCTTTAATTCCTGCTCCAAAATTTATAGGTGCTAAAACCACTTTTGCATTGCCAACAACTTTATGGGCATCTTCTGCAAAACCTTTAATAATAAACCCCTCATTTTTATTGTGCAGTTGTTGTATTTGTTGGTTTACATACGCCCCATAAATATGCATTTCTGCTTTTGGCAATTGCTTTCTAACCTCTTTCCAAACTTTATTTTTCAAAGTTAAAACAGCATCTACATTGGGTTTGTGATAAAAATTTCCAATAAAAATAAAGTGATCTCTTTCTTCAAAATTTTTCCATTTATGCTGATGAGTTTCGTCTATTTCATCAAAAAGAAAAGGAACATAAAGCAATAAAGAATCTTTTATTTTAAAGGTATTTTTTAGCAATTCTATTTCGAAAGTAGAAATTATTAAAGACAAATCGCATCTTAAAATAGCTACGATTTCTCTTTTGGTAATATCCTGTTTTAGGAGTTCATCAATAGAAAAATCTACTTTACTTTTTAAACAGATTTCTCTGGTTTTTCGCAAACAATGTAAATCTTCTGTGTCTAAAATTCGAATTGCTTTTGGGCAATTTTCTGCAACTCGCCACCCAAATTGTTCTTCCACCATAAAACGATCAAACAACACCATTTCTGGTTGCAAATTTTTTATAAAAACATCAAAAGAAGTATTGTTTAATTCAATAGAAACCTCACTAATTCCTAGCATATTTAAATCGATTGCTTTTTCGCTTTTTATGGCATACGAAGCAAAAGTAATTTTATAATCTCGTTCTAAAAACTGATTGATTAACTGCAACATTCTTTTTCCTGCAGCAGAAGAATTGGGTTCTACCCAAACATAACCAATTATTAATAGCGATTTTTTTTGCAATTATTTGGCTTGCATTTTCGATTTATATTCTGTTTGCACTCTTTTTCCCCAAGCCACAACTGCATCTATTTGTGCTTGCGTTAAATTGGCATTTGCGTGGGTCCATGTGTACGATTTTAAAGGCATTTCTCCTTTCTCTACTTCTTCGTGTAACTCGTCCATTTTATGCTCTTTCTTCTTCATAGAATAATCGTTCCAAGCAGAGAAATTTAGGTGTTTTTTTCCATCTTTAATATGGTCTGCTAACCAATAATTTACAGGAGTAATTTTATAATACCATGGATATATTGTTTTATTGCTATGGCAATCGAAACAAGTGATTTTTAAAATCTCTTTTACATCTGCTGGCGGATATGTTTCCATTAAAAATGGTTCTACAGAAGCCATATCTCCATCATTTTTTTCGGGGCTAAAAAATTGTGCGATTACAAATAACACAAGTAAAACTAACAGTATTTTTTTAAGAATTTTCATGGGTAAAATATTATAATAATTATAGTGGTAAAACTACGTAATTCTCACTTTATTCTGTAAAAATATCCGTATTTTTGTCAACTATATTTAAAATTGAAACCGAAAGGTTGTCAAAAAAATAAAAACAAAGGTACTTATGAAATACGATATTATTGTAATTGGTTCTGGTCCTGGAGGATATATTGCTGCGGTTAGAGCTTCTCAATTGGGTAAAAAAGTAGCAATTATAGAAAAATATGCAACTTTAGGCGGCACTTGTTTAAATGTGGGTTGTATTCCTTCAAAAGCATTGTTAGATTCTTCACATCATTATTACGACGCTGTAAATCATTTTGAAGAGCATGGAATTACGGTAGAAACTCCGAAAATAGATTTCGGAAAAATGATAGAGAGAAAAGCAAAAGTTGTAGTAACAACCACTGGAGGAATCAAATACTTAATGGACAAAAACAACATTGATGTTTTTGAAGGTTTAGGTTCTTTTGAAGATAAAACACATGTGAAAATCACAAAAAATGATGGTTCTTCAGAAACAATAGAAGGAACAAACATTATTATTGCAACTGGCTCAAAACCATCTTCTTTACCTTTTATTAATATTGATAAAGAAAGAATTATTACTTCTACAGAGGCTTTAAAATTATCCGAAATTCCTAAAGATTTATTGGTAATTGGTGGTGGTGTAATTGGTTTAGAATTAGGTTCTGTATATAAAAGATTAGGGGCAAATGTTACCGTAATAGAATATATGGACAAGATTGTGCCAGGAATGGATGCTGATGTTTCTAAAGAATTACAAAAGGTGTTAAAGAAACAAGGTGTTAAATTTGCCACAAGTCATAAAGTAAGCGCTGTTGAAAGAAATGGTGATACAATTACAGTAAAAGCAACTGATAAAAAAGATAGAGAAATTGAGTTTTCTGGAGATTATTGCTTGGTTTCTGTTGGTAGAAAAGCATATACAGAAGGTTTAGGTTTAGAAAAAGTTGGTGTGGAAGTAAATGAGCGTGGGCAAATTTCTGTAAACGATCATTTACAAACCAATATAAACAATATTTACGCAATTGGTGATGTTGTAAAAGGTGCAATGTTAGCACACAAAGCAGAAGAAGAAGGTGTTGTTGTTGCTGAATATTTAGCTGGTGAAAAACCACATATCGATTATAATTTAATTCCAGGAATCGTTTATACATGGCCAGAAGTTGCGGCAGTTGGTAAAACTGAAGACGAATTAAAAGAAGCAAAAGTTGATTATAAAGCTGGTAAATTTTCGATGAGAGCTTTAGGTAGGTCTCGTGCAAGTGGAGATATAGACGGATTTGTAAAAGTTTTGGCAGATAAAAATACGGATGAAATTTTAGGCGTTCATATGGTTGGCGCAAGAGTTGCTGACTTAATTATGGAAGCTGCAGTTGCAATGGAATACAGGGCGTCTGCAGAAGATTTGGCAAGAATTTGTCATGGTCACCCAACGTATTCTGAAGCTGTAAAAGAAGCTGCAAAAGCGGCTTGGGATGGAAAACCTTTAAATGCATAATTTTTAAATGTTTCTTTTTTTTGAAATGTTTAAAATAACTATAATTAAGACCTTTTAAGTAATTCACTTAAAAGGTCTTATTATTTTTGATTTTGTGGTTTTTAGACACGGATTTAGATGGCGAATTTTTCTCTAAATTTATACCATTTCTTACTACTCTATACTTAATTCTCTAATCTCAAACTTTGCTTATTTTTACAAAATGCAGAAAATTACTTTCTCTCTTTTATTTTTAGTGACTTCTTTTTTTTCATTCAGTCAAAAGAAAGATACTATTCGATTAAAAAACGGAATAGACAAACCAAGTATGTTGCCCATTCATCATTTTGGGTTGTTTTCTGCACGAATAAACCAGAATTTTAAGGTACGTCCGCCTCAAAAAATGGTGTTGAATATTTCGTTGGCAAGTGCCAATACGTTTCATCCTTTTGTAGAAATGTATTTACCAAAAGACAATACCATAAGAAATCGACTTCGTGAAAAAATTTGGTATAACAGAAATTTTTATAAAGATCAACAAACAACACCTGCTTTATACGAAAACATCGTTATAGATGCTGTTTTTAAAAATTTTAGAATCGATTTTAACACAAAAGTTGCTAAAAATCACGAGTTGGCTGTTTCACTTCGCTCTTATTTAGTAACCAAAGGAAAATATCCGTTTTCGTTATTTACAAGTGACGAAAGCATAGAATGGTTTCATAGCAATATTGCTGGTGGCGAAGATCCTTTTGGGCGAAAATATTACGGATTAAATCAAGTAAATGTTCGTTATCAAGATAGAAAAGGACGAAAATTAGAGCTAAAAGACGGTCAATTTATTTTTGCGGGAATTGAGGTACATCATTTTTATTATCCAAATTTTATCAACCTTAAAAAGAAAAATATTTTTCTAAATTTTGGTTCGGATTTAGGCGTCAATACCTCTAAAGACAACCCTTCTTTAGACTTTGGCTTTTCTGGAAACATTGTAAAAAAATGGCACTTAAAAAACACCAATGAAATTAGAACATCTTTTGGAACAGCCATTTTAAGAAGAAATATTGTCGATTTTAAAAAGAACATTCAACTAGGTAATAACAAATATTTGTTGAGTTTCGAAGGAATGTTAGAATACACAAAATACACTCGAAAAGGAAACTACCATGCTGTTTCTGCAAATTATCAAATACAATCGAGTTTTAGCAAAAGAGACGAAGCCAACTATTATCAATTGGTTGGCAAATGGCAAGAAATACATTCTGGATGGCAAAATGGTTTTGAGAAATTGTACGATTACCAATCTGCCTGGAGCTGGATGTACACCTATGGAAGAGAAAATTATAGCTTTTCTATCTATTTAAAAGAAGATTTATCTCTAAACAATTCGCCTGATGTACAAACAGGAATTAGTTTAAAAATTCCTATTGCAAACCGATTGTACCAATAAAATATCAAAATATTGTATTTTTGCCTCAAATATGCAAAGAACCATTCGTACTTTTTCTGTTGAAAATATGGCTAATTTCAAACAAAATCTTTTGTACTGGAGCCAACAATTCGAAACCGCAATTTGGTTAGATTCTAACAACTACGAACAACAATATTCTAGTTTCGATGCTGCTTTGGCAGTAGAAGAATTTACTTCTATAAAAACAGATTATTACCAAGCTTTCGAGAAATTAAAAGCATACCAAACCACAACCAAAGACTATATTTTCGGCTACATTTCTTACGACGTAAAAAACGATGTCGAACGACTTTCTTCAAAAAATTTCGACGGATTAAATTTTGCAGATTTGTATTTTTTTCAACCTCAAAAACTACTTTTTATTAAAGAAAATACCATTGAATTTCAGTATTTAAAAATGGTAGATAATAAGATTGAAAGTGATTTTGAAGAAATTTCTAAAATGTCATTTCGAGCGAAGTCGAGAAATCTTAAAATAAAACAATTTAAACCAGATATTAAAATAAAACTAAGAATTCATAAAGACGAATACCACCATAAAGTTACCAAAGTTTTAGAACATATCCATAGAGGCGATATTTACGAAGCCAATTTTTGTCAAGAATTTTATGCTAAAAATTCAACCATAAATCCTGTTGAAGTTTACAAGCATTTAAACCAAATTTCAGAACCTCCATTTGCCACATTTTTAAAAATAGCACATCAATATGCATTGTGTGCTTCACCAGAAAGATACATTCGTAAAGAAGGTCGTAAAATTATTTCTCAGCCAATAAAAGGAACCGCAAAAAGATTGGTTAGCTCGATTGACGATGCCAAAATTGCATCCGATTTATCGAGAGATATTAAAGAACGTGCAGAAAATGTAATGATTGTAGATTTGGTAAGAAACGACCTATCTAAAACTGCTAAAAAAGGAAGTGTAAAAGTCGAAGAATTATGCAAAGTATATTCCTTTAAACAAGTCCATCAAATGATTTCTACAGTGGTTTCCGAAATCGAAAAAACCACCCATTCTGTGGACGTTATTAAAGACACGTTTCCTATGGGAAGCATGACAGGCGCTCCAAAAGTTTCTGCAATGAAAATTATCGAAAACTTAGAAGAAACCAAGCGTGGCCTCTATTCTGGCACTGTAGGTTATTTTACCCCAAATGGCGATTTCGATTTTAATGTAATCATCCGAAGCATTTTATATAACAAAGAAAAAAAGTACATTTCTTACTCTGTGGGCAGTGCAATTACAGCAAAATCGAGTCCAGAAAAAGAGTACGAAGAATGTCTATTAAAGGCAAAAGCAATGCGTTTTGCTTTGTTAAATTCAAAATAAATCTTAACTATTTTTTTAAAGCTATTTATAGCTTGGAATTTATCTTGAGCGAAGTCGAAAGACGATATCTTTTTTCGTTCCTCAAAAAAAGGATGCCTTTATAATCTAGACGAAACCTGTTTAACAACTTTTAGCATTAAAAAACCATAGGCTTATTAAAACATTTTCTTTACCTATCTTTACCTTATGATTACGAACCAAGACGAAAAATTTAAGAAAATATTCGACAATTTAAAAGACAAACCAACAGAACAAAACATTTTTAACGGTTATTTAGCGCTATTTCCAGAAGATTGGAAACAACGTAAAATTTTGTATTCTAAATTCAATAGAAGTAAACAATTTGGTAAAACCATTCCGCTGCCTAAACCCGAAATTTCTTTGCGAAAAGAAATTCGTGCTTGGTTGAAAAAAAAATAAAAAATTTCTTTAAAACAACTCTATCTTAAGGCAGATCCACAGAGGCATTTTACTAGTTTCATTTTCACCTAAAAAAAGTTAAAAACAAAAATTCTGTATTTAGATTCCCATTTTCACAGGAATAACAATTTCAACACAAACCCCGAGGCAAATCTTCGAAGAATTCTTTTCGATTAAAAGTTCTTTTCTATTTTATGTCGAAATTAATTTTATGCGTAATTTCGCAACCGAATTATGAGCATTATTTCTAAAGACATACAAAAGGCCGTAAAACTATTAACTAACGAGCAATTGGTAGCCATACCTACTGAAACCGTGTATGGTTTGGCAGGAAATATTTTTAGTGAAAAAGCAATAAATAGCATTTTCTCTACGAAAAAGCGCCCGTTTTTTAATCCGTTAATTGTGCATATTTCTGAGGTTAAAGAATTAGAAAATATAGTAACTCATATTCCCCAAAAAGCAAAATTATTGGCAGAGGCTTTTTGGCCAGGTTCTATGACTTTGGTTTTAAAAAAGAATGAAAAAATTCCAGATTTAATTACCGCTGGAAAAGATACTGTTGCTGTTCGCATTCCAAATCACCCTGTAACTTTAGAGCTTTTAAGACAATTGCCTTTTCCTTTGGCCGCACCAAGCGCAAACCCTTTTGGTAGCATTAGCCCGACAAAACCAGAGCATGTAGAACGTTATTTTAAAAATGATATTCAGCAAGTTTTAGATGGTGGTTCTTGCGAAAACGGAATAGAATCTACCATTATTGGTTTCGAAAACGACGAGCCAATTATTTACAGGTTAGGTGCTTTGGCTTTAGAAGATATTAAAGCAATTGTGGGTGAAATTACCATTAAAAACAAGAAAGAACAAAGCCCAGATGCTCCAGGAATGTTGGCAAGACATTATGCCCCATCTACAAAAACTTTTCTGGTTGATAATGTTGCCGAAGAAATTAAAAAGCACCCGAATAAAAAAATTGGAGTTTTAGTTTTTAAAACTTCTTTAAAGAATAAAAACTTAATAGAAATTATTTTATCTGAAAAGGGTTTTTTGCAAGAAGCAGCTTCTAAATTATACGATTCTTTACATCAATTAGATCGCTTACAATTAGATGTAATAATTACAGAGCGTTTTCCTAATAATGGCTTAGGAAAATCGATTAACGACCGTTTGCAACGTGCCACTTTTAGCGCATAAAAGAGGCTTTTTTCAATCATACTTCTTAAATATTTATACACTATCTGAAATTTTATGTAAAATAATTTCAGAAGGTGTAATACCATTTCTTAAAAAACGCTTACACCCCTTTACTCCCAATTGTTTCTAATATCGACCACTTATTTATTCTAAACACTACCCGTCGTTTATATACAAGACCTTTGTGGCATTGTTAAACACAAAATCAAATAAATTATGAAGAAAATTATGAATTTAATGTTCTGCATAATAATCACAAATGTGGCATGGTCTCAAGACTTTCATGTGGCATCAGGAGGGGAAATAACAACTCTGCCTGGAGGTGTATTATATGCAGGAAGCAATGTTTCTGTTGTCGGAAACTTAACAGTAGAATCTGACGCCACAAAAAGTGGTTCTTTTATTGTTGATGGAAATGCAGCAGGGAACATCACTTACAAACGCCATATTTCAGATACCGATTGGCATTTAATCTCTGCTCCAGTAGCAACTTATAGTGTTTCTAGTTTTATTGCAGATGCTAGCAATAATGTGGCACAAAGTGGAGCTTCTAGTAATTATGGAGTGTCGTATTATAAAAATACAAACACCCCTACAAAAAGGTGGACCTACCACAACACTGCACCCACAAAAGAAAATCAAGAAACGTTAGCTAATTTCGAGTCGGGTGTTGGTTATAGTATGAAAAAAACAACTGCTGGTAATTATACTTTTACGGGCGCTTTAGCAGATGAAGATGTAACTGTATCGATACCAAAAATTTCTAGTGGAACTAATTTTTGGGCATGTGTGGGTAACCCATATCCTTCTTTTTTACCTGCTAACAACAATGCAAACGCAGTTGCAAATGTTTTAAGTGAAAACATCGATAAACTAGACCCAAGTTTTGCTTTTTTATATATATGGAATGGAACTACTTATGCGCCATTAAGACATTCTGACCCAGCTTTACAATTAGCTCCAGGACAAGCCTTTTTAGTAGCGGCTAAAAGTGCAAACGAAACATTTACTTTTCCAAAAGCTTTGCAAAATCATCAAAATAGTACCGCAACTTTTTATAAAACAAGCAACGCTACTCCTACAATTTCTTTGTATGTTTCTAATGGTTCTGCTAGCAAATCAACAACCATCGAGTTTTTAGAAGAAGCTACTACTGGTTTAGACGTTGGTTACGATGCAGGCGCATATCAAGACGGAACACCTACTTTTTCTTTAGATACTCACTTAGTATCAGATAGTAAAGGTATCGATTTTACAATACAAAGCTTACCTACTAGCAGCATAAATAGCAACATAGCAATACCTTTATCTGTTAGAGCTGCAGCCAACCAAGAATTAAGTTTTAGTGTTTCTGTAAATAATTTACCAAAAGGTGTAGATGTTTATTTAGAGGATAAAAAAAATAACACATTTGCAAAGTTAACAGAAACTTCTCATAAAATAAATGTAACCAAAAGTTTAAATGGTACTGGTCGTTTTTTCTTATACACTTCTAGTAAAGTGCTAAATACAGAAAACGCCCCTTTAGCAAACGCTATAAATATTTATAAAACACAAAACAACGTTCTTAGAATTGTAGGTTTAAACACACAAAATAATTCAACTCTAAAAATGTACAGTGTTACTGGTAAAAAAATACTTACAAATCAATTTGTTGCAGGTCAAGTAAAAGACATTCAACTGCCAACAAATTTAGCAACAGGAATTTACATCGTAAATATTGTTTCAGAGAAAGGTGAGTACACTAAAAAGTTAATTATAGAATAACTTTTTAAAAACTTTAAATTTTAAAAAATATAAGATGAAAGAAAAAAAAGAACAAACAGAAAACAAAAATCAAATTACAAGAAAAGAAGCTATTTCTAAAATTGGTAATTATGGGAAATATGCAGCATTAACTGCATTAGGTACCTATATGATTTTAAACCCACAAAAATCACAAGCACAAAGCCCTGATGATCCAGGTACAGGCTTTGATTTTTAATTCGAACATACATATTAACACACATACAATGAAAAAAACAATTATTACAACATGCGCTTTTTTAATGAGTTTTTTGGCGGTTGCTCAAGCCGATGGTAACAAAAACGACGCTCGTTTTTTTGAAAAAGGAAATAGCTACTGGACGGTAGATGCCACTTTTGGGGTTATTGCAGGTTGGGATGCACAGTCTGACGTAGATAGATTAGGAGATATGGTTAATGTAGGGCTTACGGTTGGTGTCGCTAGAACTTTTAAATCTAACTTTTTTACTGCGGCAAGTGCTTCTTTTAGTGTAGCAAAAGAAACAGGCTTATGGAGCAATCCTGTAAATTACTTTTCTGCAAATTTAGAAGGTGGATACAAATTTAAAACAGGTACTTTCTTTGTACCATTTGTAGCACTAGGGGCCAATTATATAAAAGCGCCTAACACCATTGCCAACTCTAAAGACTCTTTTGCTTTTAATCCGTCTGCAGGTATTAATGCATGGTTTAAAAATTCAAGTTTTGGAGTTACAGCTAAATTTGGTTACAGGTTCGCTTCAGAAAAGTATATGGGAACTCACAGATATCTAACAATAGGTTTCATTAAAAAGTTCTAATAATCTGTCATTGCCAGGAACAAAGTAATCTGTTCATTAAGAAAAGTAATCTCAATAAATAAAGGAGAATAACTCACAAACCTTTTGTCATTTCGAACGAGGAACAAGGAGAAATCTCAAAATAAATAAATAACAACAAATAAATTAAATAACAGAAATGCTCATTTTAAAAGACTCTAATTACTAGAAAAAAACAAGAGTGAGAGTTTCTCCCCTTTGGGGAGATTAAGAGGGGCTAATTTAAAACAACAATTATGAAAAAAATATTATTAAGCGTTGCATTTATTGTAGCAAGTTTTACAAGTATTGCACAAGTAGGTGTAGGTACAACAAACCCAGATGCGTCTGCATCTTTAGATGTAGTAAGCACAACAAAAGGTTTTTTACCACCACGTATGACACAAGTACAAATGAATGCCATTGCCTCTCCAGCAGAAGGTTTAATAGTGTATTGTTTAGACTGTACAACAAAAGGATTATATGTAAACAATGGTAACGAGTTTATTAATGTTACTAGTGGTACTAGCGCATCTGAAGGTGGTACTACTACGGTAGTAGACGTTGCAGGACAAAACGGTACAATTTGGATGGACCGTAACTTAGGGGCTACACAACAAGCAGGTAATAGTACAGATGCTGCGGCTTACGGACATTTATACCAATGGGGTAGAGCAGCAGATGGACACCAAATAAGAACAAGTGCAACATCTTCAGGAGCTGTAGTTAGTGGTAGTGAAGGTGCAAACTTTATTGTTGGTTCTAGTGATTGGTTAAGTACACAAGACAATACTTTATGGCAAGCAGGTAATAATGATCCTTGCCCAACAGGATATAGAGTACCTACAGAAACTGAGTTAAATAATGAGCGTTTAGCTTTTTCTACTAACAATGCAGCTGGAGCATATGGTAGTGCTTTAAAGCTTCCCGCAGGAGGTATCCGTAGCTACGTCAATGGTGCCCTTAGCTCTATTGGTAGTGCCGGTTACTATTGGTCAAGTACGGTTAGTGGTTCTCCTGCACGTTTACTACTCTTCACTAGCAGTAATTCTTTCGTGAATACTGCCAATAGGGCTTTCGGTGCCTCTGTTCGTTGCATTAAGGAATAGACACTTTGTATGTATTTGTGCACTTTGGCACTTTAACCTGCCATCCCTTTAGGGTGGCGGGTTTTTATTCTAAAACCGCGTAAGCGGTCAAAAAAAAATTAATATTTATGTTTTTGCTTATTAATAATACAACCAAATTTAATAATGACAACTGAAAATAAAATAGCACTGGTTACTCAAAATAATAAATTGTATTGTTTTAAAGAAGGCATGTTTTGCAAAGTATATAACCAAAATGCAATGTATGTGGTTTATATAACATATAAAAGGGTATAAAGTAAACAGTAAATTTATTAAAACCGTAAACCAACAAGTGTTTAGTTTAGGTTTTCCATATAGTTTAGTTTTAAAAAATGGTTTAATATACCAAAATAAACAGCTTCAAAAAATTGAAGAAACACCTAGCTTTATAGCATATAAAATTAGTTATATTAATAAGGAGAAAGCATATATAAATTGGTGCAATACAATTCTAGAACTTAATAACACTATAACTAAACAAAAAACAAAACCTAACAGTATTTTACAAATACAGCAAGAAATTAAAAATTTTGATTTAGCAAACAAATCACCTATGCAGGCTATGCAGTTTGTAGCAAAATTAAAAGCGTTAATTGTTACACTTTGCTTGTATTAAAAAAAAGTAGTAAAACAGTAAGTTTTAAAAAACAATGCAAAACCTATATTACCAACTTTATTTATCTTACCTAGAGGCACGCAAAAATAAACGTAATACAAACAATCAATTAGCTTTCGAGATAGATGTAGAAACCAAATTATATGAATTAGCCCAACAAATAACAAATAAAACTTATATACCTAAACCTAGTATTGCATTTATGGTTTATAAACCTGTGCAACGAGAAATTTTTGCTGTAGATTTTTCAGATCGTGTGGTGAATCACTTAATATATAGATGCATTTATCAAGACCACGTAGCCCCTTATTTAATACCAGATAGCTATAGTTGCCGTAAAGGTAAAGGTACTTTACATGGTACAAAAAGGTTAAATCATTTTATAAAATCTTGTTCAAATAACTATAAACAAGAGGCCTATATTCTTAAATTAGACATTAAAGGTTATTTTATGAATATGAGTCATAGCATACTCTATAATAAAGTAATTCAGTTTTTAAAGCCAAAAATACGGTATTTGGGTTTAGACTATACTACCTTAAATTTTCTTTTACAAAAAACTATTTTTACCAATGTAGCAATAGGTTGTAGAATTAAAGGAAACCGTTCTAATTGGAAAACCTTACCAAAAGATAAAAGTTTGTTTAGCAAACCCAATGGTATAGGCTTACCTATAGGCAATTTAACCTCGCAAGTATTTGGCAATATTTATTTAAACCAATTAGACCATTATATAAAAAACACCTTACAAATTAAGTATTATAGTAGGTATGTAGATGATATGGTTTTTGTACATAAAAACAAAAACCTCTTAAAAAACATAATTCCTTTAGTACAAAGCGAGTTAGACAATATAGGCTTAACCATTCATCCTAAAAATTATACCTACAGCATTATAGTAAAGGTGCTTTATTTTTAGGCCATTATATTAAACCGTATCGTACATATATTAGCAATCGTACAAAAAATAATTTTTACAATGCTATAAAACAAATTAATAAGTTAGTAGATGCATCTTTTAAAATAGAGTGGGCAATCATGAAACAAATAATAGCAACATTAAACTCATATTTAGGTACATTAAGCCATGCAAAAACATACAATTTAATTGTAAAAGCATTGCAACAACTAAACAGTAAGTTTCATTATTTCTTCGGGTTCACAAAAAATTATTCTAAATCATATATAAAAACAGAGTATTGGCAATGGCATTATTCACTAGCTTACCCGTTAAATTAGGATACGATATGTTAATAGATATTCATAAAATAACCAAAAGTTTTGCTAGAGAACATAAATATACTTTGGGCGAAAAATTAAAAGAACAAAGTTTACAATTATTAATACATATTTATACCGCAAACAAAAACAAAGGTTCAAAAAGAATAGACGCTATTACTCAAATAAAAGAGCACTTAGAAATGGTATGCTTGTTATGGCGCATTAGTAAAGATTTACATATAATAGGTAATAAAGTCTATATAAAACTTAATATTAATATAGAAGAATTATCAAAACAATTAACAGCATGGCAAAAATATATAGCCAGAGCTAGTGCATAAATCTTAAAAAAAGGTTTGGTATTAGGTGTGCTTTTTATTCCTAACACAGCCCTTGTTTATTAGCAATTGCTTTCTTAAAGTTTTTAGTTAAAATTGTTATTCTCGCATATGCTAAAATCTAAAATAAGGACAAGACTATTTATTTAGTCATTTACATTTTTTGTAAAATTCAAGTTTGTGTTTAATACCCCGCAGCAGGTAACCGTAACAACAGTAATGCTAACATGAATACTAACAATAGGGCTAACGGTAACTCTGTTCGTTGAATTAAGGAAAACAATTTTTGCTATGCAGTTTTAAACTAAAAATAAAGTAAAATATAATTAGAAATCATACCGTTTGTCATCCTTTATGAGGCCTGCAAAAGTAGAGCAAACTGTAAAGGATTTCTACAGAAAGACAAACAGGGTGTAATAACAAGACAGAAACAAAATTATAAAAATGAAAAAAGTATTTATGCTAATTACACTAATGTATAGTGTATTAATAACTGCCCAAACCTTAAAAGGCAACCTAAAACAACATAAAGGGCAACAAATTACCTTAACAGGTTTTAACTACTACAAAACAGTAAATTTAGCCACAACTGTGGCAGACAGCCTAGGTAACTTTAGCCTAAACTACCCAAAAAACTACAAGGGTATGGCTATTTTAAACACCCAAGACAATAATAGCTTGGTATTTGTTTTAACACAACCTAGTATACATATAAATGGTACGCATTTAAAAGAAACAGATAGTTTGCAATTTATAAACAGTAAAGAAAACAACAACTTTATAAAATATGCCAAAGACCAAAGTTTGCGTAGCAATGCCTTATCTGCCTTAACATTTTTACAGCCTTTATACAAAAACAAACCTTTGTTTGCCAAACAAAACAAGTTTTTAAAAAAACTAAATAAAGAACAAACCCGTTTACAAAAAGAAGACGCCCAATTTGTAGCCAATTTAAATAAAGAGAGTTATATACGCTGGTTTATACCTTACCGTAAAATGGTGCAAGAAATGCCTGTTATTGTCAGAAAAAAAACAGCCCAAATACCCAATGCTATTTCTTTTTTTAGAACCACAGATTTTAACCACCCAAACTTTAAAACCAGTGGTTTATTTAAAGAGTTTATAGAAGGGCATTATATGTTGCTAGAAAACATGGGGCAATCTTTAGATAGTATAAATGTACAAATGAATTTAAGTTCTAAATATCTTATAGACAACTTACAAGAAAACGATAGTTTATTAAATACAGTAGCAGATAATTTATATAATTATTTTGAAAAACGTAGTTTAATTAAGGCATCAGAATATGTGTCTCTTTATTTGTTAGATACCCAACAATGTTCTTTAAATGATGATGTAGCTGCAAAATTAGAAAGCTACAGAAAAATGAAACCAGGCAATATAGCTCCAGAAATAGTATTTGCCAACAATAAAAAATTAAGCGATCTAAAAACTAATAAATTAGTGGTGTTTGGCGCAAGTTGGTGTCCTCATTGTACAAAAGAGATTGCAAAATTAGTAGAAAACTATAAAAATTGGAAAGATAAAAATGTAGAAATTGTGTATATAAGTATAGACACAGACCAAGTTACATTTAAAAATACCTATAAAAATTTACCTTGGCAACAAACCTATTGCGATTTTAAAGGTTGGGACACCCAAGCTGCAAAAGATTATTATATAACAGGTACTCCTACCTATTATTTATTAGACTCAAATAATACAATATTGATAAGGCCAAAAACGGTATTGCACGCCAGTATTTGGATTGAGACTAAATTGTAGAATCTTCTATGTTTGTTTTCTTGTAAGGAACTTTGCTACCGCGTGAATTTTTTTGTGAGATATTTGTCATGCTGAATCCTAACCTTTGTCATGCTTTACTTTCCTGTATTAGACACCCTCTGTCATTCCGGGCTTGAACCCGGAATCTCTACACCTTATACTTAAAATTAAATAGTTTCCGAATCAAGTTCGGAATGCATTGGGGTACTAAACCAAAAAGTGTGTAAGTAAAGTTATTCTGAAATTTTTCTAGAGCAATATTTAAATTGCTCCATGAGGAAAAATTTCGGAAATAACTTTACGATTAAATAATCACTAAATTTATAAACACACTTTTATTATGAAACCAGAAGATTTATTAAACGAAGAATTTTTAAAACAATTTAAAACAGGTTCAGAACTAACCAGTTTTATAGAACAACTGCACAAACGTGGTGTAGAAAAGATTTTAGAAGGCGAATTAGATGCACATTTAGATTACGATAAGCATCAAAAAAGCAACAATCCTAATTCACGAAATGGCTATGGAACCAAAACAATAAAGACGCATTTAGGAGAAACTAAAATAAAAGTTCCAAGAGATCGCGATGCTACTTTCAATCCAATGCTTATTAAAAAGCGAGAAAGTACTGCAGATGGAGTTGAAAACCTGATTATTTCTTTATATGCCAAAGGAATGAGTACTACAGATATTGAAGAACAAATACGGGAATTGTATAATTTTAACATCTCTAGTTCAGCCATTTCTAGAATCACAGATAAAATTACAGCTGACATTATTGCTTGGAAAAATAGACCTTTAGAAGCTACTTATCTGATTGTATGGATGGATGGCATCGTTTTTAAGGTTCGTGAAAACTCCAAAGTCATCAATAAAACAATTTACATTGCTGTTGGTCTTAGAGTAGATGGTAAAAAAGAAGTTTTAGGACTTTGGTTAGGAAAAAACGAATCTTCCTCTTTTTGGATGAGCGTTTTAACCGACATAAAAGCCAGAGGAACACAAGACATTTTAATTACAGCAACTGATAATTTAAACGGATTTACAGACACCATTAAAACTATTTTTTCCAATTCAGTAACACAAATATGTGTGGTTCATCAAATCAGAAACTCTTGTAAATATGTAGTCTGGAAAGATAAAAAAGCCTTTACAAGAGATATGAAGCAAATCTATACAGCTCCTACAAAAGAAGCAGCAAAAGCAGCCTTAGAAGACTTTAAAGAAAAATGGGAATCCAAATATTCTTATGCCATTAAATCATGGGAAAACAATTGGGATGAACTCACTGTTTTCTTCGATTTCCCATTAGAAATCAGAACCATTATTTATACCACAAATTTGATAGAAAACTTAAATGGGAAAATTAGAAAATACACTAAAAACAAACTCTCATATCCAACAGATGATGCTGTAATTAAATCCGTATTTTTAGCTTTGAGAGAATCAACAAAAAAATGGACATTGCCTATTAGAAATTGGGGTATCATTCTTAACCAATTTTTGGCTATATTTGAAAACAGGATTAAACTATGAAAAATTTAATCCTGTAATTTTTAACTTACACACTTTGCGGGAAAGTGTCTCTTATGGAGATTTGTACCAATGGGGTAGATCAAAAGATGGACACCAGAATAGAACTTCTAATACTACAACTGTAACAGCGACAAGTGCAAACCCTAGACACGGTAACTTTATTGAAACCACATTCCAAACTGATAATAACTGGACAGATTTTGCAGGCGAAAATGGCTTATGGCAAAATGGTTTAAACGATCCTTGTCCTTCAGGGTACAGAATACCTACAAAAGCAGAGCTAAACGCAGAACGATTAAATTTTAATAGCAACGATAGAAATGGTGCTTTTACAGCTTTAAAACTAACGACGGGAGGCTACCGAGAAAGCAGTCTTTCTACAATTTTCGCTGCAGGTAGCGAAGGCTTCTATTGGACTAGTACAGTAAGTGGTTCTGAAGCACGTTACATGTACAGCTTTTTCGCTAGTTCGACCATCAGTACTACCAGACGTGGGGAGGGTACTCGGTACGTTGCATTAAAAAGTAAAATCCTTTGTACTTTATACAATTTAAACTTAAACTGGCTGTCCTTAGGGCAGTCAGTTTTTGTAAAGTCACATTTATCGTATGTACAAAATATTATACTATTTCTTGTTTAAAATTGCTGTAAAAGAAAATGATGATTTTTACTTACTACAAAAAATGAAACATTTGATATGACATAGTTCTATTTTAACGTAGTTTTAAAATGCTTACACCATTTCTTAAAAAAAGCTTACACCCCTTTACTCCCAATTATTCCTAATATCTACCAGTTATTTATTCTAAACACTACCCGTCGTTTATATACAAGACCTTTGTGGCATTGTTAAACACAAAATCAAATAAATTATGAAGAAAATTATGAATTTAATGTTCTGCATAATAATCACAAATGTGGCATGGTCTCAAGACTTTCATGTGGCATCAGGAGGGGAAATAACAACTCTGCCTGGAGGTGTATTATATGCAGGAAGCAATGTTTCTGTTGTCGGAAACTTAACAGTAGAATCTGACGCCACAAAAAGTGGTTCTTTTATTGTTCAGGGAAATGCAACAGGAAACATCACTTACGAACGCCATATTTCAGATACCAATTGGCATTTAATCTCTGCTCCAGTAGCAACTTATAGTGTTTCTAATTTTATTGCAGATGCTAGCAATAATGTAGCACAAAGTGGAGCATCTAGTAATTATGGAGTGTCGTATTATAAAAATACAAACACCCCCACAAAAAGGTGGACCTACCACAACACTGCACCCACAAAAGAAAATCAAGAAACGTTAGCTAATTTCGAGTCGGGTGTTGGTTATAGTATGAAAAAAACAACTGCTGGTAATTATACTTTTACGGGCGCTTTAGCAGATGAAGATGTAACTGTATCGATACCAAAAATTTCTAGTGGAACTAATTTTTGGGCATGTGTGGGTAACCCATATCCTTCTTTTTTACCTGCTAACAACAATGCAAACGCAGTTGCAAATGTTTTAAGTGAAAACATCGATAAACTAGACCCAAGTTTTGCTTTTTTATATATATGGAATGGAACTACTTATGCGCCATTAAGACATTCTGACCCAGCTTTACAATTAGCTCCAGGACAAGCCTTTTTAGTAGCGGCTAAAAGTGCAAACGAAACATTTACTTTTCCAAAAGCTTTGCAAAATCATCAAAATGGTACCGCAACTTTTTATAAAACAAGCAACGCTACTCCTACAATTTCTTTGTATGTTTCTAATGGTTCTGCTAGCAAATCAACAACCATCGAGTTTTTAGAAGAAGCTACTACTGGTTTAGATGTTGGCTACGATGCAGGCGCATATCAAGACGGAACACCTACTTTTTCTTTAGATACTCACTTAGTATCAGATAGTAAAGGTATCGATTTTACAATACAAAGCTTACCTACTAGCAGCATAAATAGCAACATAGCAATACCTTTATCTGTTAGAGCTGCAGCCAACCAAGAATTAAGTTTTAGTGTTTCTGTAAATAATTTACCAAAAGGTGTAGATGTTTATTTAGAGGATAAAAAAAATAACACATTTGCAAAGTTAACAGAAACTTCTCATAAAATAAATGTAACCAAAAGTTTAAATGGTATTGGTCGTTTTTTCTTATACACTTCTAGTAAAGTGCTAAATACAGAAAACGCCCCTTTAGCAAACGCTATAAATATTTATAAAACACAAAACAACGTTCTTAGAATTGTAGGTTTAAACACACAGAATAATTCAACTCTAAAAATGTACAGTGTTACTGGTAAAAAAATACTTACAAATCAATTTGTTGCAGGTCAAGTAAAAGACATTCAACTGCCAACAAATTTAGCAACAGGAATTTACATCGTAAATATTGTTTCAGAGAAAGGTGAGTACACTAAAAAGTTAATTATAGAATAACTTTTTAAAAACTTTAAATTTTAAAAAATATAAGATGAAAGAAAACAAAGAACAAACAGAAAACAAAAATCAAATTACAAGAAAAGAAGCTATTTCTAAAATTGGTAATTATGGGAAATATGCGGCATTAACTGCCTTAGGTACCTACATGATTTTAAACCCACAAAAATCACAAGCGCAAAGCCCTGATGATCCAGGTACAGGCTTTGATTTTTAATTCGAACATACATATTAACACACATACAATGAAAAAAACAATTATTACAACATGCGCTTTTTTAATGAGTCTTTTGGCGGTTGCTCAAGCCGATGGTAACAAAAACGACGCTCGTTTTTTTGAAAAAGGAAATAGCTACTGGACGGTAGATGCCACTTTTGGGGTTATTGCTGGTTGGGATCAAAAAGCTGATGTAGATCGATTGGGAGATATGGTTAATGTAGGGCTTACGGTTGGTGTCGCTAGAACTTTTAAATCTAACTTTTTTACTGCGGCAAGTGCTTCTTTTAGTGTAGCAAAAGAAACAGGCTTATGGAGCAATCCTGTAAATTACTTTTCTGCAAATTTAGAAGGGGGTTACAAATTTAAAACAGGTACTTTCTTTGTACCATTTGTAGCACTAGGGGCCAATTATATAAAAGCGCCTAACACCATTGCCAACTCTAAAGACTCTTTTGCTTTTAACCCGTCTGCAGGTATTAATGCATGGTTTAAAAATTCAAGTTTTGGAGTTACAGCTAAATTTGGTTACAGGTTCGCTTCAGAAAAGTATATGGGAACTCACAGATATTTAACAGTCGGTATTATTAAAAAATTCTAAATACATAATTAATCTTTTGCTTTTGTTATTCCGAGCTTGTCGAAGCATCTCATAAAAAGCAATTTCAATTAAAACAAAAAAAAACGAGAGCAACTCTCAAAAAAAAAAGTAAATAAAAAACATACATAAAGTAAACATTTAAATTATGAAAAAAATATTATTTAGCATTGCTTTTATAGCAACAAGTTTTACAAGTATTGCACAAGTAGGCGTAGGCACAACAAACCCAAATGCTTCTGCAGCTTTAGATGTAGAAAGTACAACAAAAGGGTTTTTGCCCCCACGTATGACCAAAGCACAAATGAATGCCATAGCAACACCTGCAGAAGGTTTGGTAGTGTATTGTTTAGATTGTACACCCAAAAGTTTATTTGTAAACAATGGTAGCGAATTTGTAAATGTTATCAATGGTCAATCTATAAATTATGGTAAAGATGTTACAACAGCAGTCGTAGATCTTGCAGGAACTGCTGGTCGTGTATGGATGGATCGTAATTTGGGGGCGACACAAGTGGCAACAAATTATAATGATGCAGCTGCTTATGGAGATTTGTACCAATGGGGTAGATCAAAAGATGGACACCAGAATAGAACTTCTAATACTACAACTGTAACAGCGACAAGTGCAAACCCTGGACATGGTAACTTTATTGAAACCACATTCCAAACTGATAATAACTGGACAGATTTTGCAGGCGAAGATGGCTTATGGCAAAATGGTTTAAACGATCCTTGTCCTTCAGGGTACAGAATACCTACAGAAGCAGAGCTAAACGCAGAACGATTAAATTTTAATAGCAACGATAGAAATGGTGCTTTTACAGCTTTAAAACTAACGACGGGAGGCTACCGAGAAAGCAGTCTTTCTACAATTTTCGCTGCAGGTAGCGAAGGCTTCTATTGGACTAGTACAGTAAGTGGTTCTGAAGCACGTTACATGTACAGCTTTTTCGCTAGTTCGACCATCAGTACTACCAGACGTGGGGAGGGGTACTCGGTACGTTGCATTAAAAAGTAAAATCCTTTGTACTTTATACAATTTAAACTTAAACTGGCTGTCCTTAGGGCAGTCAGTTTTTGTAAAGTCACATTTATCGTATGTACAAAATATTATACTATTTCTTGTTTAAAATTGCTGTGTAAAAGAAAAAATATTAACAACATCGTAAAAATACACGGTCGGAGTTATTACCTAAACTTTTTTATAAAAGACCCCTTGTAAAGTTATAAAAGAATGAAAAACGCATTATTTATTACATTATTATTGCTAACAAACATACTGTTAGCTCAAACCCAAACTCTAAAAGGTACTCTAGAACAACATAAAGGACAAAAAATAACCTTAGCTGGTTTTAACTATTACAAAGTATTAGATTTAGCAACAACGGTTGCAGATAGCCTTGGCAACTTTAGCCTAAATTACCCAAAAGATTACAAAGGCATGGGCGTATTAAAAACCCAAGACAATAGTAGTTTGGTTGTTGTACTTACAGCATCTAAAGCACAAATTACAGGCACACATTTAAAAGAAGCAGATAGTTTACAATTTATAAATAGCCCAGAAAATAACCAATTTGTAAATTATGCAAAAGCATATACCCAAGCGAAACAAGCTTACAAAGCGTGGCGTTATCTAAAACCAAAATATACCCGTGAAACTACTTTAAAAACACAAAAAACGGTACTAAAAAATATAAACAAAGAGCTACAACGTTTAGAACGTGTAAATAGCAATGCCTTAAAATTAGTATCAAAAAATAGTTATTTGCGTTGGTTTTTACCCATACAAACATTGGTAAATAACATGCCAGAAACCATACACAATTACAGAGAACGTTTGCCTAAAGACATAAAAGAATTTAGAAGCATTAATTTTAATAACCCAAACTTTAAAACCAGCGGTTTATTTAAAGAATTAATTGAAGGGCATTATTTTTTACTAGAAAATATGGGGCAAAATTTAGATAGTGTATTTACTCAAATGAATATAAGTACAGATTATTTAATTAACAACCTCAAAGAAAATAATAGCCTGTTAAATAACGTTTCAGAACATTTATTTAAATATTTCGAAAAGCGAAGTTTATACCCTGCAGCAGCGCACTTATCGAACCAAATGCTAAGTAAAAACCAATGTGTATTAAGTGATAGCTTAGCCAATACAATGCAAAAATATAAAGATTTAAAAGTTGGGAATACTGCACCAAATATACAATTAGATGCAACTACCCAATTAAGCGATATTAAAAAACCTGTATTGCTTGTGTTTGGCGCAAGTTGGTGTAGCCATTGTAAAAAAGAAGCATTAGAATTACTAAAATACTATGATACTTGGAAAACTCAAAAAAAATTAGAAGTAGTATATATCAGTTTAGATACAGACCAAACCGCTTTTAAAACCGCATACCAAAATGTACCTTGGCAAACCTATTGCGATTATAAAGGTTGGGAAACCCAAGCAGCAAAAAAATATTATGTAAACGCTACACCAACTTACTTTTTATTAGATAAAGACATGAAAATACTGGTTCATCCTAGGTCTCTAGCTCAGGTAGATGCTTGGATAAACTATAAATTATAAATGATATTATTTACTGCTAAAATGAATTTAAACAAAACCTAAAAAAAATGTGGAGTTTTGTGCACTAAGAACTTTTTTTAAAAAAGCATAAACTAATTTACTTTTGAAGGTTTAATAGTAAATTTTACCACTTACTACTTAAATATCCCACTTATTACTTGCTATCACAAATTTATTGATAATTAGATTTAATTTGTAGCCAACTAAAGAGAGTATTCACTTGAAATACTTCAAGTTAGTATTTCTGTCTCCCCCTACACGATATTTTTACGTAACAAAATAGTAGATTGAACGACTAATTTTCGATGAAAATAATTAAATTTAACTGTATTTTTATAATCGTATTTTTATGCTACACACTTAATATTGTGGCACAAATTAAAGGCAGCTCTAAAGCTGTTTACAAAGATTTTAAAAATGTTGCTGTATATGCAGATAGTATTATAAAACTTTTATATGAAAACAATAAATTAAACAAACAAAATGCAACCTTAGAATTCGCAAAAATATATGAAATTAAAAAAATGATTCAAGAAAATATTTTTTTGAAGCAAGAGGCACGAATACAAGAGCTTAAAGCCATACAAGAACACAATACGTTTTATATTATTTCTGCCGCTATAATTGTAATTTCGACCATCTTAATGCTTTTAATTTATTTTCGGTACAGATGTAAAAAAAAAGTATCTGAAATTTTATTGAAGAGAAACAGTGTAATTCAACTTAAAAACGAGTATTTAGAAAAAGCGAATGCCACCAAACAAAAATTTTTTTCCATTATTTCACATGATTTGATAAATCCCTTTAATGCTATTTTAGGCTACACAGATTTATTAGATAAAAAGTTCGATACTTTTAAGGATACTGAAAAAAAAGAATTTATTAGCACAATAAAAAAGTATGCTACACACAATTACAACTTGACTAAAAATTTATTAGAATGGTCTAGAGTGCAGCAAAACTCTATTATTTTAAAAGAAGAACAACTAAATATAGAAAGCATTATTGTAGAAACTTTAGATACTTATGAATCTTTAGCTAAAAGAAAGAAAATTGTTACCAATGTTTATTTTGAAGATGCTTATTATGTTTATGCAGATAAAAATTGTTTAAAAACCATACTTAATAATATCTATAGCAATGCTATTAAATATTCTTATAATTTAGGGGTAATAGATATTATTGTAAAAAATAATTCAGAAATTACAACCATTCAAATAAAAGATTATGGTGTAGGCATGAAAAAAGAGCAGGTAAAAAACCTTTTTAAAATGAGCGATATCACTACTACCTTGGGCACAGATAACGAAAAAGGAACTGGTTTGGGCTTTTTAATTTGCAAAGAGCTGATCGATTTACATGATGGAAAAATAAAAATAGATGTAATTAGTGAACCAAATAAAGGAACCACTATTACACTCTCTTTATAAAATAAATTCAATTTATAGACGATGCATAATTTTTACAAAGTCTATTTTAGTCTTAAATACTTATTAAAATCATCTTGTTTTCTTTTGGCTATGGGCAAAGTTTTACCATTTGCCAGTTCGCAATAATTCCCATCCGTTTTATGAATGCTTGTTATTCTACTGGTTTTTACTAAAAAACGATGGTGAATTCTAAAAAAAACTTTGGGATCTAAAATTTTTTCATATTCACCCAAATTTCTACTGGCTATTTTTGTTTGTTCATTAAGTTGATGAAAAATAGTGTATTTACCATCTGCTTCTAAATAATCTATAGAATCCACAGAAATTAACTCTACTTTTTTAATAGAAGGCACCGCAATCATGTCAGGAAATTCTCTTTTTACTTCAGCATCTTTATCTGTTTCTTGTAAAACTCTATTTTTAGTTTCAATATTAAAAAATGCTTTATGAATAATTTTTTTTAGTTCTTCGACATCTATTGGTTTTAACACATAACCTGTTACATTATAATTTACCGCTTTTACACCATAAGACGTATGAGAACTAATCAATATAATTTCAGCATTTGTTTTACCAATACTATCTAAAAAACTAAATGCATCGTCGTTACCTAAATTAATATCTAAAAATAACAAATCTGGTTTTGTTTCTAAATAGGCTCTAACACCTGCATTCACATCCAATGCTTCTGCAACCACATCAGTCATAGGGCAAAATTTATTTAGATAAATTTTAAGAAGATTAATATTGCTAAGATCATCATCTATAATAAGTGCTTTATATTTTTTCATTTGGCATTTTTTTACAAAGAATTGTAATACAACTTTTGTTGTTTTCTCTAAAGAATTTAGTAGTTTAAAGGTACAATAAACATTTAAAAATACAAGCGTTTATTCTTAAATATTACCACTTATACCTTTACTGTTTTTAAGCTTGTAATAATTGTTCATTTTTGTGTAAAATTAAAATATTTTATTAATGAATACCAAATTATTTACCGTCAACTTTTTTGAATATTTTATAAAGTAAATACTCAAAAAACTACCTAAAGAGCGTAAAAGAATTTTACCTCTAAATCTTTAAGAAAAAGATACTTTTTTACTTAAAAAAGTGAATTTGATGTAATACATATTTTATACTATTCATTATCCAATTATTAGAACAATATAATGAATTGATTGTAATGGAAATTCATTTAAAATTCTAGTTAAAATAATAAGAGAATTTACAACGAATACTTTAAATAAAAATATCACTAAACACACTATTAAAATGAAGTGTCTTATTTGCAATAACAGTAACTTACAAACAAGAATTCATAGAAAAAAAATTTTTAAAATATTTCCATTTAGCAAAGCTTACAAATGCTATGGCTGTGAATCTGAATATCTTTTTTTTCTTTTTATTAGAATTCCTTATAAAGTTAAAAGAAGAATTAAAAGAAGAGTTAAAGTCTTAAAATAGTACACTTATCGTAAAATACTACCATTTATTAATTCTCTTTTTATGATTGTTTGTAAAAAACTTACTATTGTACTGTAGAATTTGTCTAACATTTAAAACACAAGGAAATTCTTATAAATCGAATATCGATTTGCTAAGAACCAATTTTCTACTTATTGTTCTAGGGGTATTATAATAAAGATAATTGTTTTCCTTGTGTTACTTCTTGTAAGCAGTATTGTCTTTTATAAAGTTTGTAGTAAAGTTGCTTTGATATTTCTCCCCCCAAATGTGTTTATAACATTTAATATTTAAAGTAACTTTCTACTTCTTTTAAAGTGTCTAATAAAAACTTCGGAAAATTTAGAGAAAAGAAAAAATCATAAAGAAAATTTACAGGTTTTAAAACAAGTTACCCACAAGTACTGTAAACCCGTAATTTCATCAAGTTTTGTAACTTTTATTTGAATTTAGTACACTAATTAGTTAACTTTATGTGTGGTAAGAAAAGTAATTGCATACAAAGAATATTTCGCTAACTTCTATAAAGCACAAGACGAAAAAGTTCGCGATAAAGATTGGATATGTTTTGGACTTGGTTCGTTTTGAAAGATAAGTACCTAAAAAATTCTTTAAATACCTTGAAAATACAGACGGAATTTATGAAGTGCGTGTGATTACAACTTTTAAGAGCATAAGAATTTTGTGCTTTTTAGATGATGGAAATTTAGTTGTACTCGCAAATTGCTTTGTAAAGAAAACTCAAAAAACACCTCGAAAGGAAATTAAACTTGCAGAAAAACTGAAAAAGGAATATTTAAAAGATAAAAATGGTTGATATGAAAAATATAACTGATTTTGAGGACATCCTCATAAGAACATACGGAAAAAAAGGAACTGAAAAGCGTGATAAATATGATGCGGATTCTCTTGCCTTTCGATTAGGAATTATGCTAAAAGAAGCTCGTAAAGAGGCGAATTTAACTCAAGAAGAACTTGCGGAAAGAACCGGAACAAAAAAAAGTTACATATCGCGAATTGAACGTGGATTAAGCGACATTCAAGTTTCGACTTACTACAAATTAATTGAATTGGGACTTGGCAAGCATCTGAATATTGAAATACACTAACGTGAAAAGTACTGTAGGCAATAATGTATATGAAAAATAGCGCAAGTCGTTGTTATACCCGTTATTGTTTGTACTGGAAAAGAAATTAATGTTTTTTTTATATAAAGAAAAAAACGAAAGCATAGCCTTAGCTACGTTTTTTTTTTATGAAATAGAAAGGAAAAAGAGGTGATTTATTACAGAATTTAAACTTACTATTTATTCAATTAATTTGCATTCGGTGCAAACAACAAATCGGTTGGTGTATCTACATCGTATAAATATTGGTATCCTTTCGATTCTTTTTTGCAAAAAGGCTCTAAAAGCCTTACCATTTCTATAAAACTTTCCATTGTTAAAATACAAAAAAATGTTTTGTTGTCTTTGGTAAGAATTCCTTCATCTGACTTAAATAAGCCAAAAATTAAATTACAATTTTCTGTATCGATAAAATCGACTTGAGATAAATCTAATCGCTGTTTGTGATCGATAACTGTTTCTTTTAATAAATCTCGAAATAAAATTGCTTCGGCTTTATTAGAATCAAACAAGCGAACTATATTTTCTTGAAGACCATTGTAATTGTTTATATAATCTATTTTCATTCTAGTGTGCCTCTAACCAATTTAAACCTGTATCTATTTCGACATCTAAAGGTACTTCCATTTTAAAAGCATTTTCCATTTCGTGCTTTATCATTGGTTTAATTGTTTCTAATTCGTCTTTATGAGCATCAAAAACCAACTCATCATGTACTTGCAATAACATTTTCGATTTAAAATTTTCTTCTTCAAAACGTTTGTGAATATTTATCATGGCTAGCTTAATAATGTCTGCAGCAGAACCTTGAATTGGTGCATTTACAGCATTTCTTTCTGCGGCACTTCTAACAACAGCGTTTCTAGAATTAATGTCTTTTAAATATCTACGTCTTTTTAAAACCGTTTCTACGTAACCTTTTTCACGCGCAAAATCGACCAAAGATGCCATGTACGCTTTTAGTTTTGGGTAGGTTTTATA
This sequence comes from Polaribacter batillariae, assembly GCF_017498485.1. Classification (NCBI taxonomy): domain Bacteria; kingdom Pseudomonadati; phylum Bacteroidota; class Flavobacteriia; order Flavobacteriales; family Flavobacteriaceae; genus Polaribacter; species Polaribacter batillariae. The sequence continues at coordinate 2,613,703 of NZ_CP071795.1, read as the reverse complement.
ATACGTATCTATGAGTTCTTTTGCTTCGCTTCTCGATAAATCTGTTTGATTACTTAAACCAAAAGCAGAAACACCATAAATAATACCAAAATTTACGGTTTTTGCATTGCTTCTTTGTTCACGAGTTACTTTATCTATAGGAACTTGAAACACTTTTGCAGCAGTTGAAGCGTGAATATCTTCGCCGTTTTTAAACGCATTTATCATATTTTCTTCTTGACTTAGAGCTGCAATAATTCGCAATTCGATTTGAGAATAATCGGCTGCTAACAATACATAATTTTTGTCTCTTGGAATAAAGGCTTTACGAACCTCTCTCCCTCTTTCTGTACGAATGGGAATGTTTTGCAAATTCGGGTTGTTAGAACTCAATCTTCCTGTTGCAGCCACAGCTTGCATATATTGTGTATGAATTCTTCCAGTTTTTGGGTTGATTTCATTCGGTAACGCATCTACATAGGTACTTTGTAATTTTTTATATTGACGATATTCTTGAATATCTCTAATAATTTGATGGTCTTTCGCTAAGTAAGACAAGATGTCTTCGCCTGTTTTATATTGGCCCGTTTTTGTCTTTTTAGGTTTGTTAACCAACTTCATATTTTCGAACAAAACAATACCCAATTGTTTTGGCGAAGCAATGTTAAATTCTTCTCCTGCTTGTTCGTAAATTCCTTTTTCTAGTCGATTGATATCTTCTGTTAGCGCAACAGATAATTGTTTTAAGAAAGCGACATCTACATTAATCCCTTCTATTTCCATAGCTGTTAAAACGGAAACTAATGGCAATTCGATATCGTTAAATAATTTGGTTACGTTTCCGCTTTCTAATTCTGTTGTAAATAATTGTTTGAGTTGAAAAGTAATGTCTGCATCTTCTACAGCGTATTCGGTTTGGTCTGCAATTGGCACTACTCGCATAGAAAGTTGGTTTTTTCCTTTTTTGCCAATCAATTCTGTAATAGAAACTGGCTGATAGTTTAAATACGTTTCTGCCAAAACATCCATATTATGGCGCATATCTGGGTTGATTAAATAATGCGCAATCATTGTGTCGAATAATTTTCCTTTTACAGGCATGTTATAATTAGACAAAACTTTAATATCGTATTTTAAGTTATGACCAATTTTCTCGATTTCACTTTCGAAAAAGGGTCTAAATTCTTCTAAAATCGCTTTTGTTTCTTCTTGATCTTCTGGAAATGAAACATAATATCCTTTTCCGGCTTCATAAGAAAAAGCGATGCCAATTAATGCTACTTCCAAAGCTTTTAAACCCGTGGTTTCTGTATCGAAACAAACCGAACTTTGTTGCATTAATTTTTGAAGTAATAATTTTCTGGATAAAGAAGAGTTTACATGTTGATAAAAATGATTGGTATTTTTAATCGTTTTAAAACCAGATGCAACATCTGCTTTAGAAACATTTCCACTTCCAGGCGTAGCAAATAAATCAAATTGACCATTCGTATTAGAAGCTGTTTTTTTAGGTTGAGTTTTCTCTTTTTGTGATTTCTCTATTTCTGTCGAAATAACACCAGAGGTATTTGTAGTGGTTTCTGTAGCAAAAGTTTTTAAGAAATTCGTTAACAAGTTTCTAAACTCTAATTCGTTAAAAATCTCGGTTACTTTTTCGATATCTGGTTGGTCTAGCTCAAAATCTTCTGCATTAAAAGTTACTGGTACATCTAACATAATGGTTGCCAGTTTCTTAGAAAGCAAGCCCAATTCTTTGGCTGCTTCTACTTTCTCTCTCATTTTTCCTTTTAGCTCGTGTGTGTTTGCTAATAAATTTTCCATAGAACCATAGGCCGCTAAAAATTTTTTCGCTGTTTTTTCTCCAACCCCAGGCAACCCAGGAATATTGTCGGAAGAATCGCCCATCATTCCTAAAAAATCGATAACTTGTAAAGGATCTGTAACTTCGAATTTTTCTAAAACTTCTGGCACGCCCCAAATATCGTAACCACCACCAAAACGTGGTTTATACATAAAAATATTATCGGACACCAATTGTGCGAAATCTTTATCTGGAGTAACCATAAAAGTTTGGTAACCTTCCTTTTCTGCTTGTTTAGAAAGTGTTCCAATAACATCATCTGCCTCGAAACCTTCTTTTACCATAATGGGTATGTGCATCGCTTTTAAAATTTCCATAATATATGGTATTGCCAATCTTATTGCTTCTGGTGTCTCATCTCTATTGGCTTTATAGGCTTCAAACATTTCTACCCTGTCTGTACTACCACCTTTATCAAAACAAACGGCTAACTTGTCTGGTCTTTCTCGTTTTATAACATCTAAAAGCGAGTTCATAAAACCCATAATTGCAGAGGTATCTAAACCTTTAGAATTAATTCTTGGGTTTTTTATAAAGGCATAATATCCGCGAAAAATTAATGCGTAAGCATCAACTAAAAATACTCTTTTTTGGTCTTGCATTGTATCGATTTTAATGGAGTGCTAAAGCTACGAAACTTTAACCTGAATTATGCAATAGATGATTTAAAATTTTGTATAAACGCTTATGATTATTAGCTTTATAGCGAATTTAACACATAACCCAAATGGTTAATCTCCCTATTGAGTATTCAAGTAAGAAAGTCACCCCTTTTGGAGGGATGAGCTTAATGAAGCGTTTTATTGATCAAACAGAAATTAGAGAACAACTAGCACAATTAGATTTACCTCAACCAAGCTCTAATGCAGGTTATAATCCTGCACATATAACTGAAGCTTTTTGGTTGAGTATTTGGACAGGAGCTTCTCGTTATATCCATTGTGATTGGTTACGTTATGATAGCACATTGCAAGATATTTTTGGATGGAATCGTATGCCATCACAAAGTACCTATAGTCGTTTTTTTGGCAAGTTTTCTCAAAAGCGCAATACAGAAGTATTTCCAAAGTTGCAACATTGGTTTTTCAAGCAATTAGATGTTGACAACTTAACTATAGATTTTGATAGCACAGTTATTACAAGATATGGAGAGCAACAAGGTAGCGCAAAAGGTTATAATCCCAATAAAAAAGGCAGGAACTCACATTACCCATTAATGGCCTTTGTAAGCCAAACCAGAATGGTTGCCAATGCTTGGTTAAGACCAGGCAATACAGCAGATAGTAGTAGCTGTAAAGAGTTTATGGAAGAAACCTTCAATGAAGCTTTAAAGGACAAAAGAGTTGGTTTAGTTCGTGCAGATAGTGGTTTTTACACACAAGATTTATTAGATTATCTAGAAGGCAAACAACTCAATTACATTATGGCAGCACGTATGTACCCAAATATAAAAAATGCAGTTTGGGGTTTGGATAATTGGATAGAACTCACAAAAGGAATTGAGCTTAATGAGATGATTTTTAACCATACAGATGGTAAGTCAAGGCGCTATATTGTCATAAAAAAGAAAGTAGAAGATCGTCCAAAAGCAGCTGGAAAATTACTTTTTGATGATCTGCCTGGTTATCGTTTTAGTTGCTATGTAACCAATCTAGATTTACCGCTAGACCAAGTTTGGAATATCTACAACACCAGAGCTGATTGTGAAAACAGAATCAAAGAACTCAAAGAAGACTTTGGATTAGATAACTTTTGTTTAAAGGATTTTTGGGCAACTGAGGCTTCCTTTAGATTCATTATGGTGGCTTATAACCTAATGAGTTTGTTTAGACATTTTGCCTTAAATCATCATAATCGAGCAACTTTAAAAACCCTAAAAGTCTATTGCTTTGCATTAGGAGCTTGGACAGTAAATCATGCTAACAGAAAGGTCTTAAAGATTGCTTTAAACACTAAAAAAAGACCTTGGATGGATGGCTTATTCTCCCAAATTAATGATTTAAGTCCTCCTTTTGTGTATTCCTAATGCATAATGCGGGTTTAACATCGTATTAAAATTCAATCGGTATTTTAAGCATTATCTTTGGTAAATATTTTAAATTTATTTTATGCCACGTTGGTTAATTCCACTTATTATTTTATTAATTGTAATTGTTGTCTTAGAAATTTACACTTTTCAGGCATTTAAAACCATTTCTAATAGCAAGTTCGTTCGTTTTTTATTTTTAACGACAAGTGTTGGTGTGTATGTGTATTTTTTTTTAACATTTTTAATGTACGATAGAGGTAATGGGCAAACACCCCAGTTTCAAATGGCAATGGGTTTACTATTAACGGTTACGATTCCTAAATTAGTAATAATTTTAATGCTCTTTGGTGAAGATATTTATAGGTGGGTTTTAAAAGCTATTTCTGCAATTTTACCTGGAGAAACAAAGCCTTTGGCCGGTAGAAGAAAATTTATATCTCAAATAGCTTTGGGCATTGCAGCCATACCCTTTGCCTCTTTTATTTACGGAATTATACAAGGAAAGTACAATTATAAAGTTTTAAAATATAGCTTAACTTTTAAAGATTTGCCAGAAGCGTTCGATGGTTTTACCATTACACAAATTTCTGATATCCATTCTGGAAGTTTTACAAATAAAGAAAAAATAAAATACGGAGTCGATTTAATAAACGAACAAAAGTCGGATATTATGTTGTTTACAGGAGATATTGTAAATAATAAAGCGGATGAAATGGAAGATTGGATGGATGTTTTCGACAAATTAGAAGCCAAAGAAGGTAAGTTTTCTATTTTAGGAAACCACGATTATGGCGATTATATGGATTGGGAAAATCCGCAAGATAAAATCGATAATTTTCAACAAATAAAAGACATTCACAAAAAAATTGGTTTCGATTTGCTGCTAAATGAAAACCGTTATTTAGAAAAAGACGGACAAAAAATAGCACTTCTTGGGGTAGAAAACTGGGGAAAAGGACGATTTATGAAAAAAGGAGACTTGCAACAAGCATCTGCAAATGTTCGTAAAGAAGACTTTAAAATTTTAATGACTCACGACCCAAGTCATTGGGAATACAAAGTAAAAAAAGACGATTTTAATTATCATTTAACCTTAAGTGGGCATACTCATGGTTTGCAAATGGGCATCGAAATTCCTGGTTGGCTCAAATGGAGCCCGTCTAAATATGTTTACAAACAATGGGCTGGTTTGTACGAAGAAGCTGGCAGGTATATTAATGTAAATAGAGGTTTTGGATATCATGCCTTTCCTGGACGTGTTGGAATTTGGCCAGAAATTACGGTAATCGAATTGAAAAAAGGCGTATAACCCTTTAATTTATTAAGAATTCTTATCTTTGTTTAAGAATTGAGTAATTGATGCGTTGTCTCCCCTTAAAAAATTTATTTATGACAAAATTTGGTGAATTAATTAGTGCTAATATACCTGTTCTAATCGATTTTTATACAGAATGGAACGAAGCAGAAAATAGTATAGAAATTTTAAGAGACGTTGCTACTGTTTTGGGTGATAAAGCCAAAGTAATAAAGATCGATATTAAAAAGAACAAAACTTTAGCAGACGCTTTGCACATCAAAGAAAACCCTACATTTATGATTTATAAAAACGGCGAAATGAAATGGCGCCAAACAGGTTTTCAAGACGCTAAAACGTTAATTGGTAAGGTTAAAGAATACTTTTAGTTTTTAGGAGCTATTTCTAACTTTTGTTACTCGTTTTTTATCTCTTTTCCAAAAGATAAAAGAGCTCAAACAGAACAGTTATTATTTTATAGATTTACACACAAACCCTTTTTTAGAGAATTCTTTTAAAATTTTGGGCAATGCATAGCGCAACTTTTCTGCTGCTTTTACACTATCGTGAAAAACAATAATGCTTCCGTTTTTAGTATTTTTTAAAACATTTTGCAGGCATTTTTCTTCAGAAATAGCAGTATCGAAATCTGCGGATAAAACGGACCACATGACAATTTTATAGCCTCTTTTAAAAATTTCTGATGCTTGCTTTTTTTTTATTTTTCCATATGGAGGACGAAAAAGTTTTGTTTTCTCTTGCAATACTTTATCGCATTCTAAAAAGTCATCAATATAAATGTTATTTTTACTTTTCCAGCCGTTCAAATGGTTTTGAGTATGATTTCCAATAGAATGTCCGTCAGAAATAATTCTTTTAAAAATTTCTGGATATTTTTTTATGTTTTTTCCAATACAAAAAAAAGTGGCTTGTGCCTGGTACTTTTTTAATTCAGCCAATACAAAATCGGTAATAACTGGTGTGGGGCCATCATCGAAAGTGAGGTATATTTCCTTTTTATCAGAAGAAAAACGCCAGGTATATTTAGAGAAAATTCTCGCAATAAAAGCTGGCGTTCGGGGGAAATATGTTTTCATAAAAAATTATTCTTCATCTGGCGGCAAATCAGTAAAAAGTTTAAATACATTATCTACAGCTTGCTTTTGTTTTGTAACATACTCTGCATCTTTATCGTAATTCTTTAAGTCGTTTAACAGAGAATCTAAAATGTAAAATGTTCTTTGGAACTCTTCTTCGATAGCAGTTAAGTCTTCGATATTAAACGTACTAAACCAAATTGCTTTTTCTTTGTAAAGTTTAAGTAGGGTTTCTGCGGTTTCTCTTGCTTTTTCTGGTTGTTTTAACTTGTAATACATTTCTGGATATCCTAAAGATAAACTGTAATGATCGAATTTTTCTATTGGTAATTTGTCTAAAGATAAGTCTAAAACTTCAATGGCTTTAATTGTATCGCCTTCTTTTGCAAATGCTTCCGACAAACGCATTAAACTATTTCTTAAAGAAATGGCATTTCTTTTGGTTTGTTCGTCTAAATAAATTTCTCCGCTATTAATGTTTCTCCATTCTAATTTCTGAATGTTGTTGTACATTTTTTCGGTATCTATTCGCCCAATATCAAACAGACTTAATTCTCTTTGTTGCCCACTTTCGTCTTCGAACTTAATTGGCGTTCTAATAGGTACCAATTTAAAGGCCAAACCGTCTAATTGCAGGTAATCTTTTAGCCAAATGTATTCTTCATCTGCATTTGCGCCACCCGTAAAATAAATAGGGCGTTTCCAATCGTTATTGGCTAAAATGTCTAACATTAAAATACGGTTTTTAGCAATAGCTCTGTCTATTGTAATGTCTATATAATCTACAATTTTATCGGCGTCTTTTTGTGCAACAATACCGCTTTTTAAAACATTTTCTTTGTTTACAGGGATTCTAATTTTAGTGGTTGGCAACATTTTTTCAGGAATGCCATTATCATCTAAATCATAAAAAGTGCGTTTATCGTCGCTCTGCATCCAGCGCATAAAATCTTTAATTGCGATTGCAGAATCTTTAGGAATTGCTCTTAATTCTTCAAAGAAATAGGCAACGTCTAAACTACCGTATTTATAATCTTGGTGAGTTAATTGAGACGGAATTGGAGGTGCTTTGTAAGTGGCACGTTTCATTTGATCTATATACCAATCTGTAGCAAATAAACTGGTATTTACCAACTTTACGTCGGTTCTAATGCCTTCTACTTCTTGCATGTACCAAAGTGGAAATGTATCGTTGTCGCCAATGGTAAACATAATGGCATTTTGATCGCAACTTTCTAAATATGCTTGTGCATTTAAACGTGTGGTATATCTGTTAGACCTGTCGTGATCATCCCAATTTTCGGAAGCCATTAAAGTTGGAACTGCTAATAGCGAAATAACAGAAACTGCAATTGCAACAGTTTTTTTGTTCGCAAATTGCTTTAAATATTCGTACAAAGCTAAAACGCCAAAACCAATCCAAATGGCAAAAATGTAAAAACTACCCACCACTGCATAGTCTCTTTCTCTTGGCTCAAAAGGTTTTGGGTTTGTGTAAAAAATAATGGCAAAACCGGTAAAAGCAAAAAATAAAAAGAGGGTAAAGAAATTTTTCTTATCCCATTTAATTTGAAAAAACAGTCCAATAAGTCCTAAAATTAGTGGCAAGAAGTAATATGTATTTCGCCCTTTATTTTCTAATACTTGGGTAGGTAATTTCTTCTGAGAACCTAACCTGGCTTCATCAATAAAATCGATACCACTAAGCCAATTTCCATTAAAAATATCTAACCTTCCTTGGATATCGTTTTGTCTTCCTACAAAATTCCACATAAAATAACGCCCATACATATATCCAAATTGATAACTAAACATAAACTTGATGTTTTCGGCAAATGTAGGTCTGCGTTTGCTGTTTTTTGGAATTCCTGCTATTGCTTTGTACATTTTTTCTGATGCAGGATCTACCATTCTAGGAATAAAACCTTTGTGTTTATCGGACCAATTTCTATTAACGTTTTTGTATTGATTTACGATAACATATTTACCGTCTTTTTTTTCGTACTTTGGTTTATCGTCTTTAAATGGTTGAGATGCATCTTGCTCGTTATTGTATGTATTGGAATAATACGTGTCATAAAAAATGTTGGCATCGCCATATTGTTCACGTTCGTAATAAGCTAATAATTCACGGGCGCTTGAAGGGTTGTTCTCGTTAATAGTTGTATTGGCATTGGCTCTAATTGGCAACATTAACCAAGAAGAAAAACCAATCATAATAAATAATACAGATAAAATTAAGGTGTTTGTATGTATTTTGTTTTTTTTGCGTGTATATTTTAAACCAAAGAAAAACAGTGCAATTAAAATAATTCCTGCAATAATTGTTCCTGAATTATATGGTAAACCTATTGTGTTTATAAAAAACAGTTCGGATGCACTAAAGAATTTTAATGTAAAAGGAAATAGAAATTTAAAAACGAAAGCCAAAACAACAACCGATAAAATGGTTGCAATTGCTGTGGTTTTTAAGTTGATGTTTTTATAGGTTTTAAAGAAATACAACATTACAATTGCTGGAATTACCAACAAAGAAAGTATGTGAACACCAAAAGATAAGCCAACTACAAAACTGATTAAAATTAGCCATTTATTTCCTCTTGGGGTAGTAAGTTCTTTTTCCCATTTTAAACCTAACCAAAATAGAAGTGCCATTAAAAAAGAAGACATTGCATACACCTCGCCTTCTACTGCACTAAACCAAAAACTATCTGAAAAAGTGTAAGCCAAAGAACCAACAACACTACTTCCTAAAATTGCGATGTAAGTGCCATCTGTAAGTTTTCCTGATTTTAAAGCTAGTTTTTTTCCTAAGTTTGTGATGGTCCAAAACATAAAAAGAATGGTAAATGCACTTGCGATAGCAGACATAAAGTTTACCATTTTTGCAATTTCGGAAACATCTGAAGTAAACATAGCAAAAAACGCCCCTAACATTTGAAATAATGGTGCTCCAGGTGGATGCCCAACTTCTAGCTTTACAGCAGTAGAGATATACTCTCCAACATCCCAAGCACTAACTGTTGGTTCTATAGTTAATGTATAGGTTATTAAGGCAATAGCGAATGTAACCCACCCTAAAATGATGTTCCACTTCTTAAATTTTTTTGATGTCATAACGAACAAATAATATGTGGCGAATTTAATAATAATTATTTTTAAATAGTTATTTAAGTGTTTTATTGCAAGCTTTAATGTTCTTAAAACTTTGTTAAAGTCAAAAATTATAAAAAAATGTTTGTAGATTTAAAAGAATGCATTAAATTTGCACCCGCGTTAAAGCATTGGCCTATGGTGTAATTGGCAACACACCGGTTTTTGGTACCGACATTCAAGGTTCGAGTCCTTGTAGGCCAACTAAAAACACTCTTAATCATTTGATTTTTGAGTGTTTTTTTGTTTTTAAGAATACGTTTTATATCGAGTTAAGACAAAAATTGCAGTTTTTTATTCAGATAAAAATAAAAACATTAGTAAGCTTAAGAAAAAAATCGATATTGCTAACGCCTCTAAACTGTAATTTATATTCTTTAATTTTCGCTTTGAAAGGTTTAGGCTGATGCATTAGTACTTCCGATTGTTTAATGAATTGTTTAATTTTGTTAGCAAAAATATTTTTGAGCAAAAATCAATAAACGAATACCGTTTTTGTAACTAAAAAATATTCTATACGCAAAACAAATGAAGCCATTTTTTAACATTTTATTTTTTCTAGTCTTATTTTTATCTTGTGCTAAAAAGAATGAACAAACTAAAATCGACAACCAAAACAAACAATTTACTTCTGAACTCTTAGAGCTAAAGGAGTATTTTCAAATTCCAGGGCTTGCTGTTTCCATTACTAAAAATGGAGGCAATATTTATAAAGAACATTTTGGAGTGGCAGATATAGAAAAGGCTACCAAATTAGATTCTTTGGTATTGTTTCCCATAGCTTCTATAACAAAAGTATTTTCTGGAGTGATTATAATGAAACTCGTTGAGCAAGAAAAACTATCTCTTAACGAACCAATTAATAAATTCTTTCCAAACCCTGTACTTGGAGATTCAATTCTAGTAAAACACATTTTATCGCACACCTCGCAAGGAAATGTTGGAGAGACATTTTATTACAGTTCGAGGTTTGGACTTTTAACCCATGTTATCGAACAAGTCTCAGGAAAATCTTTTTCAGAAATAATGAAAAAAGAAATTTTAATTCCATTGAAACTTAAAAACACTTTTTTACTAAAAGATTCCACTCAAATTGCAAGAATTGCAAAACCATATATTTTAAATAATGGACTTAAAAGTGGTTTTATTGATTATGGCTATTCATCTTCGGCAGGACTCGTTTCGAATTTAAAAGATTTAGCCCTTTTAATGATGCGCTGGATAATAACACATTAATTCATAAAAAATCGAAAGATTTAATGTTTTCTTCTTTTAAAAAAGATTTGCCATACGGATATGGAATTTTCAATCAGCAATTTAAGAACTTAAAATTGGTATGGTCTTATGGGCAATATGGTTGTTATTCTAGTCTATTACTAAAAATTCCTTCAGAAAATATTACTTTAACCTTACTGGCTAACAACAATCTTTTAAGCAACCCTGCAAGGCTTATTAACGGAGATGCTACTTCTTCTTTGTTTGTTCTTAGTTTTCTAAAAAATTATATGCTTGGATTAACAGATATGCCTTTATTCGAAAAACAAGATGCGATATCCGAAGGTTTTTCAAATAATGAGTTTTTCAGAAAAAAAATTTTAGGACAAGCACTTGCAGAATCGTATATGGCAAGATTTAACCCTGAAAAATTGCAATCAAGTGTAAAACTATTAAAACACGTCTTTACAAAGAATCTAAACTATTTGGAATATGCCGACTTAAATCTTTTACATACGCTTTTACTCTTAAAAGATGCAGCACATAGCGAGTTTAATGATTTTGACACTCAAATAGAAACTATTGGAAAAAAGCTATTAGAACAAGAACCCAATAACCCTTACATCCACTCTTATCTTGGAACATTTTATTCTCGAAAAGGAAACAAAGAAAAAGCAAAATACCATTTTGAAAGTATCGTAAATGCTAAGAATTTTTCTGAAAATTGGTATATTGATGAGTCCAAAAAATGGTTAACTGAAAATAAATAACAAAGCACGATATTAATTAAAAAACAAACGCAAGCTGTTAAAATTAATTGCTATCGCGGCTGCTTGCCAAAATTGCTGTAGATTTTCTATTCAGTTTATATTTACTTATAGATAATTATGCAGCTAATGTATTCGTTACAAACCCTAATATTTAGAGAGACTTGTACTTAGCAAATAACTATTTTTGGGAAAAATAATATTTCTCGACTACGTTCAATTTACAATATCAATCCGAACTTATTGTGGGCTAAAGATATCAAACGAAGCCTCATTAGTGCTATTTTTCGTATGTTTTATTTTTTAAATTTTAGAACTTCCGAACGTCCTTTTTTAAAAATTTTATTGCTATTTCTCTTTCCTTTTCGAAGTTCTTTTTGTGCTTCATAAGACAAATGAATTATTTCTTGGCAATCTGTAGAACAGGTATTTTCCATCGCTTCCGAACATTCGTCGCATTGTATAAATAATAAATGACAACCTTCGTTTGCGCAATTTGTATGTGTGTTGCATGGTTTGCCACATTGGTGGCAGTTAGAAATAACGTCGTCGGTTATTTTTTCTGCTCTTCGATGGTCGAACACAAAATTTTTACCAATAAACTTATTCTCTATTCCTTCTGCTTTTACCTGGCGCGTGTATTCTATAATACCTCCTTCGAGCTGAAAAACATTTTTAAAACCTTTGTGTTTGTAATAGGCAGATGCTTTTTCGCAACGAATTCCGCCAGTACAATACATCAATAAATTTTTATCTTCTTTATTGTCTTTTAAATCTTCTTCGATAATGTCTAAAGAATCTCTAAACGTATCTACATCTGGAGTTATTGCGCCATCGAAATGCCCAATCTCACTCTCGTAATGATTTCGCATATCTACGCAAATTGTATCTGGATTTGCCAGCATTTCGTTAAATTCCTTTGCGTTTAAATGCACTCCTTTATTGGTAACATCAAACGTTTCGTCATTTAAACCATCTGCTACAATTTTGTCTCTTACTTTTACTTTTAGCTTTAAAAAAGACTTATTGTCTTGTTCGATAGCAATATTTAAACGAATATCTTTCAAAAAAGAAATGCTATCTAACTGGTCTTTTAAGGCATATAAATTCTCTGACGGAACAGATAATTGCGCATTTATACCTTCGTAGGAAACATAAATTCTTCCTAAAACATCTAAAGCGTTCCATTCTAAAAACAATTTATTTCTAAGTAATTGTGGGTTTTCTATCTTATGATATTGATAAAAAGAAATTGTGAGGCGATCTTTACCAGCTTCATCAATTAATGCTGCGCGCTCTTTCGCGCTTAACTTATTGTACAGTTGCATGCTATACTTTTTTAGTTATACCATTTACTATTTAAAATTACCGTAATTTTAAACAACAATTGGTGTTAATGATTAATTTCTATGAGCTGCAAAATTACAAATAATTGCCGAAAAGTAGGTACATTTTATCGATTGCTTTTAGCCAACTTATAAAAATTCATACAGATTTTCCATCCCTTAATTATTTGCTAAATTTATGCGAAACAAACACAACAAGGCATACAAAAATATGCTGGTGTTAATTTAAAATGAAGTAAATAAAACAACTATATTGCTATTTTTTATGTTTATTTCTTTTATTATTTGGAGGTAGGAAAAGAACAAAGAATATGTGCAATGCAAACCGAATTAAAATAGGTTATAATGATGCTTGTAAGAAAGACGAAATAATTTTCGCTAACTTGAAGTTAAAAAAATTAAATATGACAGAAATAAAAACGGAAATATTTTGTTGGAAAAAGAAAAAAATATACCGTTTCAACCTGCACTAAACTTATTTACCAACTTTTAGCAAACAAAATAGAAAAGAGTGTTTTTTAAAACCCTTATTTTTTTTTCTTCTTACCTTTCTAATTTACTTACCTTTGTTACAAATACTTTTTAATGAATTTTTGGACAAAAGCAGCGGGTCTCATCTTAAGAAACCGCTATTTAGTTTTATTAATAATTGCCATAATAACAGGTTTATTAGCATCTCAAATGAAGTATATGAAGTTTTCATATACAGAAGCAAACCTATTACCAGAAGATCATATCGCCAATGTAGAGTACAATAAATTCCTCGAAATTTTTGGCGAAGAAGGAAACTTAGTAATTCTTGGAGTTAAAGATACTACCGTTTTTACACCCCAAAAATTTAATGCTTGGAATAAATTAGTAGAACAATTCGACGAAAGAAACGAAATAGATTTTACCATTTCTATTGCCGATGTTCAAAAACTAAAAGCCGATAGAAAAAAACGAAAATTTGTTTTAGAACCTTTATACGAGAAAGACCCTACAACTTCTAAAGAAGTAAATGCAATAAAAAAACAACTTTTCGAAAAGCTTCCTTTTTACGACAATCTTTTATACAACAAAAAAACAGGAACTTTACAAACCGCTATTTATATAAAAAAAGAAATTATAAATACGCCAAAACGTAGAGATTTTATTTTTGATGTTTTAATTCCTTCCATAAAAAAATTCGAAAAAGAAAACAACTTGCATGTTCGTGTTTCTGGAATGCCTTACATTAGAACACTAAATGCACAAAACATTCAAGATGAAATTATTCTCTTTGTTGTTGGTGCTTTAGGTATTACCGCACTTATTTTCTTTTTCTTTTTTCGTTCTTACAGAGCAACATTTATTACTTTATTGGTTGTTTTAATTGGTGTTATTTGGGCATTTGGCTTTATTGGTTTGTTTCGATACGAAATTACAGTTTTATCGGCCTTAATACCACCTTTAATTATTGTAATCGGAGTTCCCAATGCCGTTTTTCTAATCAATAAATATCAGCAAGAAATAAAAAAACACGGTCAGCAAGCAAAAGCATTACAACGTGTAATTGCGAAAATTGGGAATGCCACATTAATGACCAATATTACAACTGCATCTGGTTTTGCCACCTTTGTTTTTGTAAAAAGTAATTTACTACGCGAATTCGGAATTTTAGCTTCCGTAAACATTATTAGTATTTTTATTTTGGCTTTGCTAATTATTCCGATTATTTACAGCTTTATGCCACTTCCAAAGAAAAAACATTTAAACCACCTTGAAAAAAGATGGATTGAAAATGTAGTAGATTGGATGGAAAAAATGGTACGCAACCAAAGAATTACCATTTATTTTACAACAGTTGTTGCCATTGTTTTAGGAATTATTGGTGTGTATATGATTCGTGTGTCTGGAAGTCTTATTGAAGATATGCCTAAAAAATGGACTTCTATAAAGACATTAAATTTTTCGAAAAAGAATTTGGTGGCATTATGCCTTTAGAAATTTTAATTGATACGAAAAAAGACAAAGGCGTTATGAAACTTTCCACCCTAAAAAAGATGGAAAAACTAAACGAAGCCATAGAAACTTTTCCAGAATTATCGAAACCCATTTCTATTGTAAACTTAGTAAAATACTCAAAACAAGCCTTTTATTTAGGAAACCCAAAATACTATCAATTACCTACAAACCAAGAACAATCTAGTATTTTTGCCTATACCAAAAATTCTAATAACGATGCTGGAATGCTAAAAACCTTTGTAGATTCTACAGGACGTTATGCAAGAATTACCACGTTTATGAAAGACATTGGTACCGATAAAATGGACGTTATTCAAGAACGGTTAAAAGCGGTAATTGCAAAAGAATTTCCTTCCAATAAATATTCGGTTTCTTTAACAGGAAAAGCATTAGTGTTTATCAAAGGAACCAATTATTTAATTAAAAATTTAGTAATTTCTTTATCATTAGCCATTTTATTAATTGCCATTTTTATGGCTTGGATGTTTCGATCTCCACAAATGATTTTAATTTCCCTAATTCCGAATATGCTTCCACTACTAATTACAGCAGGATTAATGGGTTTTTTAAACATTCCTATAAAACCATCTACCATTTTAGTATTTAGTATTGCATTTGGTATTTCTGTAGATGATACCATTCATTTTTTGGCAAAATACAGGCAAGAATTAATCGCCAACAAATGGAAAATTAAACCTTCTGTATATGCAGCCTTACGTGAAACAGGAGTAAGTATGTTTTACACTTCTATTGTATTGTTTTTCGGTTTTTTGGTATTTACCTTATCTAGTTTTGGAGGCACAATTGCTTTGGGCGGCTTGGTTTCTGTAACCCTTTTATTAGCAATGGTTTCTAACTTGTTACTATTGCCTTCGTTACTGCTAACTTTTGAAAAGAAAATTGCCAATAAAAAGGTATTTAAAGAACCAGCTATGAAGATTTTTCCTACAAAAGATGATGATTTAAAAAAGTAAAACTGTACTATTTTTACAATTGAATTATCATTTTTTTTCGGTAAATTCAAGTTATCAATAATATTAACAAAGAGATAGAAACTTCATTTTAAAATAAAAAGTAGCCTTACTTTAAAATAAGTAACAATTCTAGATTTTATTATTTTATAAAAATACAGCCTAAATTTATATTGTTTTCGTAATTAAATAGCTAATTATTACGATAAACCTAAGTTTTGTAACCGTCCTTTTTTGTAGCTTTACCTTATAAAATTTATAAAAAATGTCTGCATTACCAAAACTTTCGCGCTTTAATGAAAATGTGTTGTCTAAATACCAAATTTACAACAGTATTTTTATGACTTTACCTTTCGATACGATAAGTAATACTGGTGTTTTCTTACCATTATTTCACAAAGTATGTAAAAAAGGCTTTCAAGAAGGTAAAAACCCTACCGAAATTGTAGAAACATTTTTTAGGAAATATCAAGAAAATCCTACCGAAAAAGAAAAAACCGATTTATTATTTCGCTTTATACAGTATATAGAACGTCAAGTTGTTTTATTTGATGCTATTGAAGACGCTGCATTTCCTATTGTAAATAATATGGATGGAATTGGAACTCTAAGAAATTCTAAAGAAATCGCTATTTTAGGAGATAAAAAAGAAGAATTAAAAGCCTATTTAGAAGAATTTAAAGTACGCGTAGTTTTAACAGCGCATCCAACACAATTTTACCCTGGATCTGTTTTAGGAATTATTACAGATTTAGACAAAGCCATACAAAACGACGATTTACTTTTAATTAAAAACTTACTAGCACAATTAGGAAAAACACCTTTTTATAAAAAAACAAAACCTTCTCCTTTTGATGAAGCTGTAAGTTTAATTTGGTACTTAGAAAATGTATTTTACGATTCTGTATCTAAAATCTATAACTACATTCAAAACAATGTTTACGATGGAAAACCAATCGATAACGAAATTATAGATTTAGGTTTTTGGCCTGGAGGAGATAGAGATGGCAACCCATTTGTAACCACAAAAATTACATTAGATGTTGCAGAGCGATTGCGCCAAACTATTTTAAGAAATTACTATAGAGATGTAAGAAGATTAAAAAGACGTTTTACGTTTGATGGGGTTCAAGAAATTTTATTAAAAATTGAAAAAAGACTCTATAAACACGTTGTTAGAAGTTACACGAAAGTAAACTTTAATCAAAAAATATTATTAGAAGAATTAGAAAAAGCGAGAGAAATTATAGAAACGAAACATCAATCTTTATTTATTGATGAGCTGAATGATTTTATAAATAAAGTTAGAATATTCGGTTTCCATTTTGCAACTTTAGATATTAGACAAGACAGTCGAGTGCACCATACAGCATTTACACAAATTGTAAAAGACATGCAGCAAATGGGCGACACTACATTTCCAAAAAACTACTTACATCTTTCCGAAGAAGAGCAAATAGAAATTCTTTCTTTGGTAAAAGGAAATATAGATCCTGCCAATTTAACAGACGAGATTTCAGTAAAAACAATCGAATCGATGTATGCATTAAAAGAAATTCAATCTAGAAACGGAGAACGTGGTGCAAATCGTTACATTATTAGCAATAACCAAACAGCTTTAAACGTAATGGAAACTTTTGCCATGTTAAACTTATGTGGTTTCGAAAACGAATTGCCAGTAGATGTAATTCCGCTTTTTGAAACTGTAGAAGATTTAATTAATGCAGAAACTGTAATGCGAACCTTATATTCGAATAGAGTTTACAGACACCATTTATCGAAAAGAAAAAACAAACAAACCATTATGTTAGGTTTTTCTGACGGGACCAAAGATGGTGGTTATTTAATGGCAAACTGGGGGATTTTTAAAGCCAAAGAAGCGCTTACAAAAGTTTCTAGAGAGTTTGATATCGAAGTAATTTTCTTTGACGGACGTGGAGGACCACCTGCACGTGGAGGTGGAAAAACACATCAATTTTACGCATCTTTAGGACCAACAATCGAAGACAAAGAAATTCAATTAACAATACAAGGCCAAACAATTAGTTCTAATTTTGGTACTAAAGATTCTGCACAATACAACCTAGAACAATTAGTAAGTTCTGGAATTAAAAACGAAGTTTTTACCAAAGATCAGTTAAATAATAAGCATAGAGAATTAATAGACGATTTAGCAACAACAAGTTACAAAGCTTATGTAGATTTTAAAAAACATCCGAAGTTTTTACCGTATTTAGAGAAAATGAGTACGTTAAAATACTATGCGAAAACCAATATTGGAAGCAGGCCAAGTAAACGTTCTAATTCCGATACTTTAGATTTTTCTGCACTAAGAGCAATACCTTTTGTAGGAAGTTGGAGCCAGTTAAAGCAAAACGTTCCTGGTTTTTTTGGAGTTGGAACTGCATTAAAAAAGTATGAAGACGCCAATCGTTTTGATGAAATTGTAGATTTTTACAATGCCTCAGATTTCTTTAAAACCTTGCTTGAAAATAGTATGATGAGTTTAACAAAATCTTTCTTCGAATTAACAGCATACATGGCTGACGACAAAGAGTTTGGCGAATTCTGGAAACTAATTCACGAAGAATATAAAACCACAAAAAGGTTGTTACTAAAGTTGGCCGGACATAAAGAATTGATGGAAAATTTTCCAGTAGGAAAAGCTTCTATTGAAATTAGAGAACAAATTGTTTTGCCTTTATTAACGATACAGCAATATGCTTTAAAGAAAATTCAAGAATTGCAAAAAAGTGAAGCAAACTTAGAACAATTAGAAATTTTCGAAAAAATGGTAATGCGTTCGCTTTTTGGAAATATTAATGCGAGTAGAAATTCGGCCTAAAATCGAATGATAACACTTCTACCAAATATTAAAATTTGATTCACAATTATATATTGATATTTTAATTCATACCTGTTATTGTTTAAAATTACTGGAAAAGAAATTGATGATTTTTTTTTCTTTATATAAAGAAGAAAACGAAAGCATAGCCTTAACTACGGTTTTTTTTATTCTGAAATAGAAAGAAAAAAAAGGCGATTTATTACAGGATTTTCAAATGGTAAATGGTATCAATAGTCATTTTTTCTCTATCTTTAAACCAAAAGAAAAAAATATGCTCATTAAAGTTTTTGGTTCTGCTGTTTTTGGCATAGAAGCAACCACAATTACGGTGGAAGTAAATATCGATAAAGGTGTTGGTTATCATTTAGTAGGTTTACCAGACAATGCTGTTCGCGAAAGTTCTTTTCGAATTTCTGCGGCTTTAAATAATAACAACTACAAACTTCCAGGTAAAAAAATAATTATAAATATGGCACCTGCAGACATTCGTAAAGAAGGTGCTGCTTATGATTTAACTTTAGCTATTGGTATTTTAGCAGCTTCCAACCAAATACAATCTACGAATATTAACGAATATATTATTATGGGTGAGCTTTCTTTAGATGGAAGTTTGCAACCCATAAGAGGTGTTTTGCCAATGGCAATAAAAGCGCGTGAAGAAGGTTTTAAACACTTTATTCTTCCAAAAGAAAATGCAAAAGAAGCTGCCATTGTAAGCGATTTAGAGGTTTTAGGCGTAGAGAATACTATGGAAGTGATTGATCATTTTAATAATCATAAAAAAATTGAACCCACCATTGTAGATACAAGAGCAGAGTTTTATAAAAAAATAGATTTTCCAGAATTCGATTTTTCTGACGTAAAAGGGCAAGAATCTATAAAACGTTGTATGGAAATTGCGGCGGCTGGTGGGCATAATATTATTTTAATTGGTCCTCCAGGATCTGGAAAAACCATGTTAGCAAAACGATTACCTTCTATTTTACCCCCCATGACTTTGCATGAAGCTTTAGAAACCACAAAAATTCATTCTGTGGTTGGCAAAACTAACTAAAAACGAAGGCTTAATGTACCAACGACCTTTTAGAAGCCCACATCATACCATATCGAATGTAGCTTTAGTTGGTGGTGGTCAATATCCAAAACCTGGAGAAATTTCGCTTTCTCACAATGGAGTCTTATTTTTAGATGAATTGCCAGAATTTAAGAGAGAGGTTTTAGAAGTAATGCGCCAACCTTTAGAAGATAGAGACGTTACCATTTCTAGGGCAAAGTTTACAGTAACTTATCCATGTAGTTTTATGTTGGTTGCTAGCATGAATCCAAGTCCTAGTGGTTTTTTTAATGACCCAAACTCTCCAATGACCTCTACTCCACAAGAAATGCAACGCTATTTAAGTAAAATTTCTGGCCCGCTTTTAGATAGAATCGACATTCATATAGAAGTAACTCCTGTTCCTTTCGAAAAACTATCTGAAGAAAGAAAAGGAGAATCTTCTGTTGAAATTAGAAAACGTGTTATAGCATCTAGAGAAATACAATCTAAACGTTTCGAAGAATTTGAAAACATACATTACAATGCTCAAATGAATGTAAAGCAGATAAGAAAATTCTGTAAATTATCTGACGAAAGTTTAACTCTTTTAAAAACTGCGATGGAAAAATTAAATCTTTCTGCAAGAGCTTACGACCGCATTTTAAAAGTTGCTAGAACTATTGCAGATTTGGCAAACTCAAAAGCAATTTCTCCAGACCATATTGCAGAGGCAATTCAATATAGAAGTTTAGACAGAGATGGTTGGCTGGGATAAAAAACTTATACCATTTATTGTTTGAGATAAATTATTGAGATTTTCTATAGTTTTCAATTCCTTTTTGTAACCAATCTTTGTAAGTCTCGATATCTGTGTATTGTTGAGGTGTGTTTAGAATTTCTAAATTGGCATTCATTAACACGTAGTAAGGTTGAGAAGCATTTTTAAAATTAACTACCTGAAAAGTGGACCATTTATCTCCATAAGTTCGTATCTTCTTAATTTTACCATTTGCTTTTTTAAAATCGAATTGGGCGTCTTCTGGCAGTTTCTTTTCGTTATCATCTACATATAAAGAAATTAAAATATACTCGTTTTTAAGAATGCTGTATATTTCTGGATTGCTCCAAACATTTTCTTCCATTTTACGACAATTTACACAAGCCCAACCTGTAAAATCTAATAAAATAGGTTTGTTAACTTGTTTTGCAACAGCGAGACCTTCATCAAAATCTTTATAACAATTTAAACCTAAAGGACATTCGCTTGCTTGTTCGTAAATGCTATAAAATTGCGGAGGAGGAAAACCACTTAACGCATTTAAATTCCAAGTTGGGTTTTTAAAAGTTCCTGGAATTAAATACACCACAAAAGCCATTACCAGAATACCAAATGAAATTCTAGAAAAAGAGAATTTTTTACTAGGAGAATCATGAGGGAATTTAATTTTACCTAAAAGATACAATCCAAGACCAAAGAAAATAACAATCCAAATTCCAATAAAAATTTCACGTTTTAAAAGGTTCCAATGCCCTACTAAATCGGAGTTTGATAAAAACTTAAATGCCAATGCCAATTCTAAGAACCCTAGAACTACTTTGGTTGTGTTTAACCATCCGCCAGATTTTGGTAACGAATTTAACCAACTAGGAAACAGTGCAAATAAGGCAAAAGGCAAGGCTAAGGCTACACCAAAACCAGCCATTCCTGCAGTAAGTTGCATGGCGCCACCATCTGAAGTTAAAGAACCTGCCAATAAAGAACCTAAAATGGGCCCCGTACAAGAAAAAGATACAATAGCCAATGTTACTGCCATAAAGAAAATACCTATAATACCTCCTATACTCGAAGCAGCATCTATTTTATTTCCCCAAGAACTTGGCAATGTAATTTCGTAATAACCAAAAAAAGAACCTGCAAAAAACACCAATATTGCAAAAAAGAAAATATTTAACCAAATATTTGTAGAGATGGTATTTAGAATTTCTGGGTCTAAACTATCTAAAAAATGAAAAGGTAAACTTAGTAAAATATAAATAACTACAATAAAAACTCCGTATAAAATAGCATTGGATATTCCTTTGTTTTTACTTTGAGATTGCTTTGTAAAAAATGAGACTGTTAAAGGAATCATTGGAAAAACACAAGGTGTTAAAAGGGCTAATAAACCACCTGCAAAACCTAGTAAAAAGATATTAAATAAAGAACTATTAGATTCTGATTCTTCTTTAGAAGTTGGTTTTAAAAGTGCTGTATTTTTTAAATTTAACTTTAATTTTTTAGATAAAAGTTTGCTTTTTTCATCTAAAGAAACCGTTTCTATTACCTCTTTATTTTCTTTAAGAGAAAAAGTAAACACTTCATCTATTTGAATGCAGGCTTCTTTACAAACTTGCCCCACTACATTTAGTTTTATTGTGGTAATTAAAGGATCTGTAATTAAAACCCTTTGTGTTAATGTAGCGCTACCTTTAAAGAAAACTTCTTCTTTTTCCCAAATTTCTGTATATTCTTTAAATGTTTCACTTTCTTTGGCTTTACCAATTAACTTATAACCTACATTTTTATCTGAGTAACAGTTAATTTCTAAAGGTAAAGAGGCATCTTCTGGATTGTATTGAGAGTATAAATGCCATTCTTTTAGAATAGTTGCTTCAAAAATAACATCGTATTCGGTTTCTGAAACTTTATTAATGGACGATTTCCAAACCACTGGATTTTCTTCTGTTTGAGAAAAATAGAAAGTGTAAGAAAGAATAAAAAAAAAGAAAAAACTTTTTTCATAAGTAACTTAATATGTAAAATATTAAAGATTTAGTTCATTTAAAATATCTTCTACCTTTTTGTTTCAAGGTTTTCGGCTTCACAAGAAACCATTGTTATAATTGCTAATAAAAAGGCCAATTTTTTTTTATGAGTATTTAGTGTTTTGTAAAGCCATAAAGATACAAAAACCTTCTTTACAAAGAATTTAGAAGACTAATTTTAATAGTTTTTGGCATATTTTTAACAGAGAACCTGCGATCTTGTCTTTTGCCAATAACCCAAATAATATCGTTGTTGTTATTGCAAAGTAACCACGTTTGTTCTTTTTCTAGAAGCGACATTTTTTCGTCTTTAAAATATTTACTCAGTTTCTTTTTGCCTTGCATTCCTTTTGGATAAAAATAATCGCCATTTTGCCATTTTCGTACAATTAATGGAAATTCTAAACCTTCTTCCTCTACGAAAATAATATTCTTAGTTTCTTCGGAAGTTTCTGTTGCTTTTTCGATGGTAAGACAAAGTGGTTGTGTAATTTTAGAAATGTTTTTCTCAATAAAATAAGTTGTTTTCGTAGTTTTTTTATCAATTTTAGAAAGAATTAAAAAATCTCTATCTTTTAATAAAACATGTGTTTTAGAAAACAATTGTTTACCAGTTTGTGCGATAAGTAACTGAGAAACATCGTTCCATTCTGTAAAATTATATTTTTTTAAAAGTTGATATAAGTACGCCTTCGGATTTGATAATTGTCGTATTTTAGAAACATTAAACTTTAAAAGGTTCTCTTTTTTTAAAATAATTTCTTTAGAAACAGCAGCAATCTTATCGTCGATAATTTGCTGACTCTCTTTTAAATTTTCAACTGTTTTAGAAAATGTTTCTAGCAAACTAGGGTTTATTTCCTTTAAAACCGGAATTATTTGATGCCTAATTTTATTCCGAATATATTTTGTAGAAGCATTGCTTTTATCTTCTCGCCAATCGATATTATTTTTAATAGCAAAATCGATAATTTCTTCACGAGAAAATACCAAAAGCGGACGTACAATATTTCCATTAATTTCTGGGATTCCAGTAAAACCTTCTAAACCTGTTCCGCGTGTTAAGTTGATTAAAAAAGTTTCTAAATAATCGTCTAAATGATGGGCTGTTAAAACAACATCGAAGTTATTTTCTTTTATTAATTTTTGAAACCATTTATAGCGTAAATTTCTTGCCGTTATTTGAACAGATTCTTTGTTTTTTTTTGAAATCTCTTTGGTTTCGAACGAAGTCGTAAAACAATCAATACTTATTTTTTTTGATAAATTCTTTACAAACTCTTCATCTAAATCGCTTTCTTTTTCTCGTAGGTTAAAGTTACAATGCGCCAAAGAAATATCGAAATTTAATTGCTTTAAAAGATGTGTTAAAACCACAGAATCTACTCCCCCAGAAATGGCGATTAATATTTTTTGTTTCTTTAAAAAAGGAAACTTTTTATTAATATGTTCTTTGAATTTTTGAAGCATTTTCGGTTTTAAAAGTAATCAATTATTAAAGAAACTGAACAGCCCAAAAAAGGATTTTAAACCTTTTTTGGGTTAAACAGTAACAGTATTAATCTTCAGTTCTGTGCAAAAAAGATTCATCAATCTTTAAAAAAATTTATTGCTACTGTTTATTTTATCAAGTAAAAAAGCCATTAATTTACAGTTTTTATACTGATAATCAATGGCTTTATTTAGTAGCGGGAACAGGACTCGAACCTGTGACCTTCGGGTTATGAGCCCGACGAGCTACCTACTGCTCTATCCCGCGATTTGGATTGCAAATATACAACACAAAGTAAGTAATTACCAAATTTTATCTTAATTATTTTTTAATCAACTAAAATTGAATCAAGCATAAAAAGAATTTATCTTTGCAGTATGACACATAAAGCTGGTTTTGTAAATATTATTGGAAATCCTAATGTTGGTAAATCTACATTAATGAACGCGTTAGTAGGCGAAAAACTCTCTATTATTACCCCAAAAGCGCAAACAACAAGACATCGAATTTTAGGAATTGTAAATGACGAAAATTATCAAATTGTATTTTCAGACACTCCAGGAATCATAAAACCAGCATACGAACTGCAATCTTCTATGATGGATTTCGTAAAATCTGCCTTTGAAGATGCAGATATTTTAATTTACATGGTAGAAGTGGGCGAAAAAGAATTAAAAAACGAAGCCTTTTTTAATAAAATTGTTCATAGTAAAATTCCTGTGATTTTATTATTGAATAAAATAGACACCTCTTCGCAAGATGCAGTAGAAGAAAAAATTGAATACTGGAAAAACAAAGTACCCAATGCAAGTGTTTTTGTAATATCTGCCTTAGAAGGCTTTAACATTACTTTCGTTTTCGAAAAAATAAAAGAATTGTTGCCAGAAGGACCTGCTTTTTATCCTAAAGACCAATTAACAGACAAACCAGAACGTTTTTTTGTGAATGAAAAAATTAGAGAAAAAATTCTAATGCATTACAAAAAAGAAATTCCGTATTCGGTAGAAGTAGAAACCGAAGAATTTATCGAAAAAGAACATATTGTTCGTATTCGCTCTGTAATTATGGTAGAACGCGAAACACAAAAAGGAATTATTATAGGCCACAAAGGTGCTGCAATTAAAAGAGTGGGTGCAGAAGCACGAAAAGATTTAGAAAAATTTTTCGAGAAAAAGGTGTTTATAGAACTCTATGTAAAAGTAAATAAAAACTGGAGAAGCGATAAAAATCAGTTAAAACGCTTTGGGTACAATCAAAAATAGCTGTTTAATGGCATTTCTACTGCGTTCTACAAGTAGTTTTGTACATGTTAAACAACTTTTTTAAAGTTGTTTATACCATTCCCTGTTTTAAAATTATTGCAAAAAATAACCATTAAAAAAGCGTTTTATTATGCTTATTTCAAATGATAAATGGTACGCAACATAAAATCGTGTAAATTTTTCATTTGAGACTTTCCAGTATCTTTTCCTATTTGTCCTAAAAAATAGAGTAATACCCAAATTAGCGGCAAAGCAATCAACATTATAATAGGTAAAAGAAGCGATTCGTCTAACGAAAGTCTCGTGTATAACAACACACAAAAACCTAAAAAAGAAATTCCTAATACAAAATGTACGAACATAAAAAGCGTCCAAACTTGTGGTTTTGGCCCAAATAAACCCTTTAATTCGCAGTTGTTATTCTCTTTTTCTATAATTTCTAAATGCAATTGTGGCGACCAAAAATGCTCTTCTTTTTTAGGAACACTTATAAAAATATGCCCATCTACAATGCTTCCTCTAAACAAGTGATTGCCTTTTTGAAATGCTTCCGAAAATCTACTTAATATAACCTCGGCATTTTCTTCCAAATTAATAGAAAATCGTGGTCTAAGAAATAATTCGCTATTTCTTTTTTCAATAAGAAGTGTTTTTTTATCACTCATAAAAAACTGATTTTACAACTCCCTAAAATTACAATTAATTATCATACAGTAAATTGTATCTTTGCAAAAAATTAAATTCAAATGAATAGCATTGTTGCCATTGTAGGAAGACCAAATGTAGGAAAATCAACACTTTTTAATAGATTAGTACAGCGTAGAGAAGCAATTGTAGATTCTGTAAGTGGAGTAACAAGAGATAGGCATTATGGAAAATCTGACTGGAATGGAAAAGAATTTTCTGTAATAGACACTGGTGGTTATGCAATTGGTTCTGATGATATTTTCGAAGAAGAAATTAGAAAACAAGTAAAACTGGCCATAGAAGAAGCCGATGTAATTGTTTTTGTAGTCGATGTAGAAGAAGGTATAACGCCTATGGATGCCGAAGTTGCAAAACTACTTCGCAAAGTAAAAAAACCCATTTTTCTTACCGTTAATAAAGTAGATAATGCCATGCGAGATGCAGATGCTGTAGAATTTTACAATCTTGGCTTAGGAGATTATCATACCATTTCTTCCATTAACGGAAGTGGAACTGGAGATTTATTAGATGCTTTGGCAGAAAAAATGCCAGCACCAGAAGAAGTAGATTTAGAAAAAAAAGAATTACCAAGATTTGCTGTTGTTGGGCGACCAAATGCAGGAAAATCTTCTTTTATAAACGCATTAATTGGCGAAGACAGAAACATCGTAACCAACATTGCTGGCACCACAAGAGATTCTATAGATACCAAATACAACAGGTTTGGCTTCGATTTTAATTTGATAGACACAGCAGGAATCAGAAAAAAATCGAAAGTAAAAGAAGATTTAGAATTCTACTCTGTAATGCGAGCTGTGCGTTCTATCGAATATGCAGATGTTATTATTTTGGTGGTCGATGCCACACGTGGTTTCGAAGGACAAGACCAAAATATATTTTGGTTGGCAGAAAAAAACAGAAAAGGAATCGTTATTTTAATTAATAAGTGGGATTTGGTAGAAAAAGAAACCAATACCATGCGCGATTTCGAAGCAATGGTTCGCAAGCAAATCGAGCCTTTTACAGACGTGCCAATTGTATTTATTTCTGCTTTAACAAAACAACGCATTTTTAAAGCCATCGAAACCGCTGTTGAAGTTTTCGAAAACAGAAAAAATAAAATTCCTACAAGTAAGTTTAACGATGCCATGTTAGACATTGTAAAAAGTTACCCACCACCAGCAATTAAAGGAAAATACGTAAAAATTAAATATTGCATGCAGTTGCCAACACAAACACCTCAGTTTGCGTTTTTCTGCAATTTACCACAATATGTTAGAGACCCTTACAAGCGTTTTGTCGAAAATAAACTAAGAGAAATCTACAATTTTTCGGGCGTTCCAATTACCATTTATTTTAGGCAGAAATAAATTTTAACAACTATTTTTTATACTATTTTGGGCGTTCGAGCGGGCTTTCCATTATATCTTTTTAGTTTTGTTCTCGATACAAATTTGTTCATTCTTCACAAATTTACTCGAACTGACAACTAAAAAGGATGCCATTTCAATCCCTAACGCGCTTATACCATTAATCCATTTCCTTTTAAAAACCATCACTTATAAGAAAGTATTCACTTTAAATTACGACCATTTATAAACAATTTTGTAGATTAGAGGATTAAGAAAGATATAATATGAAAATTATAGGACCAAAATTCGTTTCTGATGTTGAGTTACCATTACAATTAAACATTTCATTTAAGAAAGTTTTTGTAATGATTGAAAAGTATGCTCTTACCGAAAATAAAAACCATCCTTTTCATACTTCAGCAAAAGAAATCGTTCAGGTATTAAAACAATATCCTGCACTTATTAATGGTTTTTCAGATTGCACTTTATTAGAAAAACATCAAGAACCTATAAATTTATTGTTAGATTCTCTTTTTCCAGAAGCGCTATTAAATAACGAAATTAAAGCCGCAAGTGTTCCCTTTTCTTTTACTTCGTTTAAGTTTACAACTCGGTTTAAAAATATTATTAAAAATGCAGGAGAAGACTACGAATTTACGGTAAGAAATTTCGAAAACGAAAGCATGTATATAATGGCATGTACCTTTATTTTAGGGTTTGTTTATGGTTATAATATCGATATTAAAAGGCCTTTTTATTTCGACATTCCAGACAAAACAACTGGAACCATGAAATACTACAGAGCCACCTTTAATGCCGATTTTTCAGAAATTACCCCAACAGAAAACGCACCAAAATTAACACAAGAAGATTTTAAAGAACTTTTAAATAATTTTGATAATATTGATATTTGGAAAGAAAAATTTCCTCCAAGTAGTTACATTTTTAAAGGTTTCGGAATTATTAATTTATTTGACGTTACCTCCGAAGAAATGTTGTCTTCTATAAAGGCAAATTTATTAGGTGGTGGAGATCATTTAATCTTTCGACTTCAAAATAATTTGCGCGATTTTTATAGTATTAGAGACTTAAAATTAGGCTTTTCTATTTTCGACAAATTCAATGGAAAATTATGTGAAACCGTCGAAAATAAATCGAATAGTATTATCTTAAATAATCAAGATCATATTATTTGTTCGCCAAATTATTTTTGCCAAAACGTTATTCAAAAAGTATTTATAAACCACGAAACATTTGTAATTTCCGATTTAGAAGAATATGGAAAAAGCACAAATAAAAATCCGTTTTATAAAAACTTGTACAATTCAGGCATACAAAGTATTATTTTAATTCCTATTAAAGCAAACGATAATGGAGGCTTAGCTTTATTAGAAATTGCTTCTCCAAGGGCTTACGATTTAAACTCTGTAAACATTAACAAATTAAAAGACATCGTACCTGTTTTTGAAGCTGCTGTAAAAAGAACTTCAGAAGAAAGACAAAATATTTTAGAAGCAACCATTCAAGAAAATTACACCTCTATACACCCTTCTGTAAAATGGCGTTTTTACCAAGCTGCGCAAAAATATCATTTAGAATCTCAAACAAATGAAAACGCAAAATTAGATGAAATTGTTTTTAACGATGTTTTTCCTTTGTATGGGCAAAGCGATATTAAGGGCTCTTCTGAAGCAAGAAATAAAGCCATTAGAGAAGATTTAATTACACAACTTACTTTAGCCATTTCTGTTCTAAAAGACGCTTGCAAAATAGAAAAACTACCCATTTATAACGAATTAATGTTTCGAGTTTCTACATATTTAAAAGATGTAAAAGACGAATTAAATGCAGGCGACGAAATTAACATTCTTGATTTTTTACAGCGAGAAATTTATCCTGTTTTTAAACACATCAAAAACATTAACAAAACACTTGCTAAAAAAGTAAATATTTACATGAATCGTTTAGATGAAGATTTAAACGTTGTGTACGAAAAACGGAAAGAATACGAAAAAAGTGTAAATCTTATCAACCATAAACTATCTAGTTTTATCGATAAGAAGCAAAAAGATGCACAAAAAATGTTTCCTCATTACTTCGAAAGGTACAAAACAGATGGGGTCGAATTTAACATGTACATTGGTCAATCGATTGCGCATGACAAACAATTCGACGAAATTTATTTATACAACCTTCGCTTATGGCAGTTGCAAACCATGTGCGAAATGGAAAATATTGCTTTTTCTTTATTAGATAAAATGCAACACAATTTAAGAGTTGCTTCTTTGGTTTTGGTGCATAGCAACTCTATGGCGATTAAATTTCGAATGGACGAAAAACAGTTCGATGTAGATGGAGCCTACAACATTCGTTACGAAATTATTAAAAAACGTATCGATAAAGCACACATTAGAAACTCGCAAGAACGCATTACGCAACCTGGAAAAATTGCCATAATTTACTCTCAAGACAAAGACGCACTAGAGTATATTAAATACATTAATTTTTTACAGTCGAAAAATCAATTGGGTAAAATTGAGTTTTTAGAATTAGAAGACTTACAAGGTGTTTCTGGCTTAAAAGCGTTAAGAGTAGAGGTTATTTATCAAAAAGATTTTGACGAAAAGAAAACAATTACCTTAAACGACTTGTTAAAACAAATTGAAGCTTAAACAACCTATCCCTTAAACTTAAATGAAATTCCAAAAGCAATTACGCTTACAATAATTCCAATCATAAAAACGGTGTAAGTAAGTCGTAATATTTTATACTTTCTATTTAAAACCAATCCTAAAAAGTACAAATCTTTTGTTAAAGAACCGTATAAATATTCTCTGTCTGTCATCATTTCTGAAATTCCCCATTCGAAGTCTTCTAATTTCATTTTATGAAAATTTCCAAAAAACAACAGGTTTACTTTTCGATTAGAAACATCTTCTTTAGTAAATTTACCTTCAGTAACATTAGGTCTTGTTGCAATTATCGATAAAACTATAGAAATTACCGTAAACGCAACAAATATAGTGGTTGGAATTAGCAAATGAGAATTCGAAGGATTGTCTAACTTAGGTAATAAATTAGACAAGGCTAAAGAAACAATAATGGCATTTACAGAAAGTAAAATATTGGCTTTCGTATCTGCAATGTCACTTAACGTAATGTGGTTTCTTAGAGCAACTCTAAACATAGTTTCTACACCACGTTCTGGAACAATGCTTTTATTTTTTTTGATATCTAAAGCAACTTTTTTCTGTTTAAATTTCTTATTTTCTTTTTTAAGTTTCTTTTGGTTTTTTAGCAATTTGGCCAAGTTTTTTTCTTTGTTTTTGCTCCAGTTTTTTAAAGCAAAACCCGAATAATACCGATGTTTGTTTGTTAAAAAAGAAATGTTTAACTCAATCCACTCTATATTTGTGTATTTTTTTCCTAAGACAAGCTCCCATTCTCTTCTTAGCAAAGAAGTATAATCGAGAAAATTTCCAGAAGCTAAGTGAGAAGAATCTGCATCTTTTATAATTTTTTCCAAACTGTTTTGTGGAAGATAGCTCATTTTTGTTGCTAAAATTAAATCGCAAATCGCAACCATTCTATTTTCCGAAAAATTCTTTGTTTTTAAAAACTCTTTTGCAATTTCGACACTTTTTTCTTCGTGATTTTCAGAACCTTTTACATAACCAACATCATGAAACCAAGCTGCAATTTCAAGATTATCTGCATCTACCTTTACAATTTCTAAACTTTCTGCTAATTCTTTCGTTTTTTCAACCACTCTTTGTGTGTGTGCCAAATTATGATACACATAGTTTGCGTGTAAATCATTACTTAACAAAGTATAGACGAATTTTTCTACTTCAGCAATTAATGCAGTCATAATTATTTAATTTTCATACAAAAATAGTCAAAATAAATTGCCTTTGGTTTGTATATTATATTGTAAATTTAAGTAATGCTATTGGTATTTCAAAACAAAATACTCTTTGTAAGAAAACAACTATATTTTCGACTACAATTATGTACAAAGCATATATTATTAATAAAAAAAGAAAGGAATTATTTTATGCTAACATGGAAAGAAGTGATTCGATTTTCTACAAAAGGAAATCTAAAACCAGACAAAAGAGTAGAAAAAACCGATGCAGAATGGAAAGAAATTCTAACTCCAGAACAGTTTAGAATCACAAGACAAAAAGGAACAGAAAGACCACATAGTGGGGCATTATGTAGTATTTACGACGAAGGCCAATACAATTGTATTTGTTGTCATACGCCATTATTCGACTCTACTATAAAATTCAACTCGAGTTCTGGATGGCCAAGTTTTACACAGCCTATTAAAGAAAATGCCATTAAATATCATAAAGACACTTCTTTTGGTATGATTCGAGTAGAAGTAATGTGCAATACTTGCGACGCGCATTTGGGACACGTTTTTCCTGATGGTCCAGAACCAAGTGGATTGCGTTATTGTATCAATTCAGAATCTATGATTTTACAAGGGGTTTAAACCCCTTGCTGTAAAAAGTTAATATAAAAATGAATAAAAATATACAAATTGCCACCTTAGGAGGTGGTTGTTTTTGGTGTACAGAAGCTGTATTTCAAGAAGTTAAAGGTGTAGAAAAAGTAGTTTCTGGTTATGCAGGCGGAAATGCGCCAGGCAAACCAACTTATAGAGAAGTTTGCTCGGGGTTAACGGGTCATGCAGAAGTCGTTCAAATTACATTCGACTCAAATATAATTTCTTTTGAAGACATTTTAGTTATTTTTATGACCACACACGATCCAACAACCTTAAACCAACAAGGTGCAGATAGAGGTACACAATATCGCTCTGTAATTTATTACGAAAACGAAACGCAACATAAAATTGCAAAACAGGTTGTAAAACAAATACAGCCTTATTATTCTAATAAAATTGTAACAGAAATTAGTCCACTGCCCGTTTTTTATGAAGCAGAAAAAGCGCATCAAAATTACTACAGAGAAAATACACAACAAGGTTATTGTAGTTTTGTAATTGAACCCAAATTGGCAAAACTAAGAAATTTACATGCAAATAAATTAGTTGATGTTAGTTCGAGCGCAGTCGAGAACTCATAAAACCTTTCGACTGCGCTCAAGGAGACAAAATATGAAAACTATCATTAAACTTTATGGCGCAGAAAGATGCCATAAAACCCAATATTATAAAACATTTTTAGAAACGCGTAATTTAGATTACGCGTTTTTAGATGTAGAACAAAATTTAGAAAATGCCAAAGAATTGCGTAAATTGTATGCAAATGGAAAATTAAACTTTCCAACAATTACAATTGGCAAAAAAAAGTTGAGAAATCCTTCTGATAAGGAGCTTCTAAAATGGATTGATAAAAACACATGAAATTAAACATAAAACATACCTTTACCGAGAATTTACCTGCCGATAAAAACTTAGAAAACTCAAGAAGACAGGTAGAAAATGCTGTTTTTTCTTATGTTTTTCCAAAGAAAACATCCAACCCAAAAGTGTTGCATGTTTCTAAAGAAATGGCAGCTGAATTAGGAATTTGCGAAGAAGAAACTAAAACTAACTTTTTTAAAAATATCGTTACCGGAAACAAAATTTATCCAGAAACAAAACCTTATGCCATGTGTTATGCAGGCCATCAATTTGGCAATTGGGCAGGACAGCTAGGTGATGGAAGAGCCATTAATCTATTTGAAATTGAACACGAAAATAAAAACTGGAAGGTTCAGTTAAAAGGTGCTGGCGAAACTCCTTATTCTAGAACTGCAGATGGTTTGGCGGTTTTGCGTTCTTCTATTAGAGAATATTTATGTAGCGAAGCCATGTTTTATTTAGGCATACCAACAACACGTGCTTTGTCTTTAAGTTTATCTGGAGACCAAGTTTTACGAGATGTTTTGTACGATGGAAATCCTGCCTATGAAAAAGGGGCAATTGTTGCAAGAACTGCCCCCAGTTTTTTACGTTTTGGCAATTTTGAAATCTTTGCGGCAAGAAATGATGTAAAAAATTTAAAAATACTAACAGATTATACCATAAAATATCATTTTTCGTATTTAGGAAACCCTTCTAAAGAAACGTACATCGACTTTTTTAAAGAAGTTTCCGAACGAACGTTACAGATGATAATCGATTGGCAAAGAGTGGGTTTTGTACATGGAGTTATGAATACCGATAACATGTCTATCTTAGGATTAACTATCGATTATGGACCTTATGGTTGGTTAGAAGGTTTCGATTTTGGTTGGACACCAAACACCACAGATCGTCAAAATAAACGCTACAGATATGGACATCAACCAAATATTGGCTTATGGAATTTGTATCAATTGGCAAATGCCTTGTATCCGCTAATTAAAGAGACAAAACCTCTGGAAGAAATTCTCAACCAGTATAAAGTAGATTTTGAGAAAAAATCTTTACAAATGATGCAGTTTAAATTAGGTTTATATACTGATGATAAAGAGGATTTAAAATTGATACAAGATTTAGAAGATAATTTACACTTGACAGAAACAGACATGACCATTTTCTTTAGAAGTTTAAGTAATTCGAATGAAGCTTTATTAACTTTAAATGTGATTAAAGATGCTTTTTACCATCTTGAAGATCTTTCAGGTGAAATAAAAAGTAGGTGGAATTTGTGGTTTCAAAATTATTCCGAAAGATTAAAAAAAGAAACACTTTCATATCAACAAAGAAAAGAAAAAATGGATGCTGTAAATCCGAAATATGTGTTGCGAAACTATATGGCACAATTGGCAATTAACAAAGCAAATGAAGGCGATTATTCTTTAATTGATGAGTTTTTTCAATTGTTAAAAAAACCATACGAAGAACAACCCCAAAACGAAAAATGGTTCGCCAAAAGACCAGAATGGGCAAGAAATAAAGTGGGTTGCTCTATGCTATCTTGTAGTTCTTAAAATGTAACAAACTGTTATTTCGACCTTGTGGAGAAATTTAAGGTTTTTTGACTTCATTACATTTCGCTAAAAATAACAGTTTTAAATAAAAAAAACCTGCAAGGTCTTAAAAATCTTGTAGGTATAATGCAACATTTTAAAAACTCTCCTGCAAGGTTTTAACAACCTTGTAGGTATAAAAATTTTAACGAAAACAACCATGGAAGTTCTAAAAAACATACAAAAATTACCTGAAGGATATTCCGAAGGAATTTATAAAAACGAAAAGTACAGCATTACCAAACAGGTTTTTAACAATGGAAAATCTTTTAAAATTTATGGCAAGCAATTGCAAGGAACCCATTTTATTAGCTTAAATTATTACATCACTTCTAAAAAAGAAATGCTAAAACCCTGTGAAATGCCAGCACAAAAAGTAATTCATTTTTTAGAAAACGTTAAAATTATATAATATGAATTTAGGACTTGGAACAGCAGCTTTAGGAAGACCACAATACATAAATGTGCGTCAAAAAAGTTACGATAATTCTAATTTAGAGGCTTTTAGAAAACAAAGTTTTGCTGTTTTAGAAGAAGCCTATAATTTAGGAATCAGATATTTTGATACGGCTCCAGGTTATGGTTTGGCAGAAGAATTATTGTTAAAATGGTTGCAAACTAAAAACGACAATTCTATTGAAGTTGCTACAAAATGGGGATATACATACACTGCAAATTTCGATGCAAATGCGAAAGTTCACGAAGTAAAAGAACACAGTTTGGCAAAGCTAAACGAACAATGGCAATTTTCTAAACAATTGTTGCCTTATTTAAAGGTATATCAAATTCATTCTGCAACTTTAAAAACGGGGGTTTTAAAAAATACTGAAGTTGTAGAACAATTGGCTTTTTTAAAGAAAAAACACAGCTTAAAAATTGGTTTAACGACTACTGGTACAAATCAAGTAGAAGTGATTAAAAAAGCGTTAGATGTTTTAGTTGATGAAACTCAGTTATTTGATTTATTTCAAGTTACCTATAATTTTTTAGACCAAAATTTACGAGAAATTTCGGAAGCATTAATCAATCAAAATAAATCGATTGTTATTAAAGAAGCTTTGGCAAACGGACGCATTTTTAGGAATAAAGAGTACCCACACTATTCAAAAATATATACTGTTTTAGAAAATTTGGCAAAAAAATACAATGTTGGTGTAGATGCTATTTCTTTAAAATATGCTAACCAAACCATTTCCAATTCTATCGTTTTAAGTGGTGCAAGTAACTCTAAACAATTAAAAGAAAACTTAAAATTAAATACTTTTAAACTCTCTTTTAAAGAAATAGAAATGTTAAATTCTTTTAAAATAGCTCCGAAATTTTATTGGACAGAAAGAAAACAATTACAGTGGAATTAAATAATTAAAAAACATGAATTGGTATTTGCCTATTACAATTATTCCGGGTTTAGGAATGTTAATCTTATCTACAGTAACTTTATTATTAAATTTAAGTTCAGAAATTAATGGTTTAGTCAATAAAAAATGTTCTGCTTTTCAGCATGAAATTTCTGTACGAAAAATAAAACAATTGGGTTTGTTAACACGTGCAAATGCTTTGTTGTATTTAGCTACAGGCAGCTACGTATTGTCTGGTATTTTAGGGGTAATTTTCGATAGCTCTTCAACCCTTAGTGTTCCAAGTATTACGCTTTACATTGGTACTTTTTTTATATTTATTGCAATTTCTTTTTTAATTACCTATGCTTTTAGAGCCGTAAAAATTAGAAAAGACCAATTCTTAAACAATCAAAATTTGCATTCTTAATTTTAATCTTTATGTTACAAAAAATTGCTTTTGGTGGTGGTTGTCACTGGTGTACAGAGGCTGTTTTTCAATCGTTAATTGGTGTTGAAAAAGTAGAGCAAGGTTGGGTTTCTTCAATTCACAACCATACTTCCTTTTCTGAAGCAGTTGTTGTTTCTTTTTGGGCATCTAAAATAACATTAGAAACACTTATAGAAATTCATTTACTTACACATAAAAGCACTAGCCAACATTCTATGAGAGAAAAATATAGGTCTGCTATTTATTATTTCTCTAAATTTCAAAAAGACGAAAGTTTAAGAATCATCGAAAAATTACAGCCAAATTTTAAAGAAAAAATAATTACTAAAACTTTAAAATTTAGTGCATTTAAATCTTCAATAGACGAATTTAAAAACTATTATTATACAAACCCTAAAAAACCTTTTTGCGAAAATTATATTTCTCCAAAATTACAATTAATTATGGCAAAATTTTCGAATGTGGTTTCTAAAAGTAAAGTATCTCATTTAGATGCGACTATTTTACAAAATAAAAGATAATGAAAACTAGCAAATTAGAAATTCCTAATAAAAAAGGGTTAAAATTACAAGCATATTTAGAACTCCCAGCCAACGAAAAACCAAGTTATTTTGCAATTTTTGCACACTGTTTTTCGTGCAATAGTAATTTTAATGCCGTTAAAAATATAACCAGATCGCTTACAAATCATGGTTTTGGTGTGGTTCGTTTTGATTTTACTGGTCTTGGAAAAAGCGAAGGTGAATTTGCTGAAAGTCACTTTTCTGCCAATGTAAACGATTTGTTGGCAGTAAACGAATATGTACAAAATTATTTCGAGGCACCTTCTTTGTTAATTGGTCATTCTTTAGGTGGTGCTGCAGTAATTGTAGCGGCCTCTAAATTAAAAAATATAAAAGCAGTTGCTACAGTTGGTGCTCCTGCAAATGTAGATCATGTAACACATTTGTTTTCTCATGCTTTAGAAGAAGTTGCCAAAAAGGGAGAAGTAGAAGTAAATATTGGAGGTCGTCCGTTTAAAATAAATAAAGATTTTGTAGCCGACTTTAGTAAAACCGATTTACCAGAAATTACAAAAAAATTACGAAAACCCATTTTAATTTTACACGCTCCATTAGATACAATTGTTGGCATAGAAAACGCACACGAAATTTACCACAATGCACACCACCCAAAAAGTTTTGTAAGTTTAGATGGTGCAGACCATTTATTAAGCAAACAAGAAGACAGCCAATATGTTGGCAATATAATTGGTACTTGGGTACAGCGTTATTTTAAGAAAGAAAAAAACGAAATGCTTTCTACAGAAGGAGAACAATTGGTTGCCCATTTAAATTTGTTAGAAGATAATTTTACCACGTCTATACAAACCAGTAAACATGCTTTTATTGCAGATGAGCCAGAAAGTGTTGGCGGTAATAATTTTGGCCCTTCGCCTTACGATTTTTTAAGCGCTGGTTTGGCTTCTTGCACAGCTATGACTTTAAAAATGTATGCAGAACGTAAAAACTGGGATTTGCAAGAGGTTTTTGTTTATATTACATATTCTAAAAAACATAGCGACGATTTAAATATCGATGTAGAAAAACCTACTCGTTTCGATTTTTTAAATAAAAAACTAAAATTTGTTGGTAATTTAGACGATACTCAAATTGCTCGTTTGAAAGAAATTGCGTCTAAATGCCCAGTTCATAAAACATTGCAAAGCAATATTATTATAGAAACGGAAGTGGTCTAAAAATTTATTTATAAATTTAAAATATTTATTTTTAACCTGAGTTCGGTATAAAAATTACTTGTAAAACACATAATTATTTTAAAATCAAACATTTGTTCGTTCGTTTAAAGAACAAGCATTAAATTAGAATTTAAAAATAAATTTCGATTGTACTCGATTTGATATTTTATAATGAGTGGTGTAGAAGGCGATTTACATCAAACTCGCGTTTATAATACCCGTTATTGTTTGAAATTACTGGAAAAGAAATGGATGATTTTTTTTCTGTATATAAAGAAGAAAACGAAAGCATAGCCTTAGATACGGTTTTTTTTATTCTGAAATAGAAAGGAAAAAAAGGCGATTTATTACAGGATTTTAAAATGGTAAATGGTATAAAAATAAATCTGTAGATTATTATACTAAAAAAGAATAAGATTTAATGATTCACGAACTCAAAGAAATTATAGAACAAGGCATTATCAATCAAAAAAAAGGGTTTAAAAATGTCTTGGCAACTGTTGTGGATTTAGACGGGTCTTCTTACCGAAAACCAGGAGTTAGAATGTTAATTTCAGAAAATAATTCTTATGTAGGAGCTGTAAGTGGGGTTGTGTAGAAAAGGAAATTGTACAAAGAGCCAAAACGGTTTTTAAAGACAATCAACCAAAAATAATTGCATACGATGGTAGATATCGGTTAGGTTGCGAAGGAACTTTATACATTTTATTAGAACCTTTTTTTATTTCAGATGATTTTTTATTCGCTTTTTCTGAAGCTTCAAAAAATAGAGAATCTTTAAAAATAACTTCTTTTTACATCAAAGAAGATGAAGCTTACGGAAATTTTGGTTCTGCAATTACTTTTGCAAATAATAAACAATTTTTATTTTCTGAATTTTTTACTCTTCAAAATAAAAATGAAGCACTTGTTTTTACTCAAACTTTAGAAGCCGCCTTTAAATTAATTCTTATTGGAGGCGAACACGATGCCGTAAAATTGTGCAAAATCGCTTCGAATTTAGGTTGGGAAATAGACGTAATTACCTCCGCAAAAGAGTACAAACAGGCAATAGATTTTCCTGGAGCTAATGCTGTAATTGCAGAAAGTCCAGAAACCATACAATTTAAAAACATCAATACAAATACTGCCATTGTAATTATGAATCATAGTTATGTGCAAGATTTAAAATATTTGGTAAAACTTACTAAGTTTAAGCCAAAATATATTGGTATTTTAGGAGCTCCTAACAGAAGAGAACGTTTATTTAACGAACTTTTTGACTTCGCACCAGAAACTCCCGAAGAATTTTTAGACATTATTTACACTCCTGCAGGTTTGCATATTGGCGCGCAAACTCCAGAAGAAATTGCCGTTTCTATTGTTGCAGAAATATTATCTATTATCAGAAAAAAAGAACCTTTTTCGTTGCGAAATTTATCAGGAAAAATTCATCAATAAAAATGGATAAAATCGCAATTTTAATATTGGCTGGTGGTGGTTCTTCTCGTATGAAAACACCGAAACAACTTCTTAAAATAAAAGAGAAATACTTGCTTGAACTTGTTTTAGAAAAAGCGTTTTTAGTCCAAGAAAAAAATATTTTTTGTGTTTTAGGAAATAACTCTAGAGAGATTTTAAAGAAATACCCTTTAAAAACACTACAGTTATTGTGAATAAAAATCCAGAAAAAGGGTTAAGTTCTAGCATTATTTCTGGCATAAAATACATGCAAGAAAACAAATTAAATTTCGAGGGTATTTGCATGCTTTTAGCAGATCAACCAGCAATAGAAACATCTTATATAGAAACTATGTATTTATTATTTAAAAGAAATAAATTAAAAATAATAGCTTCGAATTATGGAAATTCGTTGGGCGTTCCTGCAATAATTCCAAAAACATATTTTTCTCAATTATTATTAATTAGGGGAGATAAAGGTGCAAAAGAATTTATAAATGCCAAAAAAAATAGTGTTCTTTGCCCTCAATGGAGCACAAATTTTATAGATATCGATACCAAAGAAGATTTCGATATTTATAAAAAATCAATTCAACAATAATTTTCTAAAATTTATGAAACTCTATAAATACACTTTTTTTACAATTATAGTTCTTCTAATTTCTGCTTGTGCTACCTTAAAAATGCAAGTTTCAGATGGTTATAAATACGTTCCCAAAAAAGATGCTTCGAAAGTAATTCACTCTTTTTACCTAATTGGAGATGCTGGTAATTCCGATTTATACAAAAGAGATTCTGCACTATCGTATTTAGCTCAAGAAATAAAATCGGCAAAAAAGAATTCTACTCTTATTTTTTTAGGTGACAATGTATATCAAAAAGGAATTCCGCCAGAAAATTCAAAAAATTACAAGCTAGCAAAACATCGTTTAAAAGTGCAAACAACTATTGGTAAAAACTTCCCTGGCAAAACATTATTTATTCCAGGAAATCACGATTGGTATAGTGGTTTAAAAGGATTAAAAAGACAAGAAAAACTAGTTGAAAAAGCCTTAGGAAAAAATACTTTTCAGCCAGAAAACGGTTGCCCACTAGAAAAGATCGAAGTAAATAAAGATATTAACATAATTGTCGTGGACACCCATTGGTATGTTACAAATTGGGATAACCATCCAGGAATAAATGATAAGTGCGAAATAAAAACAAGAGAAAAATTCTTCGAAGAACTTGAAGGAATGATTAAAAAATCTCAAGGTAAAACAACCATTATTGCTTTGCACCATCCAATGTTTACCAATGGACCACATGGAGGTTATTATTCTTTTAAAA
This sequence comes from Polaribacter batillariae, assembly GCF_017498485.1. Classification (NCBI taxonomy): domain Bacteria; kingdom Pseudomonadati; phylum Bacteroidota; class Flavobacteriia; order Flavobacteriales; family Flavobacteriaceae; genus Polaribacter; species Polaribacter batillariae. The sequence continues at coordinate 2,573,256 of NZ_CP071795.1, read as the reverse complement.
GTCATATAAAACCTTTGCCAATTGTTGGTTCTGCTTTAAATATTCTTAGAAAAACTTCTGGAATTACCAATACAGATCAGCAAAACGACAAATACAATCATTTAAGAAAACGCATTATTAGTTTGGCACAACAAAACGAAAAAATAATTTTTGTTTCTGGGCACGAACACAGCATTCAATACATTGTGCAAGACAACATACCCCAAATTGTTAGTGGTTCTGGCTCTAAAGTAACTGCCACAAAAAACGTAAATGGAGGTGTTTTTTCTTACGGAACACAGGGTTTTGCACGATTAGATGTGTATGAAGATGGTGCTTCTACTGTTCATTTTTATACGGCAAAAGACCGTAAAGTAGTTTTCGAAGCCAATGTTTTTAAAAAAGATAGTATTCTGCAATTTACGAATTTCCCGAACGCAAAACTCACGGAAAAAGAAGCAAAAATTTACAAAGATTCCGAAACGGAAAAAGGAAAGTTTTATCAATTTCTCTGGGGAAAAAGATATCGTAAATATTTTGGGCAAAAAATACTAGCACCTACTGTTAATTTAGATACTTTATATGGAGGTTTACAACCTGTAAGAAAAGGTGGTGGCCACCAATCTAAATCTTTAAGACTAAAAGATAAAAATGGTAAAGAATACGTAATGAGAGCTTTGCGAAAAAATGCGGTGCAATATTTACAAGCAGTTGCTTTTAAAGACCAATATGTAGAAGGGCAATTTAAAAAAACTTATACAGAAAGTTTGTTGCTAGATATTTTTACAGGATCTCATCCGTATGCGCCTTTTACGATTGATAAATTAGCGGAAGCCATTGATGTTTATCACACAAAACCAATTTTATTTTATGTACCAAAACAAAAAGGATTGCAAAAATTTAATGAAGAATTTGGCGACGAATTGTACATGATTGAAGCAAGAACTGCAGATGGCCATGGAGATAAAAAACATTTTGGATTTTCTGATGAAATTATAAGTACAGACGATTTAAGAAAAAATTTAGCGAAAGACGAAAAGTATGTTTTAGATGAAGCATCTTACATAAGAGCAAGATTATTTGACATGTTAATTGGAGATTGGGACAGGCACCAAGACCAATGGAGATGGGCTGCATTTAAAGAAGCAAAAAAGATTGTTTACAGGCCCGTTCCAAGAGATAGAGACCAAGCTTTTTCTATATTTAGTGACGGTTTTTTAATGAATCTTTTAACAAGCTCTATTCCCGCTTTAAAAGGCATGCGTTCTTATGGAGAGGATCTTAAAAACCCACATCATTTTAGCATGTCTGCATATCCATTAGATATGAGACTAATTAGAGAAGCTAACAAAGAAATTTGGGACCAACAAGTAACCATTATTCAAAATCAAATAACAGACGAAGTGATAGAAAGTGCTTTCTCTAAATTTCCGAAAGAAGTTCGTGATAAAAGTATAAACGATATTAAAAGAAAATTAAAAGGAAGAAGAAAAAATCTTCAAAAAATATCCGATAAATATTTTAAGTACTTAAATAAGTTTCAAGTAATCACTGGAACCAATAAAGACGACTGGTTCGAAATTAAACGTTTCTCAAATGGAGATACAAAAATTGCTGTTTACAGAATTAAAGATGGAAAAAAAGCAGACGTTGTTCATCAAAGAACTTACAAACAAAAGATTACCAAAGAAATTTGGATCTATGGTTTAGATGATGATGATGTTTTTGTTTTAAATGGAAAAAATGGAAATAAAACGATTAAGCTAAAAATTATTGGCGGTTTAAATAACGATATTTACGAAATTAACAACAAGAAAAACGTAAAAGTGTACGACCAAAAATCGAAGAAAAACACCTTTAAAACAGCAAATATCCATAAAAAAATAACAGACGACTACAAAACAAACACTTACAATTACAAAAAGCTAAAAAGTAAAAACAATTTAATTTCTCCTGTAATTGGTTACAACCCAGATGATGGTGTTAAAGTTGGTTTAAAAAACACGCTTTTGGTAAATAGTTTCGAGAGAAATCCATTTACAAGAAAACACATTATAGAAGCGTATTATTTCTTTGCCACAAAAGGCTACGAATTAAAATACAATGGAGAGTATGCCAATATTTTAGACCGCTTAAATTTAGGTTTTAATCTAGAATTTAATAGCCCTAATTATGCTAAAAACTTCTTCGGGTATGGTAATAATTCTTACAATCCAGAGGCAGACGATTTCGAAAATAGAAATTACAACCGAGTTAAAATTAGAAAACTTCAAGCAGGGTCTTTTTTAAAATATCGAGGAGATTTAGGTGCTGAAATTAAGTTAGCGGCTAATTTTCAAAATTTTGATGTAGAGAGAACTCCTGGGCGTTTTTTAGAAACACAATATTTGGCAACCAACAGAATTTTTAAAGCTCAAAATTTCTTGAATACAGAAGCAAGTTATTATTATCAACATTCAGATAATTCTGCTTTTCCAACTTTGGGTATGGAATTTAATGCTTTACTGGGGCATACAAGAAGTTTAAATAGCAAGCGTAATTTTTCTTATGCCACCACATCTTTAGGAGTTACTCATAAATTAATACCTAATGGAAAATTAGTGTTAGCTTCTAAAGTAGATGGGCATTTTAATTTTGGAAATGATTTTGAATTTTACCAAGCTGCTACTATTGGAGGAAATGAAGGTTTACGTGGTTATAGAAACGAACGTTTTACAGGAAAAAATGCATTTTATCATACCACAGACATTCGTTACAACATTAGCAATTTAAGAACTGCTATTCTTCCTGTTAATATAGGTATTTATGGTGGTTTCGATTACGGAAAAGTATGGGGTGTGCCAAACAACACTATAGTTGTTCCATTAAAATCTCCAACACCAAATACTTCTTATGGAGGTGGAATTTTCTTAAATGCTGCCAATATGTTAACTACTAGTATTGGTGCCTTTAATAGCAATGATGGAGTAAGAATAACGTTTAATTTAGGTTTCGATTTTTAGAAAAATATGAGTCAGCAAGCTTTACTTTTTGGAGCATTTTTTGGATGCTTAGCAATTATTTTAGGCGCTTTTGGCGCACATTTATTAAAGAAAAAACTAACTATAGATCAGTTACAAAGTTTTGAAACGGGTGTAAAATATCAAATGTATCACGCAATTGTGTTACTAATTTTGGGATTTCAATTAAACTCGGAAACTCCAATTGACAGTTACATTATTAATGCATTTGTAATTGGTGTTATTTTGTTCTCTTTTTCTATTTATGGATTGGTAATTTCTTCTGCAAACAACAAAAAACTACGCTTTTTAGGGCCAATTACTCCTTTAGGAGGTTTGTTTTTAGTGGCTGGCTGGGCATTGTTATTCTATAAGTTTGTGGTGCTTTTTTAAACTAACTACCTATCTACCATTTTATTAAATTGATAAAAGAAACGTTGTATTAAACGTAAATCTTCTGTAATAATTTCAGCAGTTCCTCGCATTTCTTGTTTGAATTCTATTTCTTTCTTGTACGAAGTAATTAATTTTTTAGGCAAAGAAACATCAATGGTATAAAAGCCTTCTTTATCTGAAATTTCAGATATATGATTTACTTTTCCTGTTAAAACTCCAAATTCATAATCAGGATAGTTTTGGAGTTTAATGTTTACTGTTTGCCCTATTTTAACTTTACCCAAATTTTGTGCAGGAGTTTTCAATTTAGAAATAAAAGAAGAGTTCTCTTTTGGAATTATTGTAAAAACTAAATCTCCTTGATTTACTGTTTGATTTTGACTCCAATAATTTAAAAATGAAACCTTGCCTTCCATTTTAGAACTTAACACATATAACATTTCCCAATCTTTAATAGATTTTTTTAATTGGTTAAAGGATTGAATAACATTTTTAAATAATGTCATTTCTTCTCTAATTTGAGAAATTTCTGTTCCTTTAGAGGTTTTATTGGTATTAGAAATAGCTTCTCTTAATTGAGAAATAGAGGAAGCCATATTTTTATAATTTCTCTCTGATTGTAAAAATTCTAGTTGTTTGGTTTCAAATTCTTTTTCAGAAATTACCCCCTTATCAAACAATGATTTACTTCTTTTTAAATCTTTTTGATTAAACTCTAACTCTTTTTTATTTAATAATTTTTGAGATTGTAAATTAACTAACCTTCTTTTTAGTTCTGCAATAGAGTTTTTATTTGCAATAGTCTCATAAGAAAACGGATTTAACTTTTTATTTAAAGTGTATTGAATGTAATTAATTTCAAATAGATCAAAACTAGTCTCAATATCTCCCAAAAATAATATAGGCAACTTATTAATTGGAAAATTAAAGGCATCTTTTGAAATAGTAATTGTATCTGTTATTGATTTTAATAAGAATACATCTTTGTAATTAGCAGTATTTTCTATAATTGCTAAAGGCTTTCCATCTAATACATTTTCAGCATTTTTTACAAATAAAGTATCAATTTTACCTGTAGCTCTAGCAAATTCTTTTTGAGGAGGTATTATGGTGGTTATAATAGCTTCAGAAGAAACAATATCTGGATATTTTACAAACCAAGATAAAAGCAAAAGTATTACAATTAATAGAAGAAAAAGTGTGTTTCCCCAACGAATCATCCAAACAGGAGTTCTTGTTAGAATTTCTTGCACCTCTTCACTTCTTAATTCTATATCTTTAATTTTGTTTGACATTTTACTTCCCTAATTCTAGCTGATTTTTTACTAAATGATAATAATTTCCTTTTTTCTCAATTAGTGATTTATGGTTACCGACTTCTACTATTTTCCCTTTATCTAAGACTACAATTTGATGCGCATTTTTTACAGTACTTAATCTATGTGCAATCACTAAAACCGTTTTATTTTCAAAAAAAGTATGTAGTTTTTCCATAATTACTTTTTCGTTATTTGCATCTAAAGTACTGGTAGCTTCATCAAAAAATAAATAATTAGGATTCTTATAAACAGCTCTTGCAATCAATAAACGTTGTTTTTGCCCTGTACTTAAACCAACACCCTCCATACCAATTTTAGTATTATAAGAAAGTGGCAAACTCTCAATAAATTCTTGAATATTGGCAACATCAACAGCGTGTGCTAATTTTTTCTTATCTACATAATCTTCACCAACTGCAATATTATTCGCAATGGTATCACTAAAAATATAACCTTCTTGCATTACAACACCACATTCATTTCTCCAAGTTTTTTGTGAAATAGATTTTAGATTATAATTGCCTATTTCAATTTCTCCAGAATTGGGTTCATAGAACTTTAATAGCAATTTCATTAGCGTTGTTTTTCCACTTCCACTTACACCAACAATTGCTGTAATTTTATTTGAAGGAATTACTACATCTAAATCTTTTAACACCAATTGATCTGAACCAATATATCTAAAAGAAACCTTATTTAGATCAATATTTGAGTTTACAGGAATTTCAGAAATTCGTTCTTCATTTATGGGTTCTTCATCTTCTTTTTCATGAATTTCAGACAAACGCTCTAAAGAAATTTTTGCATCTTGTAGCTCTCTTACAAAGCTTATCAATTGAGCAATAGGAGAATTTAATTGACCAACTATGTAAGTAATTGCTAACATCATTCCTAAAGTAATATCCCCATTAATTACTAATTTAGCAGATAGTACTGTAATTAAAATATTTTTAAGTTCGTTAATAAAACCAGATCCTACATTTTGGTATTGCTCTAAAGCCAAACCTTCTATAGAAATTTTAAATAGCCTTGCTTGCAAATATTCCCAAGACCAACGTTTTTGTTTTTCTGCATTGTGCAACTTAATTTCTTGCATTCCATTTATTAGCTCAATTACTTTAGATTGTTCTTGACTTACTTGAGAAAATTGTTTGTAATCTAAATCTCTTCGTTTTTTTAAGAAAAGCGTTATCCAAAGAAAATAGAAAATACTACCAACTAAAAAGATGGTAAATATTTGCCAATTATAATAGGCAAGTACAAAACTAAATACAATTAAATTTACCATAGAAAACAATACGTTTAGTGAAGAAGTGGTTAAAATTCTTTCAATACGCTTATGATCATTAATACGTTGTAAAATATCTCCTGTCATTCTGGTGTCAAAAAAAGCAATAGGAAGATTCATTAGTTTGATAAAAAAATCTGAAACCAATGAAATATTAATACGAGTACTTAAATGTAATAATATCCAACCTCTTACAACCTCTATTGCTGTTTTTCCTAAAAATAAAGCTAATTGAGCAAAAAGAATTAAATAAATAAAATGAATGTCTTGGTTATTAATACCTACATCTACAATACTCTGTGTTAAAAATGGAAAAATAAGTTGTAGTAAACTACCTGCTAATAAACCTACTACTAACTGAATAAGAAATTTTTTGTAGGTGAAAAGATATTTAAACAAGAAAGAAAAACCTAAAGATTTTTCTTTGGTGTCAAATTCTGAATTGTAAAATTTTGGTGTGGGTTCTAACAGTAAAGCAACTCCCTCTTCTGTTGTTTCATTCGCATTGTTACCGATCCAATTTTTTATAAAATCTACTTTATTATATTGTAATAAACCATGAGCTGGATCTGAAATATAAAAAATACCTTTTCTAATATTATATAGAACAACATAATGGTTTTTATTCCAATGTAAAACACATGGTAAAGGTGCTTTTTCTAATTTTTCTACAGATATTTTTATTCCTAAGCTTCTAAAACCTATTTTTTCTGAAGCTTCACTTAAACCTAACAAACTACTACCAGCTCTTGTGGTTTCTGTAAGTTTTCTTAATTCTTGAATAGAAATAACTTTACCAAAATGTTTAGCTATTATTTTTAAACAAGTTGAACCACAATCTTTTCTGTCTAACTGTTTATAATGTGGAAATTTTTTCAAATGAATTTAAAGATAGATTAGCAATAATTAGTTTTTGGACAAAGATAGAAAACTAAATATTGTTATTTAAAAATCATCTAAACCAGTTCTTTCCAATAATCACTATAAAAATTAGAAGTTTCTAACAATTCTTTATGGCTTCCTTGTACAACCGTTTTACCACCTTCTAAAACATAGATATTATCTGCGTATTTTTTTAAGGTTTCTAAACGATGAGAAATAAACAGCACTCCCATGTTTTCTTTTAATTTAGAAATTAATTCTATACTAAATTTTTCAGTTTTCCTGTCCATTGCTGCAGTAGCTTCATCTAAAATTAAAAGTTCAGGCTTTTTGTATAAAACTCTAGCTAACGCAATAATTTGTTTTTGACCACCAGATAAGTTTACGCCTTCTTCTCCTAAAATAGTTGCATACCCTTGTGGAAAATCTTTTATAAATTCTTCAAAGCCATATTCTTGACAAAAAGCAACAACATTTTCGGGTTTATCTTCTTGTCCTAATAAAATATTATCTAATACATTACCATTAAAAATGGTAATATCTTGTGGTACAACACCAACTAAATTTCTCCAATTACTTAGTTTTACATCATCAAGATTGGTTTTTTTATTAACAATTACATTTCCATTTTCAAAATTGTAAAACTTTTGAAAAATTTGTCCAAGTGTACTTTTTCCACTTCCACTTTCCCCAACTACAGCCGAAATTTCTCCCTTTTTAATAGATAAATTTACATCTTTTAATAATTGACTTCTACCAGCAAAACGAAATGAAAGATTTTCAATTTCTAAAGATTCAAAAGATGTTAGCACAAATTCGCCTTGTTTTTCTTTTTCTATGGAAGTAAACTCAAACATTCTATTAAAAGCAATTTTTGCTTCGTTAATAGGTATCGATATTAAAGCTAAGTTGGTTATTGAAGGTAACAAAGAGCCTGCGATACCTAAAATAGCCATTAATTCTCCCAATTGCATTTGTTGATTATACACTTGCAAAGAAGTGTATGACAAAATTGCCATTAAAAATAATACACCTGCAATACCTGCAAACAGAGATAAACGAACATTTATCTTACCAAGATCTACAATTTTGTTTTGCAAGTTTCCAAAAACTAATTGATTTACTTTTTGAAAAAAAGATTGCCTATTATAATTTTTAATAGTTGCAATACCTTGCATAGAACTTATATAATTACTCTCATTTAAAGCGTAACTCTGCATTACCTCTTTTTGAGATTTTATAATTTTACTATTAAAACGATAAATAATTAAAAAATAAATAGGTAAACTTACCAACACAATTACACCAACTTGCCAAGAATAAAAGAATAAAAAACCAAATGAAACCAATACCACTAAAATGTCTATTATAAAGTTGCTAGCAATGTGTTTTATAACTTTTTGTACTCTATTAGTATCATTTAATCTTGCTACCAATTCTCCTATTTTACGAGTATCAAAAAAAGGTTTTGGTAAATGTAATAATGAAGAGTAAAAAGAATCTATAATTCTATTATTAAAATCTTTAGATTGCCTAATTAACATTAACTCACGTAAAGTAGAAAAACCAACTCTAATTAATAATAAAAAAGTAAGTAAACCAATACCAAAAACTAATTTTGTAGTGTTTTGTGATGGTAAAATGTCATCTATTAATTTCTGAGAAAAAACAGACATTGCCATTCCTAAAACTGCGATACCAATACCTAAAACAATACTAATTATTAAAAGTTGTTTGTCTTCTTTTAATAATTTTAGGAACCACTCTTTTTTAGATTTTTTAGTTTCAGTCGCTTTTATAAAGTTGTTATTAGGCGTTAACGTTAAACAACTTTTAGATACCCAAACTTTATCTAATTCCTCTTTTGAATAATAGACAATTCCTTTTCCAGGATCTCCAATAATAAATGTATCATTTTCAAAACCATAACAAACTACATAATGTTGTAGTTTTTCTTCTATTACTACGTGCAAAATTACTGGAGCTCCATGGTCTATTATAGCTTGAATATCTGCTTCATTACCCTCAGCTGTAAAGCCTATGCTATTTGCAGTTTGGTATAGACCTAACAAAGTAGTACCTTGTTTAGTTGTACCACTTAATTCTCTTAATTTTTCTAAAGAACTACTACCTCCATAATATTGTATTAAAGAAAGTAAACAAGCTACACCACAATCTGATTGATCATGCTGTAGAATATGTGTTTTTGTTATTAGTTTTTGATTCATATTTTTTTCGTAATTGCATAAAAAATTAAGCAATCTTTTTTCAATATAAAGGTTTCTTTAACTTGTAAAGTGTTGAAAGATATTCTGAAGTCTATTTTAAAACAGCTAAAATGCTGTCTATTTTAGTAGCTCCTTTAAATTTTTGAAGAAAGTTTTTGTCTTTATCATAAACAACAATATATGGTATAGAATTTACATCAAATATTTGTGAAAAAACTCCTTGTTTATCTTCTAGAAAAACTACATTTTCTTTGTTATGCAAATTGTATTGTTTTGCAAATGCAATGATACCTTCTTGTTCTTCAAAAGAAACAAATACCAACTGTACTTCTTTAAAATCTTTTAACCGTTCTTGTATTTTTATTGCTTCTGATTGGCAATAATCACAACCTGAATTAAAATAAATAAAAATTACAGATTTATTAGGTAAATTTTTATTTGAATAAATATTGCCTTTTGTATCTGAAAAAGAAAAACTTGGTATTGTTTTAGTACGAGCTGTAACCTCTTTTTTATGGCTTAGTTTACTATTTATCTTAAAACCTAAAAACCCAAAAATGCTTGCAATTAGTATTAGAACAAAAATTCTTATCTTCTTTTTCATTTTAAGACATATTTAAAGTTAAAAACATAACTAGACCTAACCAAATTGCTAAACCAGACCCATAACTTACTGCAACAATCTCAAAACTTTTAGCATATTTATTTTTCAAAATTTTATGCAAACCGTAAACTAATACAAAAAAATAGGCTATCTCAAATAAATTAATAGTTTGCAAAGGATAAACTAACCAAGGTTCTATATTCTTTAAATCTAAAAAGTTTGTATAACTTAAAGGATAAAATTGCTTTATATCTGATAAAGTATATTCAGTTTTTATTAAGTAGAAATAAAAAAATTTAGAATAACTAACTGAAGCTAAAATAAACTCACCCAACAATGCTATTTTAAAAAAATGTTTAAACTTTATTTTATTTTCTGTATTGTAGATAAAGACACCAATATTTAGACATATTGATACTAGGCTCGTTCTTATTAAAACAACTATTGGAACAATAGCGTAAATAACCCATGACCATTTCTCTCTTCTAGCAATGTAATTATTCAGTTGATCTCTGGTGTAGTCTTCGGCATAAGAATTATAAAAAAACTCATCTGTATTGATAATGTTCTCAGACAAAAACAATATGAAGGCAATAATAAAAATGATTATAGCAAACAATATATAATTTTTAAATTTAAGCATAATTGTATAATTAATTGAAGCCGTAAAGGTTTAACTTATTACGGCTTCAAAAAAAATTAATTGTTCCAACACCATTTAATTAATGCTATATCGTAACCAATCCAGGCTGCACCTGATGGGCCAGAAGCTCCATCTAAAATAAGTTTAGGTACAGACGTAAAACAAGCCCAAGCTGAGTAGCCTGCTATTACAGACTGCATTTTTGTGTTATTTAAGTTTTTCATTTTTTTTAAAGTTTTTGTAACCTATTAACATAAAAAAGGGTAAAACACATATCAAAATTTTAGAAAATAAATTTTCCTCAATTATATCAGTAAACAAATAAAGAATTAATATTGTTGCACAAATTGTTATAATTGATATTCCTTTTATTTTTTTCATGTTATTAAAGTTTATTTATTATTAAATTTACTAATCAAAGCAGCCATCTTTTGCTGCAAATGAAAGCCCCATAAGAGCAATAGTCCACCCTCCAAAATATGATGTTAATAATCCTGCTGTTACTAATGCACCATCTACCATGCAATCTCTCATTTGCCCATTTCCATAGATAGTTTCCATTTGATTTAATTCTAATGTTTTCATTTTAAATTTGTTTAAAAATAAATGCAATTAAATATAGTATTAATATTATCATTTTAAATGCATTTATTATAATTATTGTTTTCTAAGATTTCTTTTAGGTCACTCAAAGTTTTATGACCATTTTTGCGCAAAAATATTTTTAATATTGTTTTTCTTTTCATAAATAATTTTCCCATAAATAAATTATTTTACAAACAAACAACAGAAAACTACCTTATACAAATGTTATGAATCGATATTCATAAATATAGACTCGTTATTTATGAAAAACGCCTTCTAAAATCCGCCCTTACACCCTTTAAATCAAATACTTAAAATAAATTATGCTTTTTTTTAGAGTTTATGTATCTTTGTTAAAGAAAAACAGATAAATTGCTAAAAAAAGAACAAAAAACATATCAATTATTTAATAATTACTGTGTAAGAACACCATTATTTCCAATTAGTTTTCAGAATAATTTTAGAATAATTTCAGATAAAGAGTTAAAAGGGGTTGTTTTAAACCCTGTTTTTAGAGAAGCATTGTATCTTGCTTCCCCAGAATTATTTAATCAAATTGTAAAGTGGGAAAAAGGAAAAATTAAAGCGAATAAAAAGATTGAAAAATTACAATTTGCTATCTTAAAATATCTTATTCGCATTTCTGCACGTTGCACACCTTTTGGATTATTTGCTTCTTGTGGAGTAGGAGAATTTGGCTTGGAAACAACTATTCAATTAAATAAAAAACAAAATTATAAAAGAGCTACTCGCTTTGATACTACTTTTTTGAATCAGTTATTTCAAGAATTATTAAAAAATAAAATTATTAGAGAAAACGTTTTGTTTTATTCTAATACAAGTATTTACAAAATTGGAGAGCATTACAGGTATGTAGAATATAGTTTAGAGAAAAAGAGAAGGAGCTATTCTTTAGAAGGTTTGGTGTACTCAGAATATTTAGAAACTATTTTAAAGGAAGCTAAGAATGGTAAAACCGTTTTAGAATTGTCTAATCTTTTAGTTGATGATGAAATTACAAAAGAAGAGGCTATTGGTTTTATTGAAGATTTAATTGACAATCAGATTTTAGTTTCAGAATTAGAAATTACGGTTACTGGAGAAGATTATTTTAAAAGTCTAATAACTCGAATTCAACAAATACCTGAAGCATCAACAATACAAAAACAACTATCTAATTTACAACAGCAATTACATCATTTAGATTTAAAAATAGGGAATCAAACAGATGATTATAAAGAAATAATTTTTAATGCTAAAAGTTTAGTTCCAGATTTAGATATTAAATACCTATTTCAGACAGATACTTTTACTTCATTTAAAAGTAATACTTTAAATAAAGATATTAAGAAACAACTAAAAAAAGCATTTATTCTTTTCAATAAAATGACCTTGCCAACTGCTAATAAAAATATAGAGCAGTTTAAAAGAGACTTTTTAAAACGTTTTAAACAATCTGAAGTCTCTTTAAACCTTGCTTTAGATACAGAAACAGGTATTGGCTATGGAGATAAAAGAGAAGATAGTAATAACTTATTAGAGGGTTTAGTTTCTATTGGAAACAATAAAAGATACAAACACGTTATTTGGACAGATGTTGATACTATTTTACAAAAGAAGTTAGTGAATGTAACTCAAAACAGAGCGTATACAATATCACTTACAGAAAAAGACTTTAAAGAATTACCAACTTCTTGGCATGATTTACCAGAGACTCTGTCTTCTATTATTGAAATTTATAAAATAAAAAATAAAGAAACCATTTTTATAAAGAATATAGGTGGTGCAAGTGCTACCTATTTATTAGGTAGATTTGGACAGTGTAATAAGGAAATATCAGAAACTATTCATAAAATAGCAAAAGTAGAAGAGACTATAAATTCAGATAAAATTCTTGCTGAAATTATACATTTACCAGAAGCAAGAACAGGAAACATCCTACAAAGACCTAGTTTTAGAGAATATGAAATCCCATATTTAGGAAAATCTAGTGTATTACCAGAATATCAAATATCTATTGAAGATATTTTAGTTTCTGTAAAAAATGATACAATTATTTTACGTTCTAAAAAGCTAGATAAAGAAATTTTACCTCGTTTGGGAAATGCCCATAATTATAGTGGAAATCCTTTTACCTATTTATCAATTTTTGTGTGACACACAAACACAAAATAAAAGGTCTAGTGTTGGTTTCAGTTGGAATGAAATCTTAAAAAAGCACACCTTTTTACCTCGGATAGAATTTGAAAATATGATTTTCTCTAAAGCTAAATGGAATATAGAAGTAGCTGTATTTCAAAAATTATTTGCAAATAAAAATTTATTAGCATCAATTAAAATTTGGCAAAAGGAAAACTTAATTCCTGATTTTGTGGAGTTAGTGGAAGGAGATAATAAGTTGTTGATTGATCTTAAAAGTGAAATATCAATTAGAATGTTATTAGATACTATTAAAAATAGAAAAAAGTTTATATTAGAAGAATTTTTATTTTTAGACAATGAATTTATAAAAGATGAAAAAGATGCCTCTTACTGCAACCAATTTGTAGTTTCTTTCTATAATGAGGCAAAATTAAAACAAGCCAATAATGAATAATATACAAAGCACTTTTGTTGTTGGAGATAAATGGTTGTATTACAAAATATATTGTGGTGTAAAAACTGCAGATATTATTCTATTAGAAGTTATAAAACCTTTAACAGAAGATTTAATAGCACAAAAAATAATTGATAAATGGTTTTTTATAAGATATTCAGACCCAGAACCTCATTTAAGATTTCGAATTAAATTATTAGATATTAATTATTTGGGGAAAGTACTCATAACTGTAAAAAATATTTTGAACCCATTTCTAACGAATAAACAAGTTTGGGACGTTCAACTAGGAACCTACCAAAGAGAATTAGAAAGATATGGAAATAATACTATAGAAAATGCTGAGATTTTTTTTCATTTTGACAGTAAACTAATTATTGAAGTAATAAAAAACGCTAAAAATGATGAAGATCGTTTTTTAAATATCTTTAAGTGGTTAGAATGTCTAATAAATTCTTTTAATTTTACGGATGATGACGCCATTTTATTTTTAGACAGAATGCAAAAACAATTTAAAGAAGAATTTGATGTTGAAAAAACCATTAGAAAAGAGCTAAGTTCTAAATACAGAAGATTAGAATCCCTATTATTGGTCGAAAATAATTTTAACTTATCAGAAAAAACTCAATTAAAAGAGATTATGGAAAGGCTTTTGATGCTAGAAAAAGAAGAAAAATTACACGTTTCAATAAATAATTTATTAGCAAGTTTTATACACATGAGTATTAATAGATGTTTCAGATCAAAACAGCGCTTATATGAAATGATGCTTTATGATTTTTTATTTAGGAAATATAAATCAGAATATATTAGATATGGAAATAAATAGCTTTAAAAAATACTTAATTATTCTTTTAAGTTTTTTTTATTCTTTAATTTATAATTGCCAAAATGTAGATTCTTTAAAACACAAATCAACAGATGATTTATTCAGTCTATACGAAAACACTGAAAAAATAGAAGACAAAATACTTATCATTAAAACCTTTGTAAAAAAAGCCAAAACTAATAATTCAAAAGATGATATAATTACAGGGTATTATGTGCTTGCTGGCCTTTACAACGATATAAATGTGTTAAAATATAGCGATAGCATAATAAGTTTGACTTCAAAGAACCCAAGTGCTTATCACCCTGCTTATGATTACTTAACAAAAGCTTACTTTTTTCAAGATAGATATGATTACGTAAACGCCATTGATAACTATATAATAGTAAATGAGTATGCAAAAAAAACAAATAACACTGAATTAATAATATTAGCAAATTATAGTATAGGATGTTTAAAAAGAAAAATAAAAGAATATAATGGAGCATTAAAATTGTTAAAAGAAAATTTAAATTATGCTTTAAGAGAAAATAATAGGACCCATAAATTACTATCTCTTATTGAAATTTCAAATATTTATACAGAAACTAAAAATATAGATTCTTTAAAAATTTATTCTGAACAAGGAAAAGAGTTGTCATTAATATTGAAAGATACAATATCATATCATCATTTTTTAACAAATGAAGCAATTTCAAGCTACAATGAAGAAGATATTCAAGAAGCCATAATTAAGTTAGAAAAAGAAAAAGTTTTTTTTGAAAGTAAAAAAGAAAGTAAATACCTGCTTTATCCTTATTTCTACTTAGCGAATGCGAATATAATTATTGATGATGAAAAAGAAGCTTTAAAATATTTTAAAAAAGTCGATTCTATATACCAATTGGAAAAAAGTATATCCCCTTTTGTAAAAGATGCATATTCATATTTAATCGATTATTATAAAAAATCGGGAAATCTAGAAAACCAATTAAAATATGTTAATAGACTTATAACTTTTGATAGTATAGTTAATGTTAATGATTTATTTCTAAATAAGAGAATTTATAAGGAATATGATATACCTAAATTAAATGCAGAAAAAAAGAATATTATTGCAACAATGCAAATAAAAGAACAAAAGTTATTTATTGTTTTAATTACTTTAGGAATTATCCTATTGTCAGTTTCTATCATTTTAAGTTATCAGTATAAGAAAAGAAAATTTTACAAGAAAAAAGTAGAAGTTATAATGTCTACTAAGGATATTAAGGATATTAAGGATATTAATATTCCTAAAGATATTGTGGGTGAAATTCTTCTTAAGTTAGAAGAGTTTGAACTAAATCAAAAATATCTTTCAAAAAAGATAACCCTTAATTCTTTAGCAAAAGGGTACTAAACCAAAAAGTGTGTAAGTAAAGTTATTCTGAAATTTTTCTAGAGCAATATTTAAATTGCTCCATGAGGAAAAATTTCGGAAATAACTTTACGATTAAATAATCACTAAATTTATAAACACACTTTTATTATGAAACCAGAAGATTTATTAAACGAAGAATTTTTAAAACAATTTAAAACAGGTTCAGAACTAACCAGTTTTATAGAACAACTGCACAAACGTGGTGTAGAAAAGATTTTAGAAGGCGAATTAGATGCGCATTTAGATTACGATAAGCATCAAAAAAGCAACAATCCTAATTCACGAAATGGCTATGGAACCAAAACAATAAAGACGCATTTAGGAGAAACTAAAATAAAAGTTCCAAGAGATCGCGATGCTACTTTCAATCCAATGCTTATTAAAAAGCGAGAAAGTACTGCAGATGGAGTTGAAAACCTGATTATTTCTTTATATGCCAAAGGAATGAGTACTACAGATATTGAAGAACAAATACGGGAATTGTATAATTTTAACATCTCTAGTTCAGCCATTTCTAGAATCACAGATAAAATTACAGCTGACATTATTGCTTGGAAAAATAGACCTTTAGAAGCTACTTATCTGATTGTATGGATGGATGGCATCGTTTTTAAGGTTCGTGAAAACTCCAAAGTCATCAATAAAACAATTTACATTGCTGTTGGTCTTAGAGTAGATGGTAAAAAAGAAGTTTTAGGACTTTGGTTAGGAAAAAACGAATCTTCCTCTTTTTGGATGAGCGTTTTAACCGACATAAAAGCCAGAGGAACACAAGACATTTTAATTACAGCAACTGATAATTTAAACGGATTTACAGACACCATTAAAACTATTTTTCCCAATTCAGTAACACAAATATGTGTGGTTCATCAAATCAGAAACTCTTGTAAATATGTAGTCTGGAAAGATAAAAAAGCCTTTACAAGAGATATGAAGCAAATCTATACAGCTCCTACAAAAGAAGCAGCAAAAGCAGCCTTAGAAGACTTTAAAAATAAATGGAACTCTAAATATTCTTATGCCATTAAATCATGGGAAAACAATTGGGATGAACTCACTGTTTTCTTCGATTTCCCATTAGAAATCAGAACCATTATTTATACCACAAATTTAATTGAAAACTTAAATGGGAAAATTAGAAAATACACTAAAAACAAACTCTCATATCCAACAGATGATGCTGTAATTAAATCCGTATTTTTAGCTTTGAGAGAATCAACAAAAAAATGGACATTGCCTATTAGAAATTGGGGTATCATTCTTAACCAATTTTTGGCTATATTTGAAAACAGGATTAAACTATGAAAAATTTAATCCTGTAATTTTTAACTTACACACTTTGCGGGAAAGTGTCAGCAAAAGATTTAAATAGTAATACAAATTATCTTTCTAAAATTATTAATCATTACAAGGGATTGTCATTTTCAAATTACTTAAATACCTTAAGGATTAATTTTATAATAAGTGAATTGAAAGTAAACAGTCTTTATCGAAAATTCACAATAAAAGCTATAGCTGAAGAAGCAGGATTTAATAATCCAGAATCTTTCTCTAAAGCTTTCTATAAAATTACAAATGTAAAACCATCTTTTTTTATGAAGCAGTTAGAAGAAAATTATTAAAATTAGTCGATATTCATAAATATCGACTAATTTTAATAATCCAATTTCAATTTAGTATAAATTATATAGTACTTTTATAATTAAAGAAAAACGTATAATTATGAGTAAACTAAAATTAGAAAAATTTTCAATTTCAAAATTAACGAACCCCTCTACAATTTTTGGTGGAAACGTGGGTGACGATGGAACTATAGTAAAAAGACCTACCAGACCAAAATGTGTCGATAGATCAAGAAAATTAGAAATGGAGAAAGGATAAACTAGAGTTATTTCCCAATAAATAACCCAAAAACTTTAAGAATACCTAAAAGCAAATTACTATTAAATGTCTTTTAGGTATTTTTGTATCTCTAAACAATTTATTTTTATGAAAAACTTTAATAAATTTATTATTTTATTATTAATCGTGTTTATCTTTTTTAGTTGTAACAAAACAAATTATAAAGCCATCAAGGTAAATAACAAAATTCCTGTAAAAAAATATAAATTAAATTCTTTAGAAGATTTTAAAAACTGGCATTTTAAAGATATTCTTATAGATACTTTAGTAGGAATTAGTTTAAATAGAGTTTATGATTCTCTATTAATTAATAGAAAGCCTAAAAGAATAATTGTTGCTGTAATTGATATGCCAATTGAAATTAATCATTCAGGATTAAAAAACAATATATGGGATAATAAAAATGAAGTTGCTAATAATAATTTTGATGATGATAAAAATGGTTATATAGACGATAAAAATGGTTGGAATTTTTTGAGTAATGATAATGGAGATAATAACTATTTTGTAAACTATGAATATACTAGAATCATAAAAGAATATTCAAATAAATTCAGAGGTAAAACAATTAGAGAAATTAATCAAAAAGATTCAACCTTATTTAATATTTACAAAAAAGCTGAATTAAAATATGCTCAGCGTTTTACATATGCAGAAGAAGAAGTAGAGTATATTAATAATTTGTTAAAATGGAAAAAAGAAGCTGAAGATATAATTTCAAAATTTATTAGAAAAAACAATTATGGTATAAATGAACTTGATAGTTTAAAAAAACTATATCCAAAGAATAAAGAGTTACAAGATGCTTTAACTCAAAAATCTAATTTTATTGAATGGGAGTTTACCGATGATTATATAAAGGATTATAAATTAAAAGCAGAAGAAAGAGTCAGCAAACTATTGAATTTAACTTATAATGACAGAAAAATTCAAGGGGATAATCCAAAATTAATAAGCGACAATAGTTATGGAAGTCCCAATTTTAAAGTAAACTTTGAGTTACTTGACCACGGAACCAAGATGGCTGGTGTAATCGTCAATATAGGCAAAAAGAAAGAACTCAAAATTATGCCGTTAGCTATTTCTGCATATGGAGATGAACATGATAAAGACATAGCTTTAGCTATAAGGTATGCAGTTGACAATGGTGCTAAAGTTATAAATATGAGTTTTGCTAAAGAATTTTCTTTGTATCCCAAATGGGTTTTGGATGCTATTAAATATGCTGACGAAAAAAATGTTTTATTAGTAAATGGAGCAGGAAACGATAATCGAAATTTAGAATTAAAAAACTTAACATGGTTTCCTAACGACCACGAATATGAAAATGAGACAGAAATATCCGATAACTTTTTGAAAGTTGGTTCTAATGGACTATACATTAATAACAAATTAAGATCCTCTTTTAGTAATTATGGGAATAATGAAGTAGATATTTTTGCTCCAGGAGAATACATTTATACTACTTTTCCTAAAAACGAATATAATATCGTTTATGGTGGCACATCTGCTTCCTCAGCGATAACTTCTGGGTAGCTGCATTAATTTATTCTTACTACCCAAATTTAACAGCATCTCAAATAAAACATATTTTAATGGATTCTGGTTTAGAATATAAAATTGAAGTAAATACACCCACTGAAGATAATAAGAATAAAACTACACCTTTTAATCAATTATCTAAATCTGGTAAGGTTTTAAATGCTTATAATGCACTAATTATGGCAGATAGTATTTCTAAAAGTAATTAACTAAATCTTCAACTCATACAAAAACCCTCCAGCTCCATGAGCACGTTCATCTGTAATTAATAAAGTGTTGTTGTCTTTAAAAGTGATACTTTCTTTTTGAGAACGGTGTGTTAATTCAATTTTTTTAACCTTTCCAGAGAGAAAATTATCATCTTTAAAATCAGTAAAAATTAGCACATTTTTTTGTGAAAGAAGTGCTACTTTTTTTCCATTGTTAGAAATGTCTGCAGAAGTAATCCAACACTCTAAATCGTTACAATTCTCGAATTCTCCAACGATTTCAGCCGTATATTTTCCTTTCTTTGCGGGAATTTTATACAGTGTTGTTTTTCCGTATTGATGTTTTACCCTACTTTTTGTAAAAATATATAAAGAACTGTTAAAGTAAAAGAAAGCCTCTGTATCAAAAAAAAGGGCTTTCTTTTTGGGCGGAAATTTATGTTGATTTGGATATTTAAATTCGATTTCGTTTACTTCTGCATTTTTTTTGTCCAGGTTATTATGCTCAACAATAATAATGGATAGATTTTTTCTTCTATTTAAATTGTTACCAAAATCGCCAATGTAAATATTTCCATTTTCATCGGATGTTAAATCTTCCCAATCGTGGTTTTTCGCTTTGATGTAAATTTCTTTTTGAATTTTTCCTTTTTCGTCTAAACCAAACAATTCTGGTTTGTTTCCACCATCATTAATCATCCAAATTAAATGGGAATTTGCTACAATTTCGGTTCCAGAAACTTCTTTTAGGTCTTTGGGTAAGTCTGCTAACATTTTTAATTGTCCGAAATTCTGACAACTCATCAACAATAAAAAACTAAAAACGAACGAAATTTTCTTCAACATAAATACACTTATTTTTTTTGAACAGTTCCCAAAAAGCGTTCTGTAAAATTAGATTACCAGCCTCCAGAAGCTCCTCCTCCACCACCCATTCCGCCGCCAAAACCGCCACCAAAACCACCTCCGCCAAAGCTTCCACCTCCAGATGAACCTCCAAAGCCACCACCAAAACTACCTCCACCTCTACCAGCGTTACTTAAAATTATGGTATCAAAAATTGTATCTGCTAAAGACCCTCTTCTGTAGCGTTTGCCACCACCTCTATTGTTTTTATTTCCTCTAGAAATTAAGATAAAAAAGATGATAATTATGATGATAAAGAAAATGATTCCAGGATCGAAACCTTTCGAATTTTTTTGGCGAGTTCCTTTAAATTCTCCGTTTAAAGTTCTAAAAATATAATCTGTACCTTTGTCTAATCCTGAATAAAAATTACCTTTTTTAAATTCAGGAATAATCACACGTTCTATAATTCTTTTAGACTGAAAATCTGTAAGTAAATGTTCAACTCCATAACCACTACTTATTGCAATTTTTCTATCATTTTTTGCCAACAATAGTAACACTCCATTATCTTTTCCTTTTACGCCTAAACCCCATTTAGCAAGCCATTGTGCTGCGAGATACTTAATTTCTTCTCCTCCTGTAGATGAAATAATTGCAACTACAATTTGAGTAGAAGTTGTGTCTGAATATCGAACTAATTTACTTTCTAAATTCTTTTTTTGAAAATCTGAAAGTAGTGCTGGTTTTGTAAAATCATATACACTTGTTTGAAATTTTGGCTTTTTTGGAACCTCAAAACCTTGAGAGTAAAGATTAAAAGAGAAAATAATGGTTACTAAAAACAACCATTTTTTAGAAGTTGCGAATAACTGAAGACTAGTTACTGAAAACTGCTTTCTAGAATACATCATCCTTTAGAAATTTCATTAGAAAGTTCGTCTTTATCGTCTATTTGCCAAGGAAAGTGTTCTTGTAATTCTTCGCCAGCTTTTAAAATTACTTCAACAATTCCTTGTTTAAAATTTCCTTTTTTGAAGTTTTGCTGCATAACATTTTTGGTAGTATTCCAAAAATCTTTAGGAACTACTTTGTTAATGCCTTTATCGCCATAAATAACAAACTTTTTGTCGTTTACAGCAACATAAATTAAAACGGCATTTGCATCTTTGGTATTGTCCATTTTTAACAGATAAAATACTTCTAACGCACGCTCATAATGGTCTTTCTCGGAAGAAGCTTCCATATGCACACGTATTTCGCCAGAAGTATTTTTCTCTGCAATTCTAATCGCAGAAATAATTTCTTTTTCTTCTGCTGGGCTAAGAAATTCTTCTACTTTAGACATTCTATTTATTTCTTTTTAAAATCGAAATTTACATCTGGTGCATTTTCTGAACCTGCATCTGCTTTGTAACGAGCCATTTCATCAAAATTAAAAATACCTGCTAAAACTGAGTTTGGAAATATTTTAATATGCTTATTATATTTATTAACATTTGCATTAAATCGATCTCTTGCGACATTAATTCTGTTTTCTGTTCCTTCTAATTGGCTTTGCAATTCTAAGAAATTAGCATTTGCTTTTAAATCTGGATAACGTTCTACCACTAATAATAACTTAGACAATGCGCCTGTTAAACCAGATTGTGCTTGTTGAAATTGCGCCATTTTTTCTGGTGATAAATCTCCTGCATTTATCGTTGTTGATGTAGCTTTTGCACGCGCTTCTATAACCTGTGTTAAGGTTTCTTTTTCGAAATCTGCTGCGCCTTGTACTGTTTTTACTAAGTTTCCGATTAAATCGTTTCTACGTTGGTAAGCACTTTCTACATTAGACCACGTTGTTTTTGCATCTTCTTGTAACACAACTGCCTCGTTATTAAACCCTTTTGCCCAATTGTACACTCCAAATACAATTAACACAATTACTATTACTGGAATTAACCATTTTTTCATAATTTCTATCTTTTTAAATTTGTTAGTTGATTTTTTATTGCTTCAAAAATACCTAATATTCGTGAGAATTTAAAGAATATTAAAGCCAATGTAACTATTAGACACAGAAATACCTATTCTGTTACAGTTGATTTTTAATTTTATTCAGTTCGGCTTTTACAGATTCTAATCTTGTAATTATTTCGTGCTTATTAAAGGTAGATTCTGGGTTTTTCTTTAACTTTTGCTTTGCGCCTTCTAAAGTAAAACCTCGCTCTTTTACTAAATTAAAAATTAGTTTAAAGTTGGCAATATCATCTTGGGTAAAAAGACGGTTTCCTTTTGCGTTTTTTTTAGGTTTAATAATAGCAAATTCTTTTTCCCAAAATCGAATTAAAGAGGCATTTACGTTAAAAGCTTTGGCAACTTCACCTATTTTATAGTATCTTTTTTTTGGTAAATCTATGTGCATTCTGTGAGTTCAAGGTTTATTTTGGGTTCAAGATTCAAGATTCAAGATTCAAGATTCAAGATTCAAGATTCAAGATTCAAGATTCAAGATTCAAAGTAAATAATTAAGTTTTAAAAAAACATATTATTATGAAAAAGTTATTCATTTATTATCACTCCCAACTTTAAACTTCAAGCTCTCAACTTAATCGTAAGATTGCCCCTCTATGGCTGCTGCTTTTTGCATGGCTTCGAATTCCTCTGGATTTAAATCGCCATAATAAAAGTAAATAGGATTTACTGCTCTGTCGTTTTTATGTACTTCGTAATGTAAATGTGCAGCTGCAGATAAACCTGTGTTTCCAACATAACCAATTAAATCGCCGCGTTTTACTTTTTTACCTTTTCTAGTTTTTATCATACTCAGGTGCGCATAAATGGTTTTGTAGCCATACCCATGATCGATATAAACTACGTTTCCAAAAGAACTACTTCTTTGTGCGCGAATTACTTTTCCATTACCTGTTGCATAAACTGGTGTTCCAACTGGCGCTGTAAAATCCATACCTTTATGCATTTTACGATATTTTAAAATAGGATGAATTCGCATGCCATAACCAGAAGCCATTCTTTTTAAATCTTCATTTTTAACAGGTTGTATTGCTGGTATCGATGCTAACATTTCTTCCTTTTCTTTAGCTAATGCAACAATTTCGTCTAAAGATTTCGACTGCACTACCATTTGTTTCGACAATACATCTATATCTTTCGTAATTTTTTTAATCATTTCCGAATTGTCGAAACCATCTAAATGTTTGTATCTATTCACCCCACCAAATCCTGCTTTTCGTTGTTCTTCTGGAATAGGGTTTGCTTCAAAATAAGATCTGTAAATATTATCGTCTCGTTCTTGAATTTGTGCTAAAATTTCTGCATTTTCTTCAATTCTTTTTGATAAAAGTTCGTAGTTAAGTTTTAAATTCTCGTTTTCTCTTTTTAATGCTCTTTCATTTGGAGACATTATAAACTGACTAAACAGAATAAAACCAATAAAAGCAATTAGAAGAACAGCAAAAATACCAAAGACAGATTTTTTAAAGTAAGCACTTTTCTTTACAGCAATTTTTCTGTAAGAAAGCGTATCTGCATCGTAATAATATTTTACTTTTGCCATATTGGTAAATGTACTATTTTTGTACTCTTAAATTCGTTTTTTTATTGGAAGCTCTTTTTTAATAACTCACAAATTTACAAAATGTTTTACAACTGCTTTTTTGAAGTGGTTTTTTTAGAAATTAATTAACAAAAATCCAATAAAACCAGAAACTTCTATTTTATGAAATCTCAAGATGTTCGTACTACTTTTTTAAACTTTTATAAAGAAAAATCGCATTTAATAGTGCCTTCTGCACCCATGGTAACCAAAGACGACCCAACATTAATGTTTGTAAACTCTGGAATGGCCCCATTTAAAGAGTATTTCTTAGGAAATGGAACTCCAAAAAACAACAGAATTGCAGATTCGCAAAAATGTTTACGAGTTTCTGGAAAACACAACGATTTAGAAGAAGTTGGTTACGATACATACCACCATACTTTATTCGAAATGTTAGGAAACTGGTCTTTTGGAGATTATTTTAAAAAAGAGGCCATTGCTTGGGCTTGGGAGTTGTTAACCAAAGTTTATAAAATCGACAAAGACATTTTATATGTAACTGTTTTTGAAGGAACTAAAGATCATGACAACCTAAAAATGGATACTGAAGCCTATGATTTATGGAAAGAATTTATTGCCGAAGATCGAATTTTAAAAGGAAATAAAAAAGATAATTTCTGGGAAATGGGCGAACAAGGACCTTGTGGACCCTGTTCTGAAATTCATGTAGATATTCGTTCTGCTGAAGAAAAAGCCAAAGTAGATGGCCAAACATTAATCAATCAAGATCACCCACAAGTCGTAGAAATCTGGAACTTGGTTTTTATGCAATACAATAGAAAAGCAGATGGTACACTAGAAAATTTACCCAACAAACACATAGATACAGGAATGGGTTTCGAGCGTTTGTGTATGGTTTTACAAAATGTACAATCGAACTACGATACAGATGTTTTTACACCTATTATTAGAGAAATTGAAACCATTACCAACACAAAATACAGAACTAATAAAAAGCAAGATATTGCCATTCGTGTGATTTCCGATCATGTAAGAGCGGTTGCTTTTTCGATTGCAGATGGGCAATTGCCTAGCAATACTGGTGCAGGTTATGTAATTCGCAGAATTTTACGAAGAGCCGTTCGTTACGGATTTACTTTTTTAAACAAAAAAGAACCATTTATTTATAGGTTGGTAAATGTGTTAAGCAAAAAAATGGGCGAAGCTTTTCCTGAAATAAAGGCTCAAAAACAATTGATAGAGAATGTTATTAAAGAAGAAGAAACTTCTTTTTTAAGAACTTTAGACCAAGGTTTGGTCTTGTTAGATGCAATTATCGACAACGCTACATCTAAAGAAATTTCTGGAGAAAAAGTATTCGAATTGTACGATACTTTTGGTTTTCCGGTAGATTTAACTGCCTTAATTCTTTCTGAAAAAGGGTTTACTTTAAATGAAAAAGGGTTTCAAGAAGAACTTCAAAAACAAAAAAATAGATCGAGAGCTGCCAGCGAAATATCTACCGACGATTGGACCATTTTAATGGATGATGCAGAGGAAGAATTTATTGGTTACGATTCTTTAGAAGCCAATGTAAAAATCACTAGATACAGAAAAGTTACTTCTAAAAAAGATGGCGAAATGTATCAATTAGTGTTTAATTTAACTCCTTTTTATCCTGAAGGTGGTGGGCAAGTTGGCGATAAAGGCTATTTAGAAGATATTCATGGAGATGTTGTGTATATTTTAGATACCAAAAAAGAAAACAACGTAATTATTCATTTTACCAAAAATCTTCCCAAGCATTTAAACGAAAGTTTTAAAGCAGTTGTAGATGAAAAACAACGTTATAGAACCGAATGCAACCACACAGCAACACACCTTTTACATCAGGCTTTAAGAGAAGTTTTAGGCACACATGTAGCACAAAAAGGTTCTGCTGTACATTCTAAATATTTACGTTTCGATTTTTCTCATTTTTCTAAATTAACGGTCGATGAATTACGTGATGTAGAAGATTTTGTAAATGCAAGAATCGCAGGAAAACTTCCTTTAATAGAAAAAAGAAATATACCTATGCAACAAGCTTTAGACGAAGGTGCTTTGGCTTTATTTGGCGAAAAATATGGCGATACTGTTAGAGCTATAAAATTCGGAAAATCGATGGAACTTTGTGGCGGAACACATGTAAAAAACACCGCAGATATTTGGCATTTTAAAATAAAGTCAGAAAGTGCAGTTGCAGCAGGAATTCGCAGAATAGAAGCCATTACAAACGAAGCTGTTAAAGATTTTTATTTTGAAAACAATAGAACTTTGTTCGAAATAAAAGATTTGCTAAATAACACAAAAGAACCTGTAAAAGCGGTTAAAAAATTGCAAGAAGAAAATGCTAACTTACAAAAACAAGTAGAGCAGCTTTTAAAAGATAAAGCCCAAAATTTATCTGGAGAATTAGAAAACCAATTGCAAGAAATTAATGGCGTACAGTTTTTGGCTACAAAAGTAGATTTAGACGCAAACGGAATTAAAAACCTAGCTTTTTCTTTAGGTAAAAAGCATAAAAATTTATTTTTATTATTTGCAACAGCTCCCAGCAAAGAAAAGGCAATGTTAACTTGTTATATTTCCAAAGAATTGGCCAACGAACGCGGTTATAATGCAGGAAAAGTAGTAAGAGAATTAGGAAAACTAATTCATGGTGGTGGTGGTGGGCAAAATTTTTTCGCCACTGCTGGTGGTAGAAATCCTGGAGGAATACCTAAAGCGCTTGAAAAAGCGAAAGAGTATATGGTTTAAAAAATGAAGCTCCAAACCCAAATTCCGTTAAAAAAAGAAGTAAGAAACCCAATAGATTACAGTTCTAAAATTCTATTATTAGGTTCTTGTTTCTCCGAAAATATTGGAGATAAATTAGCGTTCTATAAATTTAAATCTACACAAAACCCTTTTGGAATTTTATTTCAACCAAAGGCGATTGAAAATCTTATTACAAATGCAATAAACGAAAAAGTATATTCAACGAAAGATTTGGTATATCAAAACGAACGTTGGCATTGTTTAGATGCCCATTCTAGTTTAAGTTCTGCTGATAAAAACGAGGTGTTAAACAACTTAAACTCCGCAATTTCTTCAACCCTAAAAAAACTTACAGAAGCTTCTCACATAATAATTACTCTAGGAACGTCTTGGGTTTACAGGTTTATAGAAACAGATGCAATTGTGGCAAACTGCCATAAAATTCCACAGAAAAAATTCTTAAAAGAATTGTTAACTGTAAATGAAATTTCCGAGAGTTTAGAAGCAATTATCGAACTTATAAAAACCATTAATAAAGAAGTTACAATCTTATTTACAGTTTCTCCTGTTAGACATTTAAAAGATGGTTTTGTGGAAAATATGCGAAGTAAATCGCATTTAATTTCGGGAATTCACCAACTTCTCGACTGCGCTCGAAGAGACATTTCTTACTTTTATTCTTATGAAATTATGATGGACGAATTACGTGACTATCGTTTTTATAAAGAAGACATGATTCACCCTAATAAAACCGCCATTAATTGCATTTGGGAAAAATTTATGACTGTTTGGATTTCTGAAGATTCTAAAGCTCTAATGCAAGAAATTGAAACCATTCAAAAAGGAATTTTACACAAACCTTTTCATAAAAATTCAGAAGAACATCAAAAATTTTTAGAAAATTTAAACCATAAAATCGACCAAATTAAAACCAAAATACCTTCTATAAATTTTTAAAAAACAAATAATTTCATTTATAATTTGAAATTGGTTTTTGTTTTTACCAAAAAAGGGTCAAAAATCACAATGCTGTATTTAGATGCCCGCTTTCTAGGGAAATCACCATTTCAACGAAAACCTCAAGAAATTCTTTTCGATTAAATACGGCATTTGTCGTATTTTTTCTCTTTTTTATTATACAGATTTTTACCGCTTGTAAAACTAGCGATATGTTAAAATCTATTTTTTATCCAACCGAACAAAACGCATTTATTTGGCTAAGTTCTATTTACCTTTTATTTTTATTATACATTGGTAAAGCTTCACCAATGTCTATCTTATTTGCTTATTTTTTAGAAACCATTGTTATTGGATTTTTTAATGCTCTAAAAATGTTGTGGAGTATTTTGTTCGGAAAATCTAAAAAATCTGATTTTGGTTTAATCTTATTTTTCTTGTTTCATTATGGTTTTTTTGTGGCAATTCAATCGTTGTTTGGTTTTACACTTTTTGGTATTGATGGTACTTCAATTATAAAAGAACCCTTTGATATTATAGAAAATTATAGCATCATTTTAAATTTAGAAGATATTAAATACGCCTTACCAGCCATTGTTTTTACACATTTAGGAAAATTTATTACCGATTATATTCATCATAAAAAATACCAAAAATTTACAGCCAAAGAATTAATGTTTAAACCTTATGTTCGAATTTTTTTACAACAATTTGTAGTTATTTTTTCTTTCTTTTTTATTGTTTTTGGCAAAGCTGGTATTATCGCCGCTATTTTATTAATTCTTTTTAGACTTGTTGTAGATCTTGTTTTAGAATCTATAAAAGAGAATTCGAAAACTTTAGAATATGTCTCTCGAAAACTAGAAAACGAGAAAGCTACCAAAGAAGAGATAAAAAAACAACTGGTAATTTTTACGGAATAATACAATATACGTCAAATGACGTATTGTGCCTAGTTTCAATTTTTATCAGTTTTGTAGGGTTAATTCCTAAAAACTATACTAAAATGAAAAAAATTAATTATCTAATCGCCGCAATTTTCTTTATTTCTTTAAGTGCATTCGCACAAGACATAGAAGAAGTAAAAATTAAAAGTAAATTTTATGGAGCGAATAAAATGAAAAAAGCTCCTAAAAAAATTTACATTAACTCTTTTAATGTAAACTACGAAATTTATAAAGAAGCCATCGATTTTAAAGCTGGTGGAAATGGAGGTAGAATTGGTGGAAACACTAGCAATGCAACTGCAAAAGCAGCAATAGGTTTGGGTGGTATTGATGCCAATAAAATGCAAGTCAAAACCAATGAATTGTATCAGAATTTTATAAATAGACTTAAAAATGAAGGGTTTGAAATTGTTGCTGCAGAAGAAGCAGGCAAGACAGATGTTTTTAAAAATTGGCAAAAAGCTTCTGGCCCTATCATTCAAGAAAACTTAACAGGTATTATAAATTGTATTCCACAAGATTATAGTTTCTATTACAAAAGAAAAACTACTGATGGAGAAATTAAAAAAGGTTTTTTAGGAGGTATTGGTTTACAGCCAAAGTTATCTAAAGCCCTAGGAGATGCCATTATTGCAGATGTAAATTTATATGTAATGTTCTCTGAACCTGGAAGCGATTGGATGAAAGGTAAGGCTGCAAAAGTAAAAATTAAAACAAATTTACGTTTGGTTAATAATCATGCAATATCAATTCCTCAAAAATTTAAAAAGAAAAAATCTACATTAGGTAAATTATTTGGTTCTGTAAAAATTAAAGGAGCTACAGACACATATCCTGCAATTTCTAGTGTACAATTTACACAAGGAAAAATAGGCTTAGGAGCAACTTCTCAATTTAATGGAAACTTAAAGGAAGACGTAGAGATTAACAACATTTTAAAAAAACAAAAAATTGTTGCTTATCAAAAACAAGGCTCTTTTGTGCCAACTTCTTTTACAACGTTTTCTAATTACCTAGATGCCAAGGCAGATCGTTTTTCTACAACTACAAAATGGATTGAGGTAGATGGAGACAAATATGCAGAAGGCTTTTACAATGCATGTAATACTTTTTTAACTAAAAATTTAGATGCATTTTTTAAGAAAATAAAATAAAACTTGTAAGTTTTTACGATGAAAAAATTCTGCCACCTCTTTATCATTTTTATAGTTGCTCTATTTTTAGTAGCCAATTCTGCACAACCTGGAGTTTGGAATGCTGGTGGTAGTGGAAGTTTTACGCTACTATATCCAGAAGATAGTATGGCCTATAAGAAAATTCAGATGAAATCTGAAAATATTTACATGCAATTATATAAAGGTTTTGCCACTGTAAAAGGCGATTACTATTTTAAAAACACAGCAAAAGATACTTTAAAAATAAAGGTGGGCTATCCAATAAATACTGTTTTCGAAAATGTTCGATTTCACAATCATTTAAATGAAGTTCGAGTAGATGGTTTGTATAAAATAAAAGGACTTACCAATGAAAAAGAACTAAAAATTTTCGAAAAACCCAATCTTAAAAACGAAAATTGGTATGTGTGGGAAGTGGTTTTTCCGCCCAAAGAAATTACAAAATTTACGGTTTATTTTTTAGTAAACACCAACAATGCAAAAATAACTCAAGGGTATAATTCCGATAAAAAAAATGCTTTTATCTATTTAATTGAAACCGGTTATTTATGGAAATCTCCCATAGAAAAAGGAAATTTTTATGCAGAATTAAAAGATAATATTTCATTAAAAAACATCAAAGTTGCTTCGCCTGCTTTGGTTTTTTCTGCAAAAAACATTTTGCATTTTTCTATGGAAGATTATGGAAAAAAACCAGATGAAAATTTTGTAATTACTTATGGAAGGCGAATAGAAAATTTCAATTTTAAAGAAATTACAAAAAGTAGCGATTCTTATTTTAGTGCTATTGATAAATTTTCAACAACAAACTTTAAAAACCTCAACTATAAAAAAACAGAATTTAAGAATCCTTATGACGTTTCTGGAACTGGTAATTTTTTAATTAAACTTGTGTATTACCTATCTATTTATGGCATTCCACTTCTTATTTTAATTTTTGTGTTTTTTTTAGTGAGAAAAATTATACGCAATATAAAAAAATAAGGCATTTGACGTATTGCATTGCCAATTAAATAATTTAAAATTTGAATACGTATTAATTTAAAATTTCAAACTAAAATGAAAACATTAAAAAAAATCAGTTTATTATTATTTTTATCAGTACTCGTTTCTTGTGGAGGAAGTGACGAAGATTTGGGTATTTCTGGCGAAGGTTCTTTGTCTGCAAAAATAGATGGCACAGCTTTTACAGCTTTGTCTAGTGCAGTTGCATCATCTACAAGCAATAATGTTTTGGCTGTTCAAGGATCTAATTCCAATGGAGTTTATATTCGAATAAATATTATGAATTACAATGGTGTAGGTACTTACAAAACTGGAGACAGTGCATCAAATGCAAGTAGCATGATTTATGGAACAGTAAACCCTGTTGTTGCTTGGGCCTCTACATTTACAATTGGTGAAGGCACCATAACAGTTACAGAAGATACAGACACTGCTGTAAAAGGAACATTTTCTTTTACAGGAGAAAACAATTCTTCTTCTGCAGTAACTATAAAAAAGGTTACAGAAGGCACATTTAATGCTCCAAAACAATAAATTTTAGATTCCTAATTCGAAAAAATACGGCATCTGTCGTATTTTTTTGTAGTTGTTTATTCTTGAAATTTGTAACATAAATCCAAAATTAAAAATGATGAAAACTACAAAAAAAATTACGGTCTTATTCTTATTTTTATGCATTAGCATACTATTTTCTTGCAGTTCTAACGAAAAAGATAATAATAATTGCGAAACATGTACTTACACAATTGCAGCCGATGAAACTGCTGGCAATGTTCCAACAGCCTTACAAGGTGAGTTTAATTTAACGTTAGGTATTTCTTTAAACGGCTATTCAAAACCTAAAGGAACAAAAGCAAAATTTATAATCGGCGCTAAAGAATTAACAGTAGAAATAGATGGTGAAGAATGTTTATTCTTAAAAAACCCTACGGTTTCTGCAAATGGTGTTGAGTTTTCTTTTAAAGATACTTGTAGAGATAATTTTTTATATGCCATTTCAGAAAAATCTTCTGGAGGTTTAAACGAAGTAAATGTGGTTACACTAGATGGCCAATTTTACGGACAATTTAAATAAAAAGTATTACGATTGTTTTTTAGGGTTACAGATGGTTGGCAATTACAACCTAAGAACCAGCCATCTCCTTTAAAACTTTCGATAACAAAAACCTTAAAAAACAAACATCATGCAAAAATTATTTACTTTATTATTCGTTCTTTTAATTATTCCTTCTACTGTTTTTTCTCAAATTGAAACGTACACTTTAGCCTCTAAAAACCTTCATAGAAAAGTTCGAAAAACAACTACAAATTATTACACTTACGATAACAATAGTGGTGGTTTTGTATTGCGATCTACATCTATAGAACGCTTTAACGACGATGGTAATTTGGTGGAAACCCTTTATCAATATAATGGTTCTTATGCTAAAACACAACCTACCAAAAAATTGTACCACTACAATAACAAAAAACAATTAGTTGAAATTCAAGACATTAGTGCTGTTAGAAAAAAATATTCTGTAAACATTAAATTCACATATAATTCTGATGGGAATGTTACAAAAAAGAATCTGTGTATTTAGATGGAAGCAAATATTACACCATTTACGAATACGATAACAAAGAAAAATTAATTAAAATAAAAGAATTCTCTAAAGAAAACTCGTTAACCAGCGAAACAGACATTTCTTATGATGGAAGAACAAGAAGAGAAAAAAGAACAAATTACAATACCAAAGATGGAAGCATTTATGGAACCTACACTACTGTTTACGAAAGAGACGTAAAAACAGCATACTTATCTAATAGTAAGTACGCAAATACCAAAACTACATACACCTACAATAAAGAAGGCGATTTGTCTGCTTCTAACTACGTGGGTAAAACCTCTTCTACATCGAATTACGATTACGAATACAATCGAAAAGACAATTGGATAAAAAAACATTATAGATCAGGCAAATATCAATATTTTTATTTTAGAGAAATTATTTTCGAGAATGGAGATGTTACTGGAAGCGATGCTTTTGATAAAAATTACATTAACAAATATGGTAATTTTACCAATGTAAATGTTGTTCCTTTGGTTCTGAAAAAAACAAAGAAAACGACTGTTACAAACACAAACATGCCTTCTTTTGCGAACAAAAATTGGACCTTTACTACTGTAAAAATTGGAGAAAACACAAAAGCTTTAAACGGAACTTGCGATTTAACAGTACAAAATAGTAATAAAATGGATGTGGGAGCAAAAGTTAATTTCTCGTTATTTCTTAATGATAAAAAAACAGAAATGAACCTAACTATTAAAGGATATTCTAATAGAGATAAATCTTATTTTTGGACGATGGAAGACAGTACAAAAGCAAAAGTATATCTATCTCTTTTTAAAGAAAAAATAGGTAAAATAGACGCTGTTTTAACATTAGGAGAAGGAGCCAATAAAACAATGGTTTTTTTAAATTAAAACAATTATGAAGCTAATTTCTGAACACATAACTTCCCTAATTTGTATTTTAGGCATTACCATTTTTATTATTGTTTACTTGATTTACCAATACAAACAACTAAAAATAAAAGAAATAAATAAATTAAATTACTTATTTTTAGATTTTAAAGAAGAAAAAATAATTTCTAATCAGCTTCGAAAATTGCCAACAGAATTAAAAACTTTAGAGCAAAACACGCAACAAAAGTTGCAAAAAATTAAAGTGGATGTTTTAAATATTAATTTTTCTTTGGTTGAGATTTTTAAGTAAATAAATAATTAACCAAACCTAAAACTGTTTTATGAAAATTAGATTATTATTGATTTTATCAATATTATTTTCATCAATTACATTAAGTCAAAATAAACGTTTATACCATTTAAACTTTGAATTCAAGATAATATTTATTATCTTTCGGGGTAAAATTTATTATCTTTCAATATGCCAAAGAAAATTACCTTATCGATTAAAGAAGAATCTGTTGAATTGCGAAAACTATATGAGTCTACCACTACAGAATTACGAAGAGATCGTTTAAAAATGTTATACTACATAAAGTCCGGGAAGTATATCTATCGTAATGCAATCGCAAAGAAGCTTGGCAGACGTCCAACCACCATAGGCAATTGGATTAAAGACTATGAAACAGGAGGCCTTTCAAATTTATTAGAAATACATAGCGGAGGTAATAATACCGTTCATATTTCTGATAGAGCAAAAGCCTATATCTCCAAGACATTATCTAACAGCGATACCACCATAACTTCCTATATAGAGTTACAAGCTCATATAGCCGAAGATTTATCAGAGATGATAAATTATGGTGCACTTTATGCACATTGTAGGCGAAAACATAAGTCTAAGCTAAAAGTATCAAGAAAGTCACATTATAAAAAAGACCCGAAAGCCGAAATGGTTTTTAAAAAACCTAGAAAACACTTTTAAATTATTTAGAACAAAACTAAATAAAAATAACTTTGAATCGGTCAATTTATTTTTTCAAGATGAATCTCGTTTTGGATTAATCACCAAACAAAAAAGAGTCACTACAGCTAAAGGCGTTAAACCTATAGCAAAGTACAAACATAGTTATCAGAGTAAATGGCTATGGGGAAGTTTTTCACCCATTACAGGTGAGAGTTTCTGCATGCTAACAGATACTGTGTGTAAAGACTTTTTTATTGAGTATTTAACAGACTTAAGTGCCTGTAATCCTTTGGAACTAAAAATTGTAATTATTGACAATGCAGCTTTCCACTCTACTAAAGATGTAAAATTGCCTGATAATATTATCTTATTACCTATCCCTGCATATTGCCCTGAACTAAATCCAGCTGAAAAAGTTTGGCAATACCTTAAAAGTAAAATTGCAATGAAAATTTATGACACTTTAGATATACTAGAATCCAAAATAGAGCACCTAATTTATCAAATGGATAATAATACCATTAAGTCTATAACCGGATATGAATTTTATCTAAAATCTTTTTATAACGTTTTTAATGTTTAAATGGTATTAGATAGTCTTTTAACTCTTTCTAAAAAAGCAAAAGATACGTTACTAGTTAAAGTTTTAAATGAGATTTCTTGGGAATATAAAAACTCAGATTTAGACACTTCTTATTATTTTGCAAAAACTGCACTAAAAAAAGCTTTATTTATAAATAACAAAAAATCAATTGCCCAATCTTACAACAGTTTAGGTAGGTATTTATCAAGCAAAATCTAAGATTGATAGTGCTATTTATTATCATCAGAAAAGTTTAAATCTAAAAATTGAAATTAAAGATTCTATTGGTATAGCAGATTCTTATAACAATCTTGGAATTATTCTAGATGAAGAAGGTAATTATTTAGATGCTTTAAAAAATTATTTTAAGGCATTAAAAATTTACGAAAAAAAGTACAAGTTTTGATTAAATTCCAGTAGATTTAGTAAAAATTATAATATAAATAGCCTCTTATAAAATTTTAAGAAGCTATTTATATTATAATTAATTTTCTTCTATCCAAATATGTTCATTCAAAAAATCTAAAAAATCTTCCCACCAACTATTTTCTACCTTTTCTACCATTTCTGAAACATTCCCACCAGTCGACTTTGCAGATATTCTAACATCACCCGCTGATAAATTAAAACTAAAAAATAAAACAGCAATTACTAATATTTTTTTCATAATTTTTATATTTTTACATTTATCTGTAAAGATATAAATATAAAATGGAAAAAAAAATTTGGGGATCAAATAATACAAATTTTCTGAAAATTATTGGAATATTGACTATGATAATAGATCATATTGGTAAAATTTTTTTCTATAAAAACATCAATTACCAAGTAATTGGAAGAATCACATTTCCTTTGTTTGCATATTGTCTTGTTGTTGGTTTTTTAAATACTAAAAACTTTAATAAGTATCTAAAAAGATT
The DNA here is from genome assembly GCF_017498485.1 of Polaribacter batillariae. Taxonomy (NCBI): domain Bacteria; kingdom Pseudomonadati; phylum Bacteroidota; class Flavobacteriia; order Flavobacteriales; family Flavobacteriaceae; genus Polaribacter; species Polaribacter batillariae. The sequence continues at coordinate 2,537,661 of NZ_CP071795.1, read as the reverse complement.
AATCGTTCTTAGTTTTATCTCACAACCTTTTTATATTATAGCTTTTAATAAAGATTATTTTGATCTTAATATTTTTTTCACTCTTTGGCTTGGGCTTATAAGTCTATCATATATACGTGAAAAAAAATGGTTATTACTTTTGTTTGTTTATATTATATCTTATGCTTTTGTAATTGATTATGGAATTTATGGAATCCTTTTAATAAATGTTATATACTTAACCAGAAAAAGAAAAAAAGTAGCACTATTAACATTATCTGCACTTTTCATTTCACTTTTATTTATCAATTACAACCATTTACTATATGATATTTTACGCAATGAAAAAATTCGTTTTATTCCAAGAAATAGTAGTTTAAATATTTTTGGAATATTTGTTCTTCCAATTATTTTTCTTATAAACAAATCTTTTCCTAAAATCAATAAATATTTTTTTTACGCATTCTATCCTCTACATCTACTAATTTTATTTGCTATTAATTATTTAACTATTGACTAATAAAATTACTTTTAGAAACCTAACTACCTAATATTTAAAATATTCTCTAAAAAATGAAAGAAATTGCCATTCAAAAAGAACAATTATTAGAAAAAGAATTCGCTATAAAGAATAGAAATTTATATGCGATTCTTTTGGGCTCCGCATTGCTTATTTTAGCAATTATCTTTTTTGCTATTTATAAGAGAAACCAATTTAAACAAAAACAATTACAAAAAGAAATCGATTTAAAAGATGCTTTAGCCACTATAAAAACACAAAATAAATTGCAAGAACAACGTCTTATAATTTCTAGAGATTTGCACGATAACATTGGTTCGCAACTTACATTTATTATTTCTTCTGTGGATAATTTAAAATTTGTAACGAAAGATGCCAATACAAAACTAAAAGATAAATTATCTGGCATTAGCACTTTTACATCAGAAACCATACATCAATTAAGAGATACCATTTGGGCAATGAATAAAAGCGAAATTACAGTGGAAGACTTACACACAAGAATTTTATCTTTTGTTGAAAAAGCAAAAAATGCTACAGAAAATATCGATTTTATTGTCAATTATAATATCGATAAAAACCAAGCTTTTTCTTCTTTAGAAGGCATGAATATTTTTAGAGTAATTCAAGAAGCCATTAACAACGCTATAAAATATGCCAAAGCCACAAAAATTGAAATTAAAATTGATAAAAAAGAAAATCAGTTTGTAATTTCTGTAATAGATAATGGTGTAGGTTTTGATATAAATAATGTACAACTAGGAAATGGTTTAAGTAATATGGAAAAAAGAATGAGTGAAATTAATGGAAAGGTAATTATCAATACAACCAAAAAACAAGGCACAGAAATTAAAATAAGTTGTGCCTTGTAATTAATTATTTTAAGCTTTTATTTTTTAACAGATTAATGAGCTGCTTTTAATCTTTGGTCATCAGATTCTTGAATGACTGTGTTGAGGTTTCAAATTGGTTATTATTTTCGTTTCAATTTGTTCGTTCACTTTTTGTAGAAGGTATAGCAATAAGCATCATTAAATTAAATAAGATTTCTATATTTATAAACTTTTCGTTAATATCCTAAAACAATTAAAAAATGAAATTAGCTCTTTTTTTTCTTCTAATTTTTCTTAAAACAGCTAATTATTGCTATTCACAAGAAGTAAACAAAACTATTGATAGCTTAAAAATTAATTTAAAAAAAGAAAAAGGAAAAAATAAATTTTACACCTATACCAATCTTTCCAAAGAGTTTGTAGGCATAAATTTAGACAGTGCAAAAAAATATGCCAATAAGGCTTATAATTTATCTTTAGAGTTAAAGTCTGATAGCCTAAAATTACAAGCACTAAAAATATTAGGTTTTAGAAATTTTGAAAGCGGAAATTATGATATTGCAATTCAAAAATTTGACGAAGCTTTAAAAACTAGTATAAATATTAAAGATTCTACTTCTATTGCAGATACATACAATGGTTTTGCTATTATATATTCAAAAAAAGGTGACTTAAAAAAATCTATTGAATATAATTTTAAAACACTTTCTATCTATGAAAAAATAAATGATAGTTTAGGTATTGGAAATACTTTAATGAATATTGGTTGGGATTATAGGAAATTAAAAGAGTTTGATAAATCTTTAACGTATAATTTAAAATCACTTAAAATTTATCAAAACATAAATAACTCTCTAAAAGTTGCAATGGTAAACAACAATATTGCTGGTACTTACAATGAATTAAGTAATTATAAAAAAGCAATTGAGTATGCTAAACAATCTGAAGAATACTTTTTAAAACTTAATTATAAGAGATTTTCTGCCTACCCAATAAGTGTTATGGCCATAGCTTTTGATAGTTTACAACAACCTAAAATTGCAGAAAAGAAATACAAAGAAGCAATAACGCTTCACACCAAAAATAGAGAACCTTTTGAATTAGCTTTTCTTAATTATTCTTTAGCAAACTTATATTATAAACAAGGTAGTTACAGCGTTGCTCAACAAACTGCTGAAAAAGCATTTACATTTGCAAAAGAAGTTGATTCGAAAGAATACATAGCTGATATTTCTAAACTTTTATCAAAAATTTACGATAAACTAAAAAAATATAATTTATCGAATACGTATTTGAAACTTTACGTAAAATACAATGATAGTATTATAAGTAGTGAAAAGTTAAAATCAATTGCAGAGATTGAGACCAAATATCAAACAGCAAAAAAAGAAAAAGAAATTGCCATTCAAAAAGAACAATTATTAGAAAAAGAACTCGCTATAAAAAATAGAAATTTATATGCAATTCTTTTGGGTTCTGCATTGCTTATTTTAGCAATTATCTTTTTTGCTATTTATAAGAGAAACCAATTTAAACAAAAACAATTACAAAAAGAAATCGATTTAAAAGATGCTTTAGCCACTATAAAAACACAAAATAAATTGCAAGAACAACGTCTTATAATTTCTAGAGATTTGCACGATAACATTGGTTCGCAACTTACATTTATTATTTCTTCTGTGGATAATTTAAAATTTGTAACGAAAGATGCCAATACAAAACTAAAAGATAAATTATCTGGCATTAGCACTTTTACATCAGAAACCATACATCAATTAAGAGATACCATTTGGGCAATGAATAAAAGCGAAATTACAGTGGAAGACTTACACACAAGAATTTTATCTTTTGTTGAAAAAGCAAAAAATGCTACAGAAAATATCGATTTTATTGTCAATTATAATATCGATAAAAACCAAGCTTTTTCTTCTTTAGAAGGCATGAATATTTTTAGAGTAATTCAAGAAGCCATTAACAACGCTATAAAATATGCCAAAGCCACAAAAATTGAAATTAAAATTGATAAAAAAGAAAATCAGTTTGTAATTAAAGTTGTGGATAATGGAATAGGTTTCGATATCAATTCTGTAGAATTAGGCAATGGTTTAAGCAACATGGAAAAACGAATGAGTGAAATTGGTGGAAGGGTTAAAATAATTTCAAAAGTAAGAATAGGCACAGAAATAAAGATAATTGTGTAAATTACTAGCACATTTAAAATATGAAATTCTCACTATTTATTTTCTTTCTTTTTATGGTGTTTTCTTCGGTCGCTCAAACAGAAGAGAATAAAAATTATCGAGATTTTGAAGCTTCTTTAAAAAACGGATTCAAATATTTAGAACTAAGAAAAAGAGATAGTTTAGAGTTTTTCGTAAAAAAAACAGATAGCATTTTAAAAGTTAATCTCGATTCTACTAATTATTTTAGATATAAAATTCTTGAAGCCTCTTTAGATATTAGAAAAAATGAATCTGACAAAGCCATTTCTAGTTTATTAAAAACGCAAACATTCTTTAAAAAGAAAAAAGATACTGCAAATTTAGCACTTACACTCTACACCTTAGGTATTGCCAATTACTATTTAAATAGAAGGCCTGTAGCTATCACTTATTTTGAAAAAGCTTACAGTTATAAAGAGTATATTTCTAAAAAATTAGCCACCAAACTTTTACAAAATCTCGGCTCCATGAACTTAGAAATAGGCACAGGAAACCGAAAAGATAGAATCTCTTACGTTAACAAAGCCATTAAAAGTTACCAGCAAGTTCTTAAAATTTATCAGCAAGAAAATTGGATAATAGACGAAATTTTAGCAACCACTTTATTAGCAGAATGTTACAATCAACTTAAAGAGTATAAAAAAGCAACCACTGTTATTAATAGAGCTATTTCTTTAGCAAAAAAAGCAAAAAATAAGAATAAAGAAGGTTTTGCACTTATTAAAAAAGCGAGTATTTTAAACAAGCGACAAAACTTAAAAGAAGCGCTAAAAACTATAAAAAAAGCAAGATCTATTTTCGAAACATTAGAAGATTTACCCACATTAAATTATGCTTTAATACAGGAAAAAGTAATTTTAACAAATCTAAAAAAGTATAAAGAAGCTGTACAAATTAGTGACTCGATTCATGCAAATATTGTTAAAATATATAGTAATCGCTTTGCAGATAAGGTATCTGAAATGGAGACTATTTACAAAACTGTCGAAAAAGAGAAACAAATTACACTTCAAAAAGAAGAACTATTATCGAAAGAATTAAAGATAAAAAATAGAAATTTATACATTATTTTATTTGCTGCTGCATTTTTAATTTTAGCAATTATTTCTTTTTTCTTGCTGAAGAAAAATCAATTTAAAAAGAAACAATTACAAAAAGAAATCGATTTAAAAGATGCTTTAGCAACCATAAAAACACAAAATAGATTGCAAGAACAACGTCTTAGAATTTCTAGAGATTTGCACGATAACATTGGTTCGCAACTTACATTTATTATTTCTTCTATAGACAATTTAAAATTTGTAACGAAAGATGCCAATACAAAACTAAAAGATAAATTATCTGGCATTAGCACTTTTACATCAGAAACCATACATCAATTAAGAGATACCATTTGGGCAATGAACAAAAACGAAATTACTGTGGAAGATTTGCATACCAGAATTTTATCTTTTGTAGAAAAAGCAAAAAATGCTACAGAAAATATCGAGTTTATTGTCAATTATAATATCGATAAAAACCAAGCTTTTTCTTCTTTAGAAGGCATGAATATTTTTAGAGTAATTCAAGAAGCCATTAACAACGCTATAAAATATGCCAAAGCCACAAAAATTGAAATTAAAATTGATAAAAAAGAAAATCAGTTTGTAATTAAAGTTGTGGATAATGGAATAGGGTTCGATATCAATTCTGTAGAATTAGGCAATGGTTTAAGCAACATGGAAAAAAGAATGAGTGAAATTGGTGGAAGGGTTAAAATAATTTCAAAAGTAAGAATAGGCACAGAAATTAGCATGGAAATTTTTCTAAAAAAATACGGCAAATGACGTATCCTTATTTTTATAGAATTGTTTTAACTTGAAACAGTAAATAACCAAACTTATGACTCTAAAAATATGCATTGCCGAAGACAATTACTTTTTAGTAAAAACCATTAAAGAAAAACTCTCGTATTTTAATGATGTTACTGTAAAATTTCATGCAAATAACGGTGCAGAACTCATTGGTAAATTAGAAGAAAACCATAATATAGATGTTATTTTAATGGACATTCAAATGCCAGAAATGGATGGCATTAAAGCCACAGAATTGGTAAAAAATAAATACCCCCACATAAAAATAATAATGCTTACGGTTTTAGATGATGATGATTGTATTTTTAATGCTATAAAATCGGGTGCAAACGGGTATTTATTAAAAGAAATCGATGCAGAAAACTTATACAAAAGTATTCTACAAGTTACCAAAGGTGGTGCTCCAATGACACCTAGTATTGCTTTAAAAACACTTAATTTACTTCGAAATCCAAAAATTTTAGAGCAAAAAAACGAAGAGTTAGAAGAAATAAAATTATCGAAAAGAGAAACAGAAATTCTTATTCAATTAAGCAAAGGGTTAAACTATAACGAAATTTCAGATAATTTAATTATTTCGCCATCTACTGTTCGAAAACACATCGAAAATATCTATAAGAAATTACAAGTACACAGTAAAATGGAAGCTGTAATGAAAGCGCAAAAGAGAAATCTTATTTAAAAAAATAAAATTTTGTATCTTTAAAAAATAGTCATTCCACTAAAAAATGATACAAAAAAAAATTTTAATTGGTATAATTGCTGGTCTATTGGTTGGTATGTTTGTTACCTCTGTAATTGTTACAAATACAAATAATTTGTTAGAATTATTTTTAACAAAAATTACAGCAACTTCGATAATTACAGGTGTTTTTTGTGGTGCATACGCTTACACTTCAAAATCGAAACTGCAAGTTTTTTTCGTGTCTATAATTATAGGAATCGTTTTATTTTACCTAAAATATTTAGTAACCGGTCACGATTTTGATGCCTTAACAATGGGCGCATTTGTAGGTGCTATGTTAGGAGGCGTTTTTGCAATTATTAGCAAAATATTAGATTCTTATTATATTTACAAACGCCTTCAAAAAAGAAGAAAAAAAGGGTTTGGAAACTATCGCTAATCTACGTATTGTGCTACATTTTGCCACGGACCGCCATTAACCGCATCTACTCCATTCTGAGCCAAAAATTGGGTTGCTTGCCCACTTCTAGATCCGCTTCTACAAACTGCAATTACAGGTTTATTCCAAGATTTTATTTGCTCTATTTCTAAAGGAATTAAATTTAAAACAATATGTTTCGAATTTTCGATATGCCCTTCATCCCACTCAGATTGTGTTCTAACATCTAAAATTACGGCTTCTTTTTCTAAATATTCTTTAATAATTTCAGATTTATCTTTCTGACTAAAAATTCCAAACAACCCCATTTTTTTAACAATTTACGATTGTAATTCGTTTACTTGTAACAAATTCAATCCGTTTTCAATTAACTTTTTGTACGACTTATTTTTCTGTAGCGTTAACAAATAGTTTAAAATATTTTTTTGTACATCAAAATTATTTTGCAAAGCTACTTCATATAATTCTAAATTCAACAACCAATCTGTAGGAAATTTTGTTTTTACTTGATTAAAAATCGTTTTTATTTTTTCTTCAGAAGCTGTTTTAGTTGTACGCATTTCACGTACGTTGTCGTATAAATTGTAAAGAACTTTCTCGTTTTCGGAATATTTAATTTTATGTGTTTTTGTTTCAGATACTTTAGAGGTGTCTTCAAATGAGTTGATATCTGCTGCCCCAGAATATGCCGAAACAACTTCTTTGCCTACTGCCATATCGTAAATGCCCCATTCTGGTTTAAATAGCAAAGTGTCTTTGTAACTAACTGTGCAATTTTCGAAAGAAATTAGTAGAATTTTGCCTCTTAAATCTCTGGTTCCTGTAATTACGTCGCCTTCGACTTTTACACCACCTTCAAACTCTAATGCAATCTTTTTTCCTTCGTAAATTTGGTAAGCTTCTAAATCTCTTGGGCTCATGTTTTCAATGGCAATATTTATACCTTTTAATTTTCCAACAGGGCTACCAAAACCATTAGAATGATTTTCTATTCCATGACCAATTAATTCTTTATCTCTATTTGCTAAAGCTGTATTTCCAGTAGTTTGAAAATAAATTGGTTTTCCGTTTTCGTCTTCAATAACATGGGTAAAAATTCCCGAAATTTGAATTCCAGTACTCAATTCTATGGTTCCTAAATTTTTAGAATTTATTAATTTTTGAATGCCTTTTAAGCCACCTTTTCGAATTGCCATTTTATTTGCAAATTGTTCTAAAACCAAACTTAAGTGTGCAAAATCTGGCGTAACAAATAACTGTGGTTGTGGTTTTGTAATGTCGAAATTTACATTGGCGGCTTCAATCGAATAAGGCACTTTTTTTACTTCGTCTTTCATACACCAAGCACTTTCGCCAATAGAAGAAAGCAAGCCTGCTCCATAAATTTTAGGGTTTTGTAAAGTACCTATTAAACCATATTCTACTGTCCACCAATGCAAATTTCGTATTTGAGCCATTTCAGACAGTTCGCCCATATTATCTTGTAAATATTCTACTTTTGCTTGTGCTTCTTCTATTTCTTTTTCTGTAGAATTTGGGTCTTCTTTTAAAATAGACAACAAACGAATCGCTTCGTACATTTCGTAGTCTTTTGCAGAGGAAATTGCTTTGCTACCAATTTCGCCAAATCGTCTTAAATATTCTGCATATTCTGGATTGGCAATAATAGGTGCATGTCCTGCAGCTTCATGAATAATGTCTGGTGCTGGTGTGTATTCTATATGATTAATCGTTCTCATGTCTGATGCAATTACCAATACATTGTAGGCCTGAAACTCCATAAAAGCATTGGGTGGTATAAAACCATCTACAGAAACTGCAGCCCAACCAATATCTTTTAAAATACGGTTCATGCCTTCCATATGCGGAATTTTATCAATAGAAATTCCTGTTTTTTTTAATCCTTTTACATAAGAATCGTGTGCAACTTTACTCAAATAATCTACATTCATTCGCATTACATAGCGCCAAACTGCCTGGTTTTGAGCTGTGTATTCGTTATAAGGCTGTTGTACTACAAACTTGTGTAAATGTTTGGGAAGTTTTTTAGTAACATCGTTCAATTCAAAATGAGCATCCATAACATGTAATTATAATATTCACACAAAATTACACATTAAAATATAGATTTAATATTTTTTAACAACCAAAAGTTTATTTTTCTGCCTTTACAACAATTATATTTAAGACGAATTGAAAAAAACTACATCAAAAAAAAATGTAAAAAATAAAATAATACGATTTTCTTTTACAGTACATTTAAATTATAAATGATATTGCAATCATCATTTTAGTAGCGATGATTTTTTACACCATCAGTTTTATAAAAATTCAGAAAAAAAAAAAGACGCTCTTTACAGAACGCCTTTCTTCATTAATTCAAAAAAATATAAATTTAAGAAAGTGCTTCTTCAATTACTTTTATAGCATCTTTAGCCTTAGATCTTTTTGCGATATCTAAAGCAGTCATCTTCCCTTTTGTAGATTTTGCTTTTATATTGGCACCATTTTTAATTAGCAATTTTGCAATTTTAGCTTTGTTATGTCTGGCTGCAAACATTAAAGGTGTTAATCCGTTAGATTTTTTGTTTACGTCTTCACCCGATTTAATTAATGCTTCTACGGCATCGTAATTACCCATTTGTATTAGTTTACAAAAAGCACTAATTTTATAGTTCGTGGTAATTTTTAAAGATTGTTCTATTTTAGTTGAAGAAATAGAAGTTGCATTTGTAGTTACCGTAAAAGTACATAAACACAGTAACATTGGTAAGATTAATTTTTTCATAATAAATTAAGTTTTTTGGGTTTATAAGAATTGTATGTTGTTATCTAAAAGACTGCCGAAAAAACATTTTGTTTCAGTAAAAAAGGTATTTAACACGTTTTTAACTTTCTGTGTTTTATGTTAATACATTTCTAAAAAGTGGTAACAAAGCACAAAAAGTCGTTTTACCCAATCTCTTTTACGCTATCGGTTTCGTAAAAATTTAAAGAGAAGCCAAAAATCTTTCTTATTTTTACAGTTCAATTTTAGATGATGAATAAGAAAGTAATTTTAATGATTTTAGATGGATGGGGTGTTACACAAGACCCTAAAGTATCTGCAATTTACAACGCAAAAACACCTTACATAAATAGTTTGTACGACAAATATCCGCATGCGGAATTAAGAACCGATGGCTTGCATGTTGGTTTACCTGAAGGACAAATGGGAAATTCGGAAGTTGGCCACATGAATTTAGGTGCTGGCAGAATTGTGTACCAAAATTTAGCAAGAATTAATAAAGCTGTTAAAGAAAAAACTTTAGGACAAGAAAAAGTATTGATTGACACTTTTAATTACGCCAAAGAAAACAATAAAAACGTACATTTATTAGGCTTGGTTTCTAATGGTGGAATTCACGCTCATATAGACCATTTAAAAGGAATTTTAGATGTTGCCAAAGAAAACAATGTAGGCAATGTATTTTTACACGCCTTTACAGATGGTAGAGATTGCGACCCAAAATCTGGCACTTATTTTATTAACGACATTCAAAAATACATGAAACAAACAACAGGAGAATTGGCTACTGTAACTGGGCGTTATTTTGCAATGGATAGAGATAATCGTTGGGAAAGAATTCGTATCGCTTACAATGCTTTGGTAAACGGAATTGGAAATAAAACTACAGATGCAATTGCTACTATCAATAAAAACTACGAAGCCAATATTACTGACGAGTTTATAGAGCCAATTATTTTAACAAATGAAGATGGAACCCCGAAAACACAAATAAAAGATGGAGATGCTGTTCTATTTTTTAACTATAGAACAGATAGAGGTAGAGAATTAACAAACGCATTGTCTCAAAACGATTTTCCTGATTTTAAAATGAAAAAGTTAAATCTTTATTTTACAACCATTACTTTATATGACGATACGTTTAAAGGAATACATACAATTTATACGAACGAAAATATAAAAAATACTTTAGGCGAAGTACTTTCTAAAGCAGGTAAAAAGCAAATTAGAATTGCAGAAACAGAAAAATACCCACATGTTACTTTTTTCTTTTCTGGCGGACAAGAAGATCCTTTCGATGGCGAATCTCGTATTTTAAGAAATTCTCCAAAAGTGGCAACTTACGATTTAAAACCAGAAATGAGTGCATACGAACTAAGAGACGCACTTTGTAAAGATTTAGAAAAAGGCTCTGCAGATTTTGTTTGCCTAAACTTTGCAAATGGCGATATGGTTGGGCATACAGGAGTTATGGAAGCAGCCATTAAAGCATGCGAAGCTGTAGATATTTGTGCAAAAGATGTAATTGAAACAGGTTTAAAAAACGGATATTCTACATTGCTAATTGCAGATCATGGAAATTGTGAAACAATGATGAACCCAGATGGTTCGCCTCATACATCTCACACGACCAATCCAGTTCCTTTTATTTTAATTGATGACGAAATAAAATCAGTAAAAAATGGTATCTTAGGCGATATTGCTCCTACAATTTTAGAGTTAATGGGAGTAGCACAACCCAAAGAAATGACACAGCATTCTTTACTATAAATTTTATAATTATGAAAAAAGCATTCGCAATAGTATTCACCATTGTTTTAATGTCTTGTAACGCACAACAAGAAATTACTGCTGCAAAAAATAAAAGTGGCGACTTAGTTGGCTTTGCTAACAAAGAGTCTTTTATGCAAGCGCCTTACAATTCTTGGTTTACTAAAAAATTTAATAATTACACACCAGATGCTGCAACAATAGAAGCTTTAAAAAAAGAATTAAAAGGATATAAAATAAAAGGTTTTATAGGAACTTGGTGCGGAGACAGTAAAAGAGAAACACCACATTTGTACAAAATATTAGAAGCAGCAGATTTTAATACAAATAAATTAGAGTTAATTACCGTAAATCGCTCTAAAAAAACACCCGATAATTTACAAGAAGGGTTTAATATTATAAGAGTTCCAACCTTTATTTTTTATAAAAATGATAAAGAAGTAGGACGTTATGTAGAATACGCAAGAGAATCTTTAGAAAAAGACATTTTAAAAATCGTTTCTAAACAACCCTATAAACATTCTTACGATAAAAGCAAATAATGTCTTTTAATAACCACTTACTAATTGCAGTAGATTTTGATGGTACCATTGTAGAAAATGCATATCCAAAAATAGGAAAACCATTAATTTTTGCTTTTGAAACACTTCGAAAATTACAGTCCGAAGGTCACCGATTAATTCTTTGGACCTACAGAAGTGGTTCTAAATTAGAAGAAGCAGTTGCTTTTTGTAAAAAAAATGGCATCGATTTCTACGCTGTAAACAACAGTTATCCCGAAGAAAATTTCGATGGAAAAGACAGTAGAAAAATTCATGCAGACTTATTTATAGACGATAGAAATGTTGGTGGTTTTATTGGTTGGACAACGATTTACAAACAAATTTTTAACTACGAACCAAATGTAAAAAAGAAAAAAAGGTTTTTCTCTTTTTTCAAATAACCTAACTACAATTTTAATTCTTTAAATTATAGTAACTTTGCGTTTCAATTTTTTTAATATGATTCAAATTAAAACCAAAGAAGAAATAGAATTAATGCGCGAAAGTGCCTTAATTGTTTCTAAAACTCTAGGACTGCTAGCCAAAGAAGTAAAGCCTGGTGTTAGCACTTTGTATTTAGACAAACTTGCAGAAGATTTTATTAGGTCAGAAGGTGCAATTCCTGGTTTTTTAGGTTTGTACGACTTTCCGAACACACTTTGTATGAGTCCGAATTCGCAAGTCGTTCACGGAATTCCTAACAAAGAGCCCTTAAAAGAAGGCGATATTATTTCTATAGATTGCGGAGCCAAGAAAAATGGTTTTTATGGAGATCATGCCTACACTTTTGCTGTTGGAGAAATCGCAGCAGAAACAAAAAAATTACTAGACGTTACAAGAAAAAGTTTATATGTAGGAATTCGTGAATTCAAAGCAGGAAATCGTGTTGGCGATGTTGGGTATGCAATTCAAAAATTTACAGAAGAACATGGTTATGGCGTTGTTAGAGAGTTGGTTGGACATGGATTAGGAAGAAAAATGCACGAAGACCCAGAAATGCCCAATTATGGTAAAAGAGGAAGAGGAAAAAAGTTTGTAGAAGGCATGGTAGTCGCCATAGAACCTATGACAAATTTAGGAACTCATAAAATAAGACAACATTCAGATGGTTGGACCATTACCACTTTAGACAATAAACCTTCTGCACATTTCGAGCACGATGTTGCCATTGTAAATGGAAAACCAGAATTGCTTTCTACTTTTAAATATGTTCATGAAGCGTTGGGTATTGTTACTGATGAAGAAGATGAATTTAGACAGTAGGTTATTACGCAGAGTATTTTCGCAGAGAAACACTGAGTAATAATTACAGACTGGATAAGTATAGTTTAATAAATTATGGATAACAATACAGTAACCGAAAAAATTATTGGAGCTGCGATAGAAGTTCATAAAGCTTTAGGTCCTGGTTTATTAGAATCTGCATATCAAGAATGCCTTTATTTTGAATTGAAATCTTTAGGTTTAGAAGTTAGAAAAAAAATATCGCTTCCAATTATTTATAAAGATCTTAAACTAAATCATGGTTACAGAATTGATTTATTAGTTGAAAACAAAATAGTTATAGAACTTAAAACTGTTGAAGCTTTTACAGATGTCTATACTGCACAAATTTTAACTTATATGAAACTTGGAAATTATCCTTTAGGTTTGTTACTTAACTTTCACACAAAATTATTGAAAAACGGAATAAAACGCTTCATACATACTCCTTAAAATTCTGTATATCTCTGTGAAAAAACTCTGTGAAACTCTGTGAAACAACAACCATGTCTATATTCAAATCCATCCTAAACACAATTCCGAGACCAATTCTAATAAAGGCAAGCTATCTCGTTCGCCCAATAATTGCTTGGTATTTAAAAGGAGATAAATTTACAGATCCTATAGATGGAAAAAGTTTTAAAAAATTTTTACCTTATGGATATGGCAAACAAAGAGAAAACGCATTATCGCCTTCTACATTATCATTAGAAAGACACAGATTAATGTGGCTTTTTTTGAAGAATGAAACCAACTTTTTTACTTCAACAAAAAAAATAAAAACGCTTCATATAGCACCAGAACAATGCTTTTTAGACCTTTTTAGAAAGCAAGAAAATTTAACGTATATCACATCTGATTTAGAATCGCCAATTGCAGATGTTAAAGCAGATATTTGCAATTTACCTTTTAAAGACAACGAATTTGACGTTATTTTTTGCAACCATGTTTTAGAACATATTCCAAACGACACAAAAGCAATGCAAGAATTGTATAGAGTTTTAAAAAAAGGTGGCATGGGAATTTTTCAAATTCCACAAGATCTTTCAAGAGAAAAAACTTTTGAAGACAACTCTATTACAGATCGAAAAAAAAGAGCAGAAATTTTTGGGCAATACGATCATGTAAGAATTTATGGTAGAGATTATTTTAACAAATTACGTTCTATTGGTTTTACCGTAAACGAAGTCGATTATACAAAAAAAATTGCTCCAGAGAAATTAGAACAATTTTGCTTAATGCAAAACGAAATTCTTCCTGTGTGTTATAAATAATTAATTAAATTTTCTTAAATAATCTACCATTTTCTCTAAAGACTCTGTTCCTTTTACAATTTTTCCATCTTTAAATATTTGATACGATCCTTCTTCTAATTTTACTACTTTCGAATTTCCTTCGTAATTAGCAGTTGTATCTTTAAGTGCTCTTACTTTAGTTCCATTTTGATTTAGCCAAACCCTAGTATTTCCTTTTAAAGCTTCTATTTTATTATTATGAAAAGTACCTAAGTAGTTATATTGAGAATTTGCGGGTAACACAGTTCCATCTACCGAAAATAAATAAGCATTTATATTGTAATCATTCTCTACGTATAAAGGGTGCACACCTCCCCCTAAATGACCTCCAAAAATGTACCAATCTTTTTCAATTTTTACTTCTCCGTCTTTATTATATTTACGTATAATATCTCCTTTCTTTAAAGTTTTTAATAAATCTTCTTGATTAGAAACCTTTACTGTCTTTTTTACATTTAAATCATACACCATAGGTTCGTAAGAATTATTAGGATAGGTAACTAACCTTCCATTAGATCTTGGCAACATTACTTTTCCGAAATGTGTAGAAATCGAGTTAAAATCAGATGGATTTGGCAACATAGCTCCTGTGCCTTTATAGGTATTAAAGCAAAAAATTTTATTCGGATTTTCTTTTTTATTTTGTAAAACAATGTAGCCTTCGAAACTAACTCCGTAAGAAAATTCTGATGCTTCTACAACAATGTCTCCAACATCGTTTAAAACACCAAACTTATTGTCTTTACTGTAAAGTGCATAATTATTTTTATTAAAGTCGTAAATACTATCGACCTTTATGGTAAGTTTATTTGATGTTGCTTTCCAAACTGTTTTTAAAGAATCTATTTTTTGTAATTCTTTTTCTTTTCTTAATTTCTCTTCGGCAATTCTTTTTTCTTCGGCAATTTGTAATTCTAATTCTTCATTAATCGTTACAAATAAATCTAGTTGTTGCTCATATACCTCAGATTTTTTATCTTTAGAAATAAGAAAAAATTGTTTCGAATATTTTTTTGCTTCTCTATAGTCTTTTAATTCAAAATAAATTCTAGAACCTAAACTCGCAATTTCTGGCGAAGTTATAGTATCCATATACTTCATTGCTTTTTCGAAAAGTATTAATGCTTCTTTATAATCTATACTTTCTTCTATAACAGAATTTGCTCTTTTAATATAAACTTTAGCAATGTCTAAATTAGACTGTGCATATGACATCGAAAATGCAAGCACACAACAAAGCGTTAGTAGTATTTTTTTCATAATAGTTTAGATAAGTTAGGTTATGTAATATAGCAAAAATAATGTTTAAATCGACAAATTATGTACCTATTTGTAGGTATAATTTGTAAATTCTTCTAAATTTCCGGCTTCGTTTATGTAAATAAGAATTACTTTTATAGATGCATTATTTTTAATAAATGCTTTTGTTTTTTCTAAGCCCATGGCCATAAATGCAGTTGCATAACCATCTACATCTGCACAATCTAATTTCGAAATTACAGAGGCACTTAATAAATTACTTTCTAAAGCGTAGCCTGTTTTGGGGTTAATGGTATGTACATATTTTTTACCATTTTCGGCCATTCTAAATTTTCTGTAGTTGCCAGAAGTTGCCATAGATTTGTTAGACAAATTTAATACTTTATAACCCGTGTTAGAATTACTTTTAATAGGATCTACTAATTTAATAACCCAAGGTTTCTCTTTCTTTTTGGTTCCTTTTGTACGAATTTCTCCACCAATTTCAATTAAATAATTAGAAATATTTTTACTTTCTAAAAAACGAGCAATTACATCTATTCCATATCCTTTACCTATCGAGTTAAAATCTAAATAAATTGCGGCGTTTTGTTTTACCACTTTATTATTTAAGATATTTACCTTATCTAAACCCACAAATTGCATGTGTTGCTCTATTTGTTCTTGCGTTAAATCGTTTTTCTCTTTTTTAGGACCAAAACCCCAAGCATTTACCAAATTACCTACTGTTGGGTCGAAAAAACCATTTGTTTCTTTATAAATTCGTTTCGATTTTTTAAAAATTTCTTTAAAATATTTATCTACAATAACTGTGGTGTCTCCTTTGTTTATTTTTGAAATATCTGATGTGGGTATATAAGTAGAAACCGATTTGTTTACCAATCGAAATAAACTATCTATCGATTTTTGATAGTTTTTAGGTGCATTTAAGTAAGTGATTTTATAAGTTGTGCCAAACACAAATCCTTTTAATGTAAAATCTGCATTTTTAACCTCTTTTTGGCACGAGATTAGCGATAAAAAAAGCAATAAAAAAAGGGGGAATTGATAGGTTTTCATAAGCATTAAATCTAAGTCACAAAAATAATATATAATTTTTTCATAAATTATTGATATTCGCTCTTTTTTATTCATCGATTTTGTTAAATTTGTGGGAATAATAAATCGTTAAGTTTAAAAATAATGAAGAAAATATCGTTACTATTATTATCCGCAGTTTTAGTTAGTTCTTGTGTGTCTAAGAAAGAGTTTGCAGCATTACAAGCAGAAAAAGAAAGCACAGAAACAGAATTGCGTACTGTAAAAACCAATTTGCAAAAGTGTTTAATTGAAAAGGAAAAAGAAGACACGAAGCTTTTTGCATTACAAGAACAGGTAAAATCTTTACAAGAAGATAAAAAATCTGCCTTAAAACAAGTAGAAAACTTAACTGTTTTAACACAATCTTCTTCTGATAACATTAAAACTGTTATTTCTCAATTGAGTGAGAAAGACAAATATATTAATGGAATTAGAAAAGCAATGACTCAAAAAGATTCTATTAATTTGGCAATTAAGTACCATTTAACTAGAAATTTAACTGAGGGCATACAAGATAAAGATATCGAAGTAAATGTAGAAAAAACGGTTGTTTTTATTTCTATTTCAGACAAATTATTGTTTAAAAGTGGAAGCTACAACGTAACAGATAATGCATATACTGTGCTAGAAAAAATCGCAAAGGTAATTAAAGATCAGCCTCAAATGGAAGTGATGATTGAAGGTCATACAGACCCAACTCCAATTAAAAGAGATTTAATACAAGACAACTGGGATTTATCTGCTTTAAGAGCGACTTCTATTACACGTATTTTACAATATAAATTTGGGGTAAAACCAGAACGTTTAATTGCTGCTGGTAGAAGCCAATATGTACCTGTGGTTGAAAATAATTCTCCAGAAAACATGGCAAAAAACAGAAGAACAAAAATTATAATTATGCCTAAATTAAATCAGTTTTTTGATTTGTTAGAGCAAGATGCTAAGTAGTTTTTAGCTTTTTAAAATTTTTAAAAACCACTCTTTTTTAGGGTGGTTTTTCTTTGGCTACAAATATTTTATGTTTATACCCTTAGGTTTATAGATTGTTTAGCACAAAAAAAGGTAGATTTAAAACCTACCTTATGCATACAGTGTTATTTTTAAAGAGATAAAAAATTATTTCTTTACAATTATTTACCTAACTTTTTAATCTCTTCTTTATACTCTTTAATAGCAGCATCGATTTTTCCTTTTTTAATTTCTTCATTAAACTCTTCGATTGCTTCTTCATGAATTTTAGTGTATTCTTTTACGGTTTCATCTAATTCTTCTTTTAAATTGTCGAATTTTTCTGAAAATGCTTCGAAATTTTCTTTCATTACTTCTTCAGAGGCATCTGTATTGTCTATTAATTCTTTGTATTTTTTCTGAACCTCTGCAACGCCTTTCTCAACTTCTTCCGTTCTTAACCAAATAGGTATGGTGTTTCCTAAATTAGCGATTCTGTAATTCATGTTTCTAATACGTTGTGCAGTGGTAGAGTTTTTAGCCTTTTTTATATCTGCCAATTCGTAGTTTATTACAGTATAGTCTGCCCAATCGTCGAAACCAACAATGCCTTTAGAATCTAAATTGTAAGTGATAGAAGTGCCATCTTTCATCTTATAGCTACGTGTTTTAACCTCTTCTTCCATTTCTTCTGCTACTTCTTCCATATTTTCTATTGTAGATGCGATGTCTTCTGAAATTTCTTCTTTTGTATTAGATGTTTTTTTATTTCCAGTATCACATGAAACAAACATAAAACTAGAAAATGTGAATGCAGTTACCAATAATTTAATTGAATTCATTTTCATAATCTCTATCATTTTAATTAGTTATTCACACAAAACTAAATAAATAACGAGTTTAAGTTTAACGTAAATAAAATTATTTTGAACTCTTTAAGCTTTTAGAGGTTTTTAGCTAATTGTCTTTCAAATTTCGAATAAACTCTTCTACAGAAAGCGCATTTTCTACAGAAAAGTTTCCAATTTTTGTTCTTCTTAATGCAGATAAGTGAGCGCCTGAGTTGAGTGCTTTGCCATAATCGAAAGCGATGGAACGAATATAAGTTCCTTTGCTACAAACAATTCTAAAATCTACTTTTGGTAAGTTAACCTTGGTAATTTTAAAATCTAAAACGGTTACAGTTCTCGATTTTATTTTTGTAGTTTCTCCTTTTCTTGCCAATTCGTACAAACGTTTTCCTTCTTTTTTAATCGCTGAAAAAATCGGTGGTTTTTGTTGAATACCGCCTATAAACTGTTGGGTAGTTTCTTCTAATAATTCTTTAGAAATATGTTCTGTTGGAAACGTTTCGTTTATTGCTGTTTCTAAATCGTAACTTGGTGTAGTTGCACCTACTGTAAAAGTACCTGTATATTCTTTTATTTGCCCTTGATAGGTATTTATTTCTTTGGTTTGTTTTCCTGTACAAACAATTAGCAAACCTGTGGCCAAAGGATCTAAAGTACCTGCATGACCTACTTTAATTTTTTTGAGTTTAAAGCGTTGTTTAATTTCCCAACGAAGTTTGTTTACTACTTGAAAAGAGGTCCAACTTAGCGGTTTATCAATTAATAAAACTTGGCCGTTTTTATAGTCTTCTTCAGTCATTTATTTGCTGAAATTTTAAGTTTTATTAATTTAAAAGTGCGTAGCCAATTGCAATACTTCCTACAATTGCACAGTAAATCGAAAAGTAAGAAAGTTTGCTTTTCTTTACTAAAGAAATCATCCATTTACAGGCGAATAAACCTGCTAAAAAAGCAGCCATAAAACCTGCTAAAATTGGCGTCGTTTGTGAAGATTCGAAATTTAAATCTCCACTTAAAACATCTTTTCCGATTTTACCAAAAATTAAAGGAACCACCATTAAAAAAGAAAAACGTGCAGCTCTTGTTCTATCGATTCCTAACAAAACGGATGTAGAAATGGTTGCTCCAGATCTAGAAATTCCAGGTAACATTGCAATTGCTTGCGATATGCCAATAATTACTGAGTTCGAAAAAGATACTTTCTTGTTAGTTTCTTTTGCTTTATCTGCCAACAATAGCAACAATGCTGTTAATACTAGCATGCAACCTACTAATAAAATTTTTCCTCCGAAAAAAGATTCTAATTCTTCTTCGAAAAGTAAACCTACTAATACTGCAGGAATCATAGAAACGATAATTTTTAAAGAAAACTGAAATTCTTCATTCCATTTAAACTGAAACAATCCTTTTAGAATTTCTATAATTTCTTTTTTAAAAATTACCATCGTACTTAATGCGGTTGCAAAATGCAAAACGACCGTAAATGTTAAACTTTCTTCTGGTACAGAGGTATCTCCTAAAATGGCTTTTGCCAATTCTAAATGTCCGCTTGAAGAAACTGGTAAAAACTCTGTTAACCCTTGTATAATTCCAAGAATAATTGCCTCTAAAATATCCATTCTTATGTATTAGGATTTGCTAAAATAGCATATATCTCGATTCCTAAACCTATAATAACCAATGTTGGCGCCAAACGAATTCGTTGCCAATTGTAAATTTCTTCATTAAAAACCTCTGGGTTATCACTGCCTCCACCTGCCATAAAAATAAAGCCTAAAGAGATAAAAACAAGCCCCACTACCATAATAATGTAGTTCTTTTTGCCGAATAAAAATTCTGGTTTTTGAATATTTTCGTTTTCCATATAATTAATAATAAAGTTCGTCTGTTCGTAAGTTTAAAAAACGCTGTGTGGCAAAAAATGTACTTAACCAAGTAATTAAAAATGCTGCAATTAAAACACCACCAACTAAGTAAGATAAAGAAAGGTAATCTTTTAACAAGCCTAAACTTGGTGCAAATTTATCTGCATAATAAATAACTACTGCCAGGCCAATTAATGCTAAAAAAGCACCTATAAAACCTAATTTTACACTTCGCCAAATAAATGGTTTTCTTATAAAACTTTTGGTTGCACCAACCATTTGCATGGTTTTTATGTTAAATCTTTTAGAGTAAATAGAAAGTCTTATAGAGCTATTAATTAAAATAATTGCGACTAAACCAAAAAACGCGCTTAAAACTAGCAACCAAAAACTAATTCTTTGAATGTTTTTTGTAATTAGATTAATTAATAATTTATCGTAAGTAACATCTGCTACAAATGCATTTTTAAGAAAACGCGTTTCTAATTCTTGCATTTTTTCTGGCGTTACAAACGCAGCTTTTACATAAATATCGATTCCGTTTTTTAATGGATTTTCTCCAACAAACTTCATAAAATCTTCGCCAATTTCTTTGCTGTAATTTTTAGCTGCTTGATGTTTAGATGTATAAATTATTCTTTTGGTAAACTCTTCTTTTTGTAAAGATTCTTTAAAACTATCTATTTGCTTTCTACTAACATTGTCTTTTAAAAATAAGGTAATTGCCACTTTTTCTTTAACACGATTGGCTACTAATGAAGATTTTAAAAGCACAAAACCTAAAACACCTACCATAAAAAGTACCAAAGCAATACTAATTACAACAGAAATGTAAGAAGATGCTAAACGCCTTTTTTGATAAGATTCGAATTTTGAAGCCATTCGTACTATTTTTTAATGGTGCAAGATAATAATTCGTGAGCATTTGACAGTGTTCGTTAGCAGTATTTTAACTAATCTCTTTCTTGGCACAATTCTATTAAAACACCATTGGTAGATTTTGGATGCAAAAAAGCCACTAATTTATTGTCTGCTCCTATTTTTGGTTCTTTATTTAAAACCACAAAACCTTCTTTTGTAAGCCTTTCCATTTCTGCTTTTATGTTAGCAACTGCAAATGCAATATGGTGAATTCCTTCGCCTTTTTTACCAATAAATTTTGCAATCGGACTTTCTGGATTTGTGGCTTGTAGCAATTCTATTTTATTAGGTCCCGATTTAAAAAATGAAGTTTTTACACCTTCAGAAGCGACTTCTTCTACTTTATAATGTGGTTTTCCAAAAAGTGAAGCAAATAAGATATTCGAAGTTTCTAAATCTTTTACAGCAATTCCAATGTGTTCTATTTTTTTCATAGTGTAAAAATAGAAAAAACACCTCACATAAAATAAGGTGTTTTTGCACAATTTTCCCAAGTATTAAAACCTCTTTTTTATCCATTTTGCACAACAAAGATGCAGATTGATTTTAAACAAAGCATCAGGTAAAATCTTGAAAGCTATAGAGGAAAAACCCTCTTTTAAAAATTACACCACAACAAAAAAACTAAATAAAAATCTAATAATCAAATATTTATAACTGTAATGAATATTTAATTTTTTCAATTTTGTTTTAAATTGTACTTTGTAATTTATTAACTAACCTTTATTTATATGAAAAATTTATTTAAAATTTCGATGCTAGTATATGTATGTGTATTGTTTTTAAACAGTTGTACAGAAAAATGCGAACACAAAAATTATGATGTTAACAACTCTAGACCCTCTAATACAATTACCTATAAAGAAATGGCGGGTATGTTTCATCAATATGATGTTGGACAAAAAAAAGTTTTAGATGCTTATAGAGCTAAATTTACTGGTGATAAAACAGATACGGTTGAAAGTATTTCTCATTTTTATGAAATAAATCAACTTAAACAATACATCGCATATATAGAAAAACTGTCGAAAGAGAAAGACATTGCTTTGACTGGAGTTCGCATTTTTTCTGCAGCATATCCTAAAAACTATGAAGACAAATCTTTAAGAGGAAGGCATTCTTTAATTTTTATGCCCACTGCAAAAATAAATGGAAAACATGTTGCTTATGAACCTTTATATTCAAAAAAAGGAAATCCTGTTGTGTTTACAGAATTTTTAAACAAGTTTAGTTCCGAAGAAACAAAACAAGTTATGAGAGCTTCTTTTCTACCACTTTTTTCAGCTCAAGAAGACGATTTAGAAAGTTCTGGTGCAAATAGATTAAAGCCAAGTCCACCAATGTAATATGTTTTTAAATATCGCTTACATCTCTTCATTTATATCTGTACTGATATATATAATTGTTTATGTTAAAAATGTATTTGAAATAAATTTAAGGTATTTTGCTTTATATCTGTTTTGCATGTTCTTTTTTGAATTTATAGATAACTATGTGCCAAAAATCGAAAACAGTAATTTATTACTATACCACATTCTTATCTTTTTTGAGTTTAATTTGTTGTTACTTTTTTTTAGAGATATTTTAGAATCTAAAAAATGGATTATAAAGCTTATTATTCTCTTTAATATTGTAAATATTCTAGCCAATTTATATTATTACCTTGCTGGACTTTACTTTTTAGAATTTAATGTAATATCTTCTAATTTTGGTGCTATTTTAGTAGTTGTAACTTTATTTCTTTATTACAAAGAGTTTTTAGTGTCTCATAAAATTTTAAATTACAAAAAAACACTTTCATTTTGGATTGCTTTTGGCTTACTACTCTATTATGTGGGTTTTATACCTTTTACAGCAGTTATAAACTCTTTAAGCAACCTGAATTACGAATTAAAAATTAGTTTATTTAAAATCGCTTATTGCTTAACAATACTTATGCACAGTTGTTTTATATTCGGAGCCTTATGGAGTCAGAAGAAAGTCAAATAATTCTATTTACAACAACCATTGTAATTATATTGTTTGTTGTGCTTATTGTGCTGTTGTTTAGTTTTTTTCAAAAAAGAAAAAATATTTTGTTACAAGAACAAATAAATAACCAAAAACGTTTCGAACGAGAAATTGCAGAAACGCAAATAGAAATTCGAGAAGAAACTCTGCGAAATATTAGTTGGGAATTGCATGATAATATTGGTCAGCTTTTAACATTGGCCAAAATTCAGCTACAAAATGCAACACCAGAAAACATAGACGAAGTTTCTCAAACAATTTCTAAAGGTTTAAATGAAGTGCGAGCTTTATCGAAATTAATTAATCCAGAGGCAATTAAAAATATTGATTTAAAAGAAGCAATTCAATTGGAAATAGATCGTTTTAACCGTCTTAATTTTATTGATTCTAGCTTAATTATTGAAGGAGAAGAACAAGAAATCGACAAAAAAGTAAGTATTGTAATTTTTAGAATTCTACAAGAATTTTTCTCGAATACAATTAAACATTCTAAAGCTTCTAAATTAAATGTGCTTTTAAAATATACAGAAAACGAAATGATTGTTTCTGCCCAAGATAATGGAATTGGTTTTTTAGCTTCCGAAAAAAGTGGCAAAGGAATTGGACTTACAAACATCTCTAATAGAGCCAAATTAATTGGTGCTGAAGCCATTTTTTCATCAGAAAAAAATAAAGGAACAACACTTTTAATACATTATAAATTATGATAAAAAATTCGGTAGTAATTGTAGATGACCACACTTTATTGTCGCAAGCAATTGCAGGTATGGTAAATTCTTTTGATAAGTTTAAAGTGCTATATACTTGCAAAAACGGACAAGAATTAATGGATAAATTTAGTGCTTCTCCACAAAACATTCCAGATGTTGTTTTAATGGATATTAATATGCCTATTATGAATGGAATTGAAACCACTGCCTGGATTTCGGAAAACCATAGTTATGTAAACGTAATGGCTTTGTCTGTAGAAGATGCAGACACTACTATTTTACAAATGCTAAAAGCGGGTGCAGTTGGTTATCTTTTAAAAGATACAGAAAAATCTGTTTTAGAAAATGCGTTGTTAGAAATTGTAGAAAATGGTTTTTTTCACACCAAAAATGTAACCAATTTATTAATGCAATCTATTTCTGGAAACGAAACAAACAGTATTACTTTTAAAGATAGAGAAATCGCTTTTATGAAGCTTTCTTGTTCGGAATTAACCTATAAAGAAATTGCAGATAAAATGTGTTTGAGCCCGAAAACCATAGATGGCTACAGAGATGTTTTATTTACAAAACTGAATGTAAAAAATAGGGTTGGCTTGGTTATGTATGCTATTAAACACAAAATTTATACTCCATAAATTTAGATTCTTAAAAATAAAAAAACGAGGCCGTTTTAAAGGTAAATTTAGCTGTTATTTTTGAGCAAAGTCGAAAAATCTAAAATATTGAAATTCAATAAATAAGATTTCTCCATTACAGTCGAAATAACAAATTCTAATACTTTTGAGGCAGTCTCGTTTTTTTATGGTTAAGTAAAAACTATTTTTTTACTAAAATTTTAAAATTATCAATCTCAAACGTACCATCGATAGTACCTGTATTAGGTGATGCGCTTCCACTATTATCTCCACCAATATATTTAAAAGCAATGTGTGCATTTCCAGAGAATGTGCTTAAATCTGTTGTTCCAGAATCTACCCAATTCCTAAAGTTTGTATCATCAGAAACAATATTTGCAGATAATTTGGTCCATGTTGCAGATGTAATATTTGCTCTTGTACCATCCCAATCTGTAGAAATTAGAAGTTCTAACTCGCTATCATCAGAAAAACTATTTGACGATTGGAAGTTAAGAAATTCTATATCTTGTGCATCTAAATCTATACTTGGTGATATTAGCCAGGCAATGTTTGTTGGTTCGCCAGAATTATACGCACCCATAGAAGCTATTTTGCTTCCTGGATTTCCATTATCAGTTGTTGTAAGTACTCTCCAATTAAAACGCCCTTCTTCTGCGTAAGAAATCCAACCATTGCCTTCTAAAGGATTTGAAGATGCAATTGACTCGAAATCTTCTTCGTAACTTGTTTTAAAGTCAGCTGGATTTAAAGGTGTACATCTGTCTTCGTTCATATCTACATCTGTAATGTCGTTTAAAGCTAAAACTACATCTCTTCCATCGAATGTTTTTACAACTACTGCTTTTAAAGTTCCTCCTTTTTTAGGTAAAGTTCTTCTAGCAAAATTGGCAAAAGAGCTTGTTTCTAATTCGAAATTACTATATCCAAAACCTTCGCAACTTTGTAGAGTTCTTTTGGTATCAAATCTATCATTCTCATCAAAATAATTTTTTTCTCCTGCTATATTTGAAGGAAATTCGACATTATCTATTTGAACAAACATACCAACATGGCTTTCATTAATTTGAGATAAAGTTAGTTTTAATGGCACAATTTCTTCTGTTATTGTAGAACGCAGCATCTTTTCTTTTACTTGATTTAAAGATAAGTTTTCTAAACTATCTCCATCTGCCTTGCCTCCAATAGCTGTTACGCCATCTCTAGAACGTGTTTCTCCAACATATAAGCCTTCTAGGTTAATATAAACTTCTCTACCAATATTATATTTATTGTAAGCATCATTTAGTTCTAAAACTACTTTAATGGCGTCAGTTGGGTTCTCTGGACTGTCTTGTAAATAAATTTCTTTAAAGAAATTACCTGATTTATCAGAGGAAGTTACATAGCCTTTTACTACTAATTTATCTGTTATTTCTACAGGGTTATCTCCTGAGGAAAAAAGCGCTTTTACTTGTGAAATTGTTTTAATTTCTATAGTATTATCGGATAATAAGAGATTTAATTTAGCATTTTCTTCTTCTCCTAAATTTTGTGGCACAGTAAAGTCTCCATCTTCTACACAAGAAGTAAAAGAGATACTAGTAATAAATGCTAGTGTTAAGATGATTAATTTATTTGTTTTCATTTTAATTTGTTTTAATATTTTTTAGAAACTAATGTTTACATTTAAAAAGTACGTTGTACCTCTTCCGTACCAATACTTTGGTCCAAATTGTCTTATGGGTAAACTAACATCTTCTTTTAGTCTATTATAGTCAGATGCTCTACCTTGTTCATAACCTCCTGTTTTGTAAATTTCATTAAATAAGTTATTTACGGTTGCAAATAGACTTATGTATTTATCATCTATTTTCCAAGATTTACCACCTATTAAATTTACAGACATGTAGCTATCGAACTTTTCTTGTTTTAATAATTCTTTTGCTATTTCGGGGTCGTAGTTATTAAATGGCAAACCATCGTTATCTTTGTAAAAAGATGCCGTTCTTAATAGTGGGCTTATGTCTAAATAAGCTTCATCGAAAAAGTTTGCTGTTGCACCAAACCACCAATAGTCTGGATCTCTATATTCAAAACCAACAGAATATGCTTTTTGTGGACCTGCTGCTAATTTATAATTTTTTAAATTTGCTTTTCCTTGTTCTCTAATACCTTCTGGGTTATTATCATTTCCTTGATCTGCAACTACAAAATCTGCTGAAGTTAAATTTACATTTGGGTTATTATCGTAAGTGTACTGAGCAATATTTGCTGCTCCTTTTAATTTAATTGTTGCTGTAATTTGTGCCTCTAAACCTAATTCTGCTCCAAAATGTTTGGTCTCTAAATCTGTAACTATTTCTTGTAAAAAAGTATTTGTATTAGCTCCTTGTGAAAAGAAAAAACCTATATCTGTAGCATCTTTTATTTTCGTATAAAAACCGGTTACTCTTGCCTGTAAATTTGGACTTCTTAAAATATAACTTACATCTGTAGAAAAGATTTTTTGACTGGTAATATCTCTTACTTCAAAATTATTGCTTCTTGGATTGGAAAAAGAATTTCTTACTGTTGGTGCATCTGTAATATATGCTACGTTTGCATCTAGTAGATGACGTCCCGTAATTTTATATGTTCCACCTGCTTTAATTCCATAGTTCGTAAATGAGAGTTTGTTTGATTTGCCTAAAGAATTATCTGGATAGCCACCATTCTTATACAACCCTTCTCTTTGATGAGATGTATTAGATATATTAAACGCTGTATAAAAATCTATTTTATTATATTTAAATTGTGCTTGTGCAAATGCAGAAATGATATTTGAATTAATATTATAATTGTATTTAAATTTATCTCCTTTGCCTACAACTCTATTAGGATTTAATAGATTATTTTGCATTTCTGTTTCTGTATCTGCAAAAGGATTAATGTCTAAATACCCACTTCCTCCTAATAAATCTATAACTTCTGCAAAATTTTTAGATCGTAATTGTTTGTATTCTAATTTACTATTAAAAGTGATGTTATTTGTAATTTCAGAATTTAATATTGTGTTTATACTTAATTGTTTACTATCAATTCTGTCTTCGTACAACACATAGGCGTTACTTTGGTTTTGTTGAGCAGTTGTAATATTGGCGCTAAAAATAGTATTCCAATCTAATTGACCATCATTTTGAAAATTTTGTAGTGCATCATAAGCACCTTCTTTATCGTTATCTGCCAAAAAACTACTTGGCAAATATTGATAGTAAGTTGGGTTTGGATTTGCACCTCCATTATAATCTAAACGACTATTTCCTATTTTTCCAAATTGATAGGCTACGTTTGTTTGAAGTGAAGTTCCTTCAGATATGTTCCAAAAATGATTCAACATTAAAATTGGTTCTTCTACTTCCTTTATTCTAGAATTTACTTTTCTACCATTTAAATATCCCCAATATTCGTTGTATTCGATTCCTTTTAAATTAAAAACTTCTTGGGTGTTGGGAGAAGATTTACCTCTTCTATTGGGTGTAAATATAGAGGTAAAGTTAAGGCTATGGTTGTCGTTAATTTTCTTTTCTATAGAAGCAAACAAAGAATATGCATTATAGGTTGTACCGTCGTTAAACCCTTCTAAACCCGCTCTTCTACTTCCAGAAAAAGTCATTGCCCAACCACCTTTTAACATTCCTGTAGAATGGGTTGCCATAACTCTATGTTGGTAACTTCTGTTAGAGGAAGAATACGAAATTCTTGTTCCTGGTCTTTGTTGAGATGCTCTCGTATTTATGTTTGTAGAACCTAAAACACCGCCAAAAGTAAAGTTCGATGGCGATAAACCATTACTAAACTCTTGGTTTCTTAAAACATCATTTAAACCACCCCAATTACTCCATTGTGCTCTTCCGTCATAAATTTTGTTCATTTCTATTCCATTGATAAGCACTTTTCCATTTCCAGAATCTAATCCTCTAATTCTAAAAAAAGAGGAACTAAATTCAAAAGCAGCCGATCTTAAAAAAACATCTCTCGTAGCTTGTAACAATCCAGAAATATTATCGGCAGCACTGGTATCGTTGTTTAGCTCGTCGTCTGTAATAGTTATTAAACTTAAATCTCGATCTTCTGTGATGTCTTTAAAAAGTAAAATTGTACCTAAATCTACAACACTATTAGAAAGTTCTACAGGAAAGTTTTGTGTTTCGTAACCTACTAATTTAATCTCTACAATATAACTGCCATTAGAAATACCTGTAAGGTTAAATACCCCATTCGCATCTGTTGTTTTGCTAATGGTTGTACCTTTTACACTAACTAAGACACTTTGCAGAGCATTTTCAGAATCGCCATCTACAACAATTCCTTTTACAACGTTTTGCGCTTGTAGAAATGCTACACAGCCTAAAAGCAAAAACATCGATAGAAAAAATTTTCTCATAAAGTTTGTTTGAATTTTTATATTATTTTTACATTAAAATGCATGCAAAATTAACGTTTTTTAACAAATACTTATGTTAAAATAACATTATATAATTTTGGCTTACATTTTGTTTTATATGTTTGCAAACATAAACTATATTACAATGAATAAAAATATTGTTACTTTTTTACTATTTCTATTAACTATTTCTGCTACCTTCTCTCAAAAAAAAGGCAAACAATATAGTATTAGAACAATTGCTTTCTATAATTTAGAAAACCTTTTCGACACCATAAACGACACTTCTATTAATGATGAAGCAAGCCCCATGATGGAGTTAAAAACAAACCGTTCTAAAGTTTATTGGGATAAGATTGATAAATTAGGAAACGTAATCTCTCAAATTGGTAAAAACAAAGCCAATACAAGCCCTGCTATAATAGGAGTTGCTGAAGTTGAAAACTTAAGTGTTTTAGAAGATTTAATAAAATCGAAACATTTAGTGAAGAAACATTATGGAATTATCCATTACGATTCTCCAGACAAAAGAGGCATTGATGTGGCTTTACTATATCAAAAAAGATATTTTAAACCTGTATTTCATCAAGTGTTTAACCCTAATATTTACAGAGAAAACAAAAAAGTTTATACAAGAGACCAATTATTGGTTTCTGGTTATTTAGATGACGAATTAATTCACCTAATTGTTAATCATTGGCCTTCTAGAAGTGGTGGAGAAGCAAAAAGCAGGCCATTAAGAGAAAAAGCGGCTTATCAAAACACCAAAATAATAGATCAAATTAGAGACAAAGATTCTAATGCTAAAATTTTAATAATGGGCGATTTTAACGACGACCCAATTAACTCTAGCTTTAAAAAGGTTTTAAAAACAAAAAGTAGAAAAAAAAATGTTGAAGAAAAAGACATATACAATCCGTATGAAGATTTGCATAGAAGAGGTTTTAATACTTTAGGATATAGAGATAATATTAATCTTTTTGATATGATTTTAATTTCTTATCCGCTCTTAGATAAAGGAGAAAAAGATTTTTCGACCTATAAGATGTATAAAGCAATGATTTTTAATAAGCGTTTTTTAACAAGTAAAAGAGGCCAATACAAAGGGTATCCTTTTAGAAGTTTTTCTAATGGTGGTTATACAGGTGGTTACTCGGACCATTACCCTGTGTATATGTATTTAATTAAAGAAAAAAAATAAAAAGAGACATTTTTTTGAATCTCGAATTTTCTATAAAATGAAAAAACCCAGAACTTTAAAAGTTTTGGGTTTTTTTGATAAAAAATTATTGCCTTATTATCTTTTTTTAATCTTTTACAGATTTAAATTGATAATGTAAATAAGTGTAAGCATCTCTAGGTATAATCGTAATCCACTTTTTATATTTTAAATACCATTTAAAACGAATAGAATTTACGCCTTTTAATAAATAAGCAGCAATAAAAGGATGCAAGTGTAATTGTATCTTTTTATTTTTCGGGTTAGAAATAAATTTTTCTAAATCTGCTTCAATCTTGTCTATTAAAACAATTGGCGCTTCTACTTCTCCATTTTTATTTGGGTTGGCTTCGGTAGTTTTTATACTTAACTCAGGTCTTACTCTTTGTCTTGTAATTTGTACCAATCCAAATTTACTTGGAGGTAATATTTTGTGTTTTGTTCTATCTAAAGCCATTTGCTCTTTTAAGTGCTGATAGAGTTTGTTTCTATTTTCGGCTTTGTGCATATCAATAAAATCTACAACTATAATTCCTCCCATATCACGCAATTGTAATTGACGTGCTATTTCTGTAGCCGAAATTAAATTTACTTCTAATGCTGTATCTTCTTGAGAACCTGCTTTATTAGAACGGTTTCCACTGTTTACATCTATAACATGTAAAGCTTCTGTGTGCTCTATTACCAAATAGGCACCTTTGCTCATAGAAACGGTTTTTCCAAACGATGTTTTAATCTGTCTTTCTATTCCATATTTTTCAAAAATAGGAATTGCAGATCTGTGCAGCTTTACAATATTTTCCTTTTCGGGATAAATTTCTTGTAAATATTCTTTAATTTCTACTTTCAGTGTTTCATCATTTGTTACAATGTTTGTAAAAGAGTCGTTCATTACATCTCTTAAGATAGAAGATGCTCTGTTTAATTCACTCAATATTTTGGTTGGTGTGTTTGTGTTTGCAATTCGCTTACACATTGTTTTCCAACGTTCTAAAGAGTTTTGCAAATCTTTATCTAATTCTGCTACTTTTTTGCCTTCGGCAACAGTTCTTAAGATAACGCCAAAACCTTTAGGTCTTATGCTTTTTGCTAATCTTTTTAAGCGTTCTTTTTCTTTTGGATCTTCTATTTTTTGTGAAACAGAAACTCTGTTAGAAAAAGGAACTAAAACTAAAAATCTACCAGCTATAGAAAGTTCGGAACTTAATCTTGGGCCTTTTGTAGAAATTGGTTCTTTTACAATTTGTACCAACAGGTTTTGTCCTGTTTTTAATACTTTGTTAATACTACCGTCTTTGTTAATGTCTTCCTCAAATCGGAAATTTTTTAACGTGAATTCTTTATACTTACCTGTGCTTACTTTCTTAATGAACGAGTTTAATGAGTTTACTTGTGCGCCTAAATCGTGGTAATGTAAAAACCCGTCTTTGGGGTATCCAACATTTACGAAGGCTGCATTTAAGCCTGTTAACACTTTTCCAATTTTGGCTAAAAAAATATCGCCTACAGAAAATTTGTTGCCAGTTGTTTCATTATTTAATTCAATAAGTTTTCCATCTCTTAATAAGGCAAAATCAATATCAGATGAATTTGAACGAATTATTAATTCTGTTTTCATGCTGAACTTGGTTTTAACACTGCACGTAATTGTACAGATGGATTAATATTGTCAGGTATTTTTAAATACCGTGCGAAGATTTTCTGCGCTAGCAGTTGTAAATCTTCAAATGTCAATGAACTTTTGTTTTTTTCGCTAAACAATAAACGAAAAAGTAAGCGAATGCTTACTTTTTCTTCTTGTGTCTATTTGCTCTAGCTCTTTTTTTTCTTTTGTGTGTAGAGATTTTCGCTCTCTTTCTTTTTTTACCACTTGGCATAATGCTTGATGTTTTTTAAACCAATTAAGGTTTCGATTAGTATTGTGTTATTTAACAGCTACTTTACTTTTTACTCCTTCAGTAAAAGTTTTTGCTGGCTTAAAAGCTGGAATATTGTGAGCTGGAATCTTAATAGTTGTATTTTTAGAAATATTTCTACCAGTTTTTTCTGCTCTTGTTTTGATAATAAAACTACCAAAACCTCTTAAATAAACGTTGTTGCCATTTTCTAATGCATCTTTAACCTCAGTCATAAATGCTTCTACAGTTGCTAAAACATCTGTTTTTTCGATTCCTGATTTATCTGAAATTTTCGATACGATATCTGCTTTCGTCATGTCTCTATTTTTACTATGTTTTTATTTATTTTGTCTCAAAAATGCGGATGCAAATATATGATAATTAATCAACTCCAAAAAAATAAAGACTTAAATTTATGTGAATTTTAAAATGTAATATTGCAATTCTATTTTTTTATGATGAAATTCCACAACAAACTAATATACTGGTATTTACAAAACAAGCGAACACTTCCTTGGCGCCAAACTAAGAATCCATATTTTATTTGGTTGAGCGAAATTATGCTACAACAAACAAGAGTGACACAAGGTTTGGGGTATTATTTAAAATTTACAGAAGCTTTTCCAACAGTTTTTAATCTTGCAAAAGCAAATGAAAGTACCGTTTTAAAAATGTGGCAAGGTTTGGGTTATTATTCGCGTGCAAGAAACCTTCATTATACTGCAAAATACATTGCAAACGAACTAAATGGAAAATTTCCCTCTACATTTTTAGAAATTATAAAGTTAAAAGGAATTGGAGATTACACAGCTTCTGCAATTGCCTCTATTTGCTTTAACGAGCCAACTGCGGTTGTAGATGGAAATGTTTATAGAGTACTTTCTCGCTATTTTGGCATTTCTACACCAATTAATTCTACTACAGGAATTAAAGAATTTAAAGCCATTGCACAATCTTTAATTGATAAAAGTCAGCCAGGAACCTACAATCAAGCCATTATGGATTTTGGTGCACTGCATTGCAAACCTCAAAATCCGCTTTGCGATTCTTGCCCTTTTGCCAATAGCTGTGTCGCTTTCGAAAAAAATCTCGTTAAAGAACTGCCTGTAAAAAAGAAAAAAATAAAGGTTCGAAAACGTTATTTTAACTTTTTAGTCATTCAAACAAACGACTATAAAACCATCTTATATGAAAGAGAAGGAAAAGGCATTTGGCAAGGTTTATATCAATTTCCATTGATTGAAAGTGAAAAAATAATCGATAAAAAAGAATTAATAGCAAACAAAAAATTTACTGACTTATTTCCTGATGAAACTACAATTTCATTACATAACAAAAAGCAAATCGTACACAAACTTTCTCATCAACATTTATATACACAATTTTGGATTGTAGAGACAGCATCTCTAAAAAATGCCACTATTTCTTGGAAAAACATACAAGAATTTCCTGTTCCAGTTTTAATTTCTAATTTTTTGGAAGATTTTCCACTTAAAAATTAATGATATTTTTAGTATATTTGATTCTAATTTTATAAACATTTTAAGTTTGTCTCCTCGAGCATTACTAAAATCAAAATAATTTTTGATTAAAAGTAGCGAACGTAGTTCTCGAGAGATTTTAGGTCTCGACTGCGCTCGACCAAACAAAATAATAAGCTATGGCAGGAACAATTAACAAAGTAATTTTAATTGGAAATTTAGGTGATGATGTAAAAATGCATTATTTTGATGACCAAAATTGTCTAGGTCGTTTTCCTATTGCCACTTCAGAAAGTTATACCAACAAACAAACTGGCGAAAAAATAACCAATACAGATTGGCACAATATTGTGGTTAGAAATGGTTTGGCAAAAGTTTGCGAAAAATATTTATCTAAAGGAGATAAAATTTACGTAGAAGGAAAGCTAAAAAACAGACAATGGGAACAAGATGGCGTAAAGCGGTATTCAACTGAAGTTCATGTTTTAGAAATGACGATGTTAACCACGAAAAAAAATGCAGATAATTCGCAACCTATAAATACAACTTCTAAGCAACCAGAAGAAAAACCTATTGCTCCAGAAGAAAAAGACGATTTACCTTTTTAACATATAAAAAAATTAAAATTGGACCCAGATCCCGAACAATTATTTCTCTTAGCTTCTATAGATTTCGTTACTGCTTTAAATGGAATTGCACTTCTTTTACTGCTTTTAAGTTCGGCTTTGGTATCTGGAACCGAAGTTGCTTTTTTCTCTCTTTCTCAAACAGACCTTAACGAACTTTCTAACAACGGAAAAGAGCAAAATATTGTTGTTACTTTATTAGAAAGACCCCGAAAATTATTAGCCACCATTTTAATTACCAATAATTTTATTAATATTTTAATAGTACTTCTTTTTGCCTCTTTGGCAGAAACATTATTTGGCAATTTCGACTATTCTTTAAACTTAATTTTATTTCAAGTACCTGTTCGTTTTTTGTTAGAAATAATTTTAGTTACCTTTTTAATTCTTTTATTTGGCGAGGTTTTACCAAAAGTTTATGCCTCTAGAAATGCACTTCGTTTCTCGAAAGCAATGTCTAAATTTATACATACTATTAATATATTTTTAACTCCATTTACATTGCCTTTAATTAGTTTAACAAAATGGATTGAAAAAAAATTAGGAAGCAAAGGAACCAACTTTTCTGTAGAAACATTATCGCAAGCATTAGAATTAACTTCACAAGGAGCAACTACAAAAGACGAGCAAAAAATTTTAGAAGGAATCGTAAATTTTGGAAATACAGAAACAGTGCAAATTATGAAACCTCGAATCGATATTTTTGCACTTTCAGACGAGGAACCTTATGAAGTTGTTTTAGAAAAAATTTTGGCAAACGGATATTCCAGAAATCCTGTTTATCACGAAAATATAGACAATATTGTTGGTGTTTTATATGCCAAAGATTTATTGGCACATTTAAATAAAAAATCTTTTAAGTGGCAAACTTTACTTCGAGAGCCCTTTTTTGTGCCAGAAAATAAGAAATTAGACGACTTATTAGGCGACTTTAGAGCCATAAAAAATCACTTAGCCATTGTTGTAGATGAATATGGAGGAACAAGCGGACTCGTAACTTTAGATGATGTTATTGAAGAAATTGTTGGTGATATAAATGATGAATTCGATGATGAAGATTTATCGTATTCTAAAATAGATGCAAACAACTATATTTTCGAAGGAAAAACAACCATAAAAGATTTTTGCAAAGTTTTAGATGATGAAGACGAAGATATTTTCGAGGAAGAAAAAGGTGAAAGTGAAACTTTAGCTGGGTTTATTTTAGAAATTTCTGGAAAATTCCCAAAAAGAGGAGAAAAAATAATCTTTAAGAATTATACGTTTACCGTTGAAGCCTTAGATAGAAAACGAATAAAACAAATTAAAGCCACAAGAAATGCGTAATCTCTTTTTTTTATTTTTTATCTTCATTTTCGTTTCTTGTAAAGAAGATGTTTTACCCAAACCAAAGGCCTATTTAAGTTTAAATTACCCTGCAAAAACATATCAAAAATTATCCTTAAAAAGACCTTATTCTTTTGAAGTTCCAAAAAGTACTTCTATAATTAACGAGCCTAATAATTGGTTAACAATTAAATACCCAAATTTAAAAGCCTCGTTAGACATTACTTACAGACCCGTAAAAAATAACATTAAAGAATTGTTAACAGAAGCCGAAAAACTAGTATTTAAACACACTGTAAAAGCTGAAGAAATTATTACAAAAGACTTTGTAAACCCAGAAAAAAGAGTATTTGGTAGCTTGTATGAAATTACCGGAAACGCTGCCTCTCAAATACAATTTCATGTAACCGACAGCACAAATAACTTTATAAAAGGCGCTTTGTATTTTTATGCAAAACCAAATTACGATTCTATTTTACCAGCAGTAGCGTATATTAAAGAAGATGTTTTGCGTTTGGTAGAAACTTTAGAGTGGAACAAATAATTTACATTTATCTTTACCAAGTACAACTACCTATTTTTTAAAATAGTCACTTCAACTCTTTCTTTTTTGCTTCATTAAATAGTTATTTACATTACTAACCAAACTTACTAATTATGAAACGAAATCCGTTAAACATCTTCACAAGTATCTTACTATTTTGCATGTTAACTTCCTGCTTGCAAAAAGAGGCTAACAAAGTTAAAATTGCTCCAACATATATTTTATCTATAAGCGCTGTAGAAAATTCTAAAGCTCCAGCATTGCAATCTTTTTCTCACGGTATTTCTGGTGACGAATGGTTACTTTTTGCCGGTAGAACAAATAGTGAAAATGATAATGGTGGACTCCATGATATTTTTAACGGAAACTATGCAAATACTTCATTTTTACCTCCATCTTTTAATGATAGCTTATTCGTTTACAATTCAAAAACAAACGAAAAACCAATTAGTATGCATTTTAAAACCGTTATCGAAAAAATGAACGAACAATGTTTTGAAAAAATTGGTGAAATGACCATTCCTTGCATAGAAATGAGAGGTTTTTTAAACGAGCATCTTACAATTTTTAGAAATTCAAACGCATTAGTAAAGCAAGACAAAGATTATTTATATGTTGTTGGTGGTTATGGAGCTCCAGTAAACAACGTTAACACTCAAAATTATTTAACATTTAATCAGGTTGCTAGAATAAACATTCCAAACATGATTAAGTTAATCAAAGGAGAAAATTTATCTCTTGCAAATCTTAAAAGTTTAATTAGCATAGGTAAAAACAAAAACTTAATTAGTACTGGAGGAGAATTGTATATTTTTGACGATACTTTATATTTGGCTGGAGGGCATAATTTTACATTTACATCTCAAAAATATGTAGATGCAGTGTATCCATTTACCGTTTCAAGTTCAAAAAAACCTTATCAGCTAAATATAAATATTAAAGACACTATTTCAGATGCTACTTCACCATCTTTAAAAGGTACAGATGCAACATCTATTTTTAGAAGAAGAGATGGCCCAATTACACCTAACTTTTACAAAGTAAATAATCAAATAAAAAAAGGATTGACTTTTTACACAGGTGTTTTTAGACCAGACAGCACTGTTATAAAAAATAAAGATACTACCAATTATCATTTAGCTTGGAATAATGCAATTTATGTTCACCCTAAAAAAATAGTAAATTCTAAGAAATATACTTACGATAGCAATTACAATCAAAATAATTTTAATGTATATTCTTGTCCTAGTTTTGTTTTATTTGATTCAGAATCAGAAACTTTACACACTTATTTATTAGGTGGAATTGGAGATGGAAAAAGAGCTGCTGTAGGGCATTTATCTGGTTTTACCAATACAGGAGTGCATATAAAAATGAATATCGCAAACGAGCCTTTAAAAAGTTCGCACACTATTTTAGACTATAATATTTTTAATAACAAAACGACTAACAAAGCACCTTTTTATGGAGCAGAAGCTACGTTAATACCAAACAGCAACTTACCAAAATCAAATAACTCTAATGAAATTATAGACCTTAACAAAGCTTTTAACGATACTGATGCAGATAGTATAGAAATTGGTTATATTTTTGGAGGTATTGAAGCTTTTAGATCAAATCCTGGAAGCTATGGTCCAAGAAACTCAAGGGCTTCCAATAAAATTTGGAAAGTAATGCTTAAAAAACAAATTCAAGATTAAGCGGTTGTGTATTTTGATAAAATTCTGTCAATTCAAGTAAATTTTACGATTAAAATGAGCAAAGTTTGTATCGAGAATAAGAGTTTTATTAAAATTGCACAATAAAAAAATTGAATGGTTTGGATAAAATCATCCAAGCCATTTTTTAAACGATCTCCATCTTTTTCAGTAAAAAAGAAGCGTTCATGTTTTTACAAATTCCGTTTTTTAATTTGTAGTCAAAATGCAATTCGTTATTGTTAATTTCTGCATCAAAATAATAATTTTTAATTCCAAAAAATTCATCTTCTAAAGTACATAAACTTACATCGTGTGTGGCAATAATTCCTGTCGATTTCGATTTTGTAAGTTTTTCTACAAACTTTTTAGAGCCAATTGCCTTGTCTTTACTGTTGGTTCCTTTTAAAATTTCATCTAAAATAATAAAGTAATCTTCGTCTTCAATTTCATCAACAATAAATTTTAAGCGTTTTAATTCTGAATAAAAATACGACTCGTCTTCTGTTAAAGAATCTGTAGTTCGCATACTTGTTATCAATTTTATGGGATAATATTGAAAACTTTCTGCACAAACTGGCAAACCACAATTTGCCATCACTATAGATAAAGAAACCGTTCTTAAAAATGTACTTTTTCCAGCCATATTTGCACCTGTAACAATAAAAAACTCTTCTTTATTAATGTTGAAATCATTATCAATTCTTTTAGCAACATTTAACAAAGGATGCCCTAAATTGGTCGCTTTAATCACACTTTTTTCTGAAGTAATTTCTGGAAAAATAAATTTTGGATGATTAAATGCAAAATTTGCCAACGAATTTTTAGCATCGAAAAAAGCAACAACTTCAAACCAGCTTTCAACTGTATGTTTGTAGCTAAAAATCCATTTTTCTACCTTACAAACATTGTAAATTTCTGTTAGAAACAATCCATTTCCAAAAATTGCGATAATAATGTTATTTCTTTGGTCGAAAGTATCTAAAATTCGAGCAAATTCTTTAAAAATAGCAGAGGCTTTTTTGTTTTCTGAATTAATTGTTTGCTGTTTCTCTTTTAAAATTTTTGAAGTAAATGCTTCATTTTCAATTACGTTTAATAATGGGTAATATTGCTTAAACGTATCTCTTGCTTTGCTGGCTTCTGTATATAAATGGTTTATTTTTAGTACAAATCTACCAGTAATAAAAAGGCCAACAAAAAACCAAATAACTATATAAGTGAAAGGAATTAACCCAAAAGAAACCAACCCAATTAACACCAAAGAAGCAATCGTAAAAATAATTTGAAGCGTTTTTAAAAATTTCGGAAAAACAGAATTGTAACCAGAAATCCACCTAACAATAGCTTTTGAAGTACTGTTTGTAGCAACCAAACTTGCCAAAGCAGAAAAATGCTGACGCCATTTTACTTTCCCTGAAAGTTCTTTTAACATTTCTTGTTTCTCTAAAATAGTAGCTGTATTGTTTTCTGTTAAGCAGTTTGCTAAAACTCCTTTTCCGTCTTTTGTTTTGGTTCTATTTATATATTGAAAAAAAGAACCGTTGCCAAATAAATCGATATCATTGCTATAAAAATGTGCAGGATTTATAAATGCAGAGCCTGTTTCCAAGTGACAAAAATTTCTATTTAAAACTTCAACTTCAACAGTATTAATTTTAATTTTTTCTGCAAGAATATTTCTTTTTCTTTTAAGATTTACATGTTTTGTTACTAAGAAACCAAACAATAAAAGTCCTAAAAAAGCGATGATAAACACATCTGGATATTTCCCAAAAGTCAAGTAAATTAAAAAACAAGTCGCTAAAAAAACGGCAAATCTAAATACACTTAAATTGGCTGATTTCTTTTTTAACTCTTTCGTCTTTGCTTCTAATTCTGCTTTATGATTTGTATAAAATTCTAAAGGTTTTTTCATGTATTTTATTTGTAACTCGAAATTCCGCCAGTTAAATTCAGCACTTTTAAATCTGGGTATTTATTTTTCAATTTTACAGTAGCTCTGTAACTGTTAAAACCACGTTGGCAAACCATTACATAGGTTTTGCTTTTATCAACTTTAATTTTATCTGCATCAAAATTATTAATATGAATGGTTTGCTGCACCTCAAAAGGCAGTTTTAAATTATTTAAAACCGCTATAATTTCTAGATTTTTAGACTCCGCTCGAAATGACAAACGTTTTTTTAATTCTTCTGGAGATATTTGCCAATCAGGATTTTGACCTGCACAAGCAAAATCTACATAGGTTTGTACTTTAAAAAGTTTCGCAATTTTATCTTTCAAAAAAACAGGTTTTAACTTCATTTTTAACTCGGTGTTTTGCAACGTATTATATATACGAAGTTGATTTGTTAATGGTTTTCCAATGCCTGTAACCAATTTTAAAACTTCATTTACTTGTTGCATGGCAATCATGCCCACAATTGCATTTAACGTTCCAGCTTCTTCGCAATTTGGAATGTCTGTTGCCATTTCTGGAAACGCATCTCTTAAATTTGTGGAATAACTTCCATCTTTTTGTAAGACATTAAACGTAGCCACATAACCATCGAACTTATACAAAGAACCGTAAACTAAAGGTTTATTTTTAATAACACAAGCATCGTTTAACAAATATTTTGTGGGCAAAGAATCTGTTCCATCTACAATAATATCTATATTTTCTATCAACTCAAAAACAGTTGACTTTGTAATTGGATTGTTACTAAAAGTTACTTCTGTAAAAGGTGCTCTTTTTTTAATAAATTTTGATAAAACTTCCGCTTTGGGTCGATCTACATCATCTAAACAATAAAAAACTTGCCTGTGAAGATTGGTAATATCTACCGTATCGAAATCTACTAAATGCAATTTTCCAATGCCACTTGAAGCCAAATAAACTGCAATCGGGCTTCCTAAACCACCACAACCAACGACCAAAACAGATGCGTTTTGTAGTTTCTCTTGCCCAACTTCTCCTATTTCAGACAAAGTGAGTTGACGTTTAAAAAGTTGTTTTTTTGTTGGTTTCATTTATGCTGAATTTATTTCAGTATCTTTTTTTTTATTATACACACAGTTTGTTACTCTGAAAGGGT
Source organism: Polaribacter batillariae (assembly GCF_017498485.1). Taxonomy (NCBI): domain Bacteria; kingdom Pseudomonadati; phylum Bacteroidota; class Flavobacteriia; order Flavobacteriales; family Flavobacteriaceae; genus Polaribacter; species Polaribacter batillariae. The sequence continues at coordinate 2,496,913 of NZ_CP071795.1, read as the reverse complement.
CTCACTCAAGAGTGAGCAACAAAGCGTTGAAATTCCTACGGAATTGACAAACTGTATCGCGAATTACTTTAAGATTTCTCCATAAAGTTGAAATGACATTCGTTCATTCTTTACAAATTCACTTGAAGTGACAGTACGTTAATCAGTCTAAAAACGCATTGTCAGTTCGAGTGATTCTGATTTTTTTATCAGAATTGTATCGAGAACTTTTTAATTATTAATCTCTTTTTTCGCATCTTCAAACTCTTCTGGAGTATTTACATTTCTAATAAATGCATCCTCAATTTCTACAATTTCAATATCAGAATTAATTAGCATTTTACGCGGACAAGAATAACCTTGTGCTAAATATTGCAGTAAAATTGTATAGGCTTTGGGTTCGTAAATGGTAATTAAAGGTTCTACAAATTCCTTGTTTTTTCCTTTAATTGCTGTGGCAACTTTACTCGGATTTCTATGTTTTAATAATTGCTGAATTACAGCATCGTTTACAAAAGGGACGTCTGTTGCCAAAACCAACCAAGCCGAATTTGGGTCTTTCTGAAACGCAGAACAAATGCCACCAAAAGGTCCAAGGTTTAGAAATTTATCTGGGATTTCGTTTTGAGATTTCTCGACTTCGCTCGAAATGACAGAAGATTCATTCTGGACTGAATAGTACGTTTCAAAATTATTGTTTTCTAACAACTCTTTTGCGTATTCTTTTTGTGGTTTTCCAAAATAATTGAGTTCAGATTTGTCTTGTCCCATTCTAGTGCTTTTTCCACCAACTAAAACAAGCCCTTTTATCGGAGCAATTTTCTCTTGAATGAGATTGTTTATATGATTTGCAATTTTATCTACTTCATTAATTGTATAGCAAAGCTTGTTTTTTATGTTTGGATATTTGGCCACTAAAAAATCAAAAAAATCCGTTTCTTCCTTCAACTTCACAACAAACTGAATGCTGTCTAATTGCTCCAATCTTTTGAATACAGAAGCTTCTTTTGCTTCGTCTAAAATTAGAATTTGTTTTGCGCCTTGATAATGATTTCCATTGATAAAAACATAATCGTATTGCGCAAATTGCAAACGTTGCTCAAACTTATTTACGTTTCCAGAAGTGGTAATTTGTACATTTCCTTGATGATGAAAAGTATATTCAGATAACCTATAATTGTTATCTCGAGCGAAGTCGAGAGATTTTGCGTGAGAAGCATCGAAATACGCTAATTTATAGTTTGATAATTTTACTGAAACATTATGAACCAAATTTGAAATGACACCACAATCGGTTCCTAAAATAGCAATTTCATTGGGTGAGAAGTTATCGTTATCTCTTTTTTCTAAATTTGTGTGTTTTTTGTGTTTTTTCATTTTTGCTGAATTTAATTCAGTATATTTATTTCATTTCGACTTTATGGAGAAATCTCAAACAAAAGAGAGATTTCTCAACTCCACTTCGTTTCGTTCGAAATGACAATTTAACGTTTTATATTCTTAAAATAACACAAGAGTGTTTCTTCCTTGCGCCTAATTAAGATATGATTTTAATATCCGACTTTCCACCTGTTTTTTCTACCAACTTTACTTCTTTAATTACCATTTTTTTACTGATGCTTTTACACATATCGTAAATCGTTAAACAAGCAATGTTTGCACCCGTTAGAGCTTCCATTTCTACTCCTGTTTTTCCTTCGATAGTAACTTTACAAAGCACTTCTATATGTTCTAAATCGATTATTTGAATATCAATATCTACTCCATTAATTAATAATGGATGGCACATTGGTATTAATTCTGATGTTTTTTTTACCCCTTGAATTCCTGCAATAATTGCGGTTTGAAAAACAGGTCCTTTTTTGGTCGTTAATTCGTCATTCGAAAAATTAGAAATCACTTCTTTTCCTAAAAACATGGTTGCTTTTGCAAGGGCTGTTCTTTTGGTAATTTTCTTATCGGAAACATTTACCATTTTAGGATTTCCTTTTTTGTTGATGTGTGTGAAATTGCTCATTAACTGTAATTTTTTCAATTTTATTTTAAGCCAGTAACACGTGTTGTCACTTCGAGTGAAATTCTTTTTTCAAGAATTTTGTATCGAGAAGTTATTCATCTAAAATGTTCTCGATACAATTTTTCTTCCTACGTCAGAAAAACCACTCGAACTGACAGTACTTGCTTACTCTTCCGTTTTGTTGCTCACGCACTGTCACTTCGAGTAATTCCGCTTTTGGGCAGAATTGTATCGAGAAGTTTTACTCTCTTCTTTACAAGTTCTCGATACAAATTTTCTATTTCCATTTCATTTCAATAAAAAATTCACTCGAACTGACAGTACTTGCTTACTCTTACGTTTTGTTGCTCACGCTCTGTCACTTCGAGTGATTCCGCTTTTGGGCGGAATTGTATCGAGAAGTTTTACTCTCTTCTTTACAAGTTCTCGATACAAATTTTCTATTTCCATTTCATTTCAATAAAAAATTCACTCGAACTGACAGTACTTGCTTACTCTTACGTTTTGTTGCTCACGCTCTGTCACTTCGAGTGATTCCGCTTTTGGGCGGAATTGTATCGAGAAGTTTTACACTCTTCTTTACAAGTTCTCGATACAAATTTTATATTTCCATTTCATTCCAATAAAAAATTCACTCGAACTGACTGTATGTGCTTACTCTTGCGTCTCGTTGTAAACGCGCTGTCACTTCGAGTAATTCCGCTTTTGGGCAGAATTGTATCGAGAAGTTTTACACTCTTCTTTACAAGTTCTCGATACAATTTTTCTTCCTACGTCAGAAAAACCACTCGAACTGACAGCTCGTGAATTTGTTTATGGAAACAGCCTTATCTGTATCTAATTACTGGAAAAACCTCTCCACTTTTAAACTCATTTTTATCATTTGGCAATTGAAGAAACGCATCTGCATGTACCAAACTTGCTAAATCTCCAGAACCATTTCCTGCAATTGGACTTGCCACTAAATGTCCGAATTTATAACTCAATTTCACTTGTAAAAAATAGGTTAAATTGGGTTTAAAAGTAACATTTTCTGCTAAAATTGCGGTTTCTTCGGCGACTGATAAACCAACTGATTTGTAATACCAAGGATAAAAATACGCCAAACAATTTACAAATGTAGAAATTGGGTTTCCAGGAAACCCGAACACAATTGTGTTCTTTTTGTATTGATTCTCTTTATGTTTATCTGCATTCGAAAATATTTTACGCCCAAACCAAAAGGGTTTTCCTGGTCTTTGTGCAACTTTATGTAATAGTTTTTTTACGCCTAATTCTTTAAAAACTTCGGGTAAAAAATCGAACTTACCTTTACTGACTGCTCCACTGAACAACAACACATCATATTCTTGTAAATAGGTTGCTATTTTTTGTTTTAAAATGGGTTTATCATCTGTAATATGGGCAGTTTCAGAAGGAATATTTAGTTTTTCTAATAGTGAAACCAATGTAAACACATTGCTTCTTCTAATTTGATGTTCTAGTGGAGTTTCATCTACACCAACCAATTCATCACCAGTAGAAACTATCATTACTTTTGGTTGCTTTGCAACTTTTACAAAAGATTTTCCAACAGTTGCCAAAACACCAATTTCTGCTGCAGATATTTTTGTGTTTTGTTTGATTAATACATCACCAAGTTTTCCGTCTTTTCCCTTTGGATGAACATTTTGACGGTCTTTAATCTCATCAATATTAATTGTTGCGATTCCGTTTTCGATGGTAACATCTTCATAACGAATTACCGTATTTGCATTTTTAGGAAGCATTGCACCAGTCATCACTTCAATACAATTTTCTGGATTTTTTAAAGTGATTTGGGCACTTCCTGCTGGCTGAATTCCTTCAATTTTAAATTTTAATTGTCTGTTCGAGCGCAGTCGAGAACTAAATTCTTGAAAATCAACTGCAATTCCATCCATAGCAACTCTGTTAAATGGTGGAAAATCTCTATCTGCAAGAATATCTTCTTTTAAAATGCTCCCTACAGATTTTAGAAATGGAATTTCTTTAACTCCAAAGTTTTGAGTTGAATTTAAAATTATATTTTTTGCTTCTTTTACTAAAATCATTTCAAAAACGTGTAATTGTTTATTTGTGTAATTGTATAATTGAGATTTCTATGTTTAAACAATTACACAATTAAACCTTTTTACCCTCCAATGGTACTCATACTTTCAGAAACGCTGCCTTTTTTACGGTTTGCTTCTGCTATAAATCCGTTTTCTGGTTTTTGCTTTACTAAAGATAAAAAAAGTTCTTTTAAATCGTTATTAGACGCTCCTTTTCTTATAAAATCTCGAAGATTAAAAACACCATCATCAAATAAGCAATTTTTAAAAGTTCCTGTAGAAGTGATTCTAATGCGATTACAATCGTTGCAAATGGTTCTTGTAAATGCAGGAATAATTCCAACTGAACCTAAATGATTTTCAACTTTATAATTTCTTGAAGTAGAAGATTTTTCTGATTTGATTTCCTGAACATCAAACTCGGTTTTTATCTCGTTTAAAATTTTGTTAAACGACCAATTTTCTTGAATTTCTCTTTGTCCTTTTCCATTAAAAGGCATTTCTTCAATAAAACGAACAGCTACATTTTTATCTTTTGTTAGCCTTACAAAATCTACAATTTCGTCGGTATTAAAACCAGATTGTACAACTACATTTAGTTTTAAATGTAAACTACTTTTTTCAAGCAATTCGAATGTTTTGTAAACTTCAGGAAAAACGTCTCTTCGTGTAATTTTTGCAAACTTTTCTCTTTGTAAACTATCGATACTTAAATTGATGTGTTTTACTTTTTCTAACTTTTCAATCGTTGGAATGTGTTGAGAAATCATTGCGCCATTTGTGGTAATATTAATCGCATCTAACAAATCGTTATAAGACAACATTTTTAAAAATGCAACAAAATCTTTACGAACAAAAGGTTCGCCACCTGTTAAACGTACTTTTTTAACCCCCAATTCTGTTAACACTCGAATTAAACGATACATCTCTTTGTAAGAGAGTAACTCTTGTCTTGGTACAATCGCGATTCCATGAGCTGGCATGCAATATTGGCAACGCAAGTTACAGCGATCTGTAACCGCTAAACGTACATATTGCATTTGTCGCCCGAAATTGTCTATTAATTTGCTCATTTAATGCAAAATTACACTGTTTTTAATGCTTAATTTATGATAATAATCACTTATTTTTATGCTAATTTGGTAGTTTTTTACTTACAACTCCATATAAAAACGCTCCTAAAAGTGCACCAATTAACAAGATTAATGCTGGTAAAGGTTTAAACCCAAGAATTACAAAAATTGGTGCAGCACAGGCACCAGAAATTCCCCAACCTAACCCAAATAAGGTTCCTCCTAAAATGGTACTAATAAATCCTTTTTTCTTTGGTTTTGGCACAATTTTATTTCCATTAATGTCTTTTATTTTTCCGCTTTTAAATAATTGCATAATAATTGCTGATATTACAACTGCGCCTCCAATAATTCCAAACATATGGAAAGATTGAAAACGAAACATTTCGTAAAATCGATACCACGAAATTGCTTGTGTTTTACTTAATACAATTGCGAAAAAGACTCCGAGAATTAAAAATTTGATGTTTTTCATTTTGATAATATTTTAAACTTTCAACTAACTTCTCGACTGCGCTCGAAGAGACATTTTTGAGTTTAATAATTTTTGACTAATGCCAATTATTGGCTAAAATAAAACAGGAATTATAAACCAAGCTGCAATAATACCACCAATAAAAAACCCAATTACTGCTAATAAAGATGGTAATTGCAAACTACTTAAACCCGTAATTGCGTGTCCAGAAGTGCAGCCTCCTGCATAACGTGTTCCAAAACCAATTAAAACACCTGATAAGATTAAGATTAAAAATCCTTTTAAAGATAACACAACTTCTTTACTAAAAATTTCGTCAGGAAAATACTGGTTTGCAACATTGCTAAAACCTAAATCTGTTAATTCTTGCACTGTTTTTGGGTTTAAATCTATATTTTTATTTGGTATTAAATACATTGCAGAAATAAAACCGCCAATAATTAAACCCACTACAAAAAGCAATGCAAAATCGCGTTCTTTCCAATCTTTCTTAAAATAATCTGACACTTTTCCTGCGCCAGCCATTGTACACAAGGTTTCGAAATTTGTAGATGCTCCGAAATTTTTTCCAAAATAAAAATAAAGAAAAAGTGACAATGCAATTAATGGTCCGCCAACATACCAGGGCCAAGGTTGTAAAATAAAATCCATAGTTTATAAATTTGTATTAGTTCTCGACTGCGCTCGAACAGACATTCTAAATATTATTTTTTATATAATTCATAATTAATTTTGTTGCTCCTAAATTGTCTTCAATATATTTTTTATTGATAATTCCTGTTAAATTTCTAAAGCTAATATCGTTCTTCAACTTTGTAAAAATTGAAGTAAATTCTTCTTGATTTTTAATAGAAATACAGCCACCTATTTTTACCAAATCTACGGCTTCTTTAAATTTGTCGTATTTATTTCCAATCACTATAGGAATTCCGAAAGTTGCTGGTTCTAAAATATTATGTAAGCCTGTTTTTAAACCTCCACCAACATAAGCAACATCTGCAGTTGCGTAAATTTTGGTTAAAATTCCAATGGTGTTTATTATAAAGACTTGATAATCTTTTAAATTTTTACCTTCTTTTTCAGAAAATAAAACTGTTTTTTTATTGATTGATTTCTGAAGCGCTAAAACTGCTTCAGATTTTATATTATGTGGCGCAATGATAATTTTCTCGTCTTTTAAAGCTGTATTGTTAATATAATTTACCAATAACTCTTCATCTTCTTTCCAAGTGCTTCCAGCAACTATTGTGTATGTGTCGTTTTTAAAATGGTTAATAAAATCTAATGAGTTGTCTTGTTCTAATATTTTTGAAACTCTATCGAAACGAGTATCTCCAGCAACAGTTACATTTTTAAAATTGATGGAATTTAGTAATTTTTCAGAATTTACATCTTGCACAAAAAAGTGATGGAATGCCTCCAAAGATTTTTGCATAAATCCGCCATAACTCTTAAAAAATAATTGCTTCTCTCTTAAAATTCCGGAAACTAAAATAGTCGGAACTTCCTTGTTTTTTAATTCGTTTAAAAGATTGGGCCAAAATTCGTATTTTATAAAAACTGCCAGTTTTGGGTTTGCTAATTCTACGAATTTTCTCGCATTCGATTTAGAATCTAATGGTAAATAACAAACTACATCTGCTAGGTTGTAATTTTTTCGAATTTCGTATCCTGAAGGTGAAAAAAAAGTAACTAAAATTGTATTGTTTTTGTGTTTCTTTTTTAATTCTTCGATAATAGGTCTTGCTTGTTCGAATTCTCCTAACGAAGCTGCATGAAACCAAATTACTTTAGCATTTTTTAACTTGCTAAGTTTGGTAAATGTTTCTTTTCTTCCATCCATAAAAAGTTTTATTTTTTTATTGAAGAAACCCACTATTGGCAACAATAATGAGGTGGAAAAAATGGCAATATCATACAAGAATTTCATACCGTAAAAGTACAAAATAGAAAGTTAGTGAATTTGATAAAAATGTAAAGAAACAAAAACGCCCAAACAAAATTGTTTGGGCGTTTGTTATTTTTAAACTTAAATTATTAAGCTTCGAATGGAGTAACAGAAACGTAAGATCTATTATCTCTTTTCTTTTGAAATTCTACAATTCCGTCCACTTTTGCGTGTAAAGTATGATCTTTACCCATGTAAACGTTTTCTCCTGGATTGTGTGTAGTACCTCTTTGGCGAACGATAATGTTACCAGCAACTGCTGCTTGACCACCAAAAATCTTAACGCCCAAACGTTTCGATTCTGATTCTCTACCATTCTTTGAACTACCTACACCTTTTTTATGTGCCATTTTATTGAGTTTTTATAGGTTAAAAGCTAAATTTTTTAGTGATTATTTTTCAATACCACCATCTAATTTATCTTGTAATTCTTTTAATTCGTCCCATTTACCTTCTGCAGCTAAACTAGCTTGCTTTGGCCAAGTATCTGTTACGATATGAGACAATCTTGAACTTGCTTCTGTTAAAATTTCGCTTAATTTAGAAGCATCTGTCTTTGCTACTTTTGCAAAAGTATCGATACCTGCAGCAACTAATGCTTCTGCAGCTTTAGGTCCAGCACCTTCAATTTTCTTTAAATCATCGGCTTTTTTAGCGGTTTTTTTAGCGGTTGCTTTTTTCTCTACTTTTGGAGCTTCTGTTTTAGCTTCTTCTTTTTTAGGAGCAGCTTTTTTAGATGCCTTTTTAGTACCAGAAGCAGTAATAGACGCTATTTGAATCTCACTTAAAGCTTGCCTGTGACCATTTTTCTTTTGGTAACCTTTTCTTCTTTTCTTTTTGAAAACGATTACTTTATCACCTTTTAAGTGACTTAAAATTTGAGCTGTTACTGAAGCTCCTTCTATAGCTGGGGCGCCAAGAGTTACGTTACCTGCATCGTCTAGTAAAAGAACGTTGTCGAAAGTTACTTTCGAGCCTTCTTCTCCTTTTAAACGATGTACGTAAACTTTTTGGTCTTTTGCAACTTTAAACTGCTGCCCTGCTATCTCTACGATTGCGTACATACTATTTGTTTTGCGTATTTATACTTTGTTTTTGCTTTTCGTTACCGAAAATGCGGGTGCAAATATACATCTTTTTTGTTTTAAAACAATATTTGATATTAAAAATAATTCAATCAAAATCAAGAGAATAAACAACCTTTAACTTTATATTTAGAGAGAATCTTTTTACTTTTGAAGTACTTTTAGTTTTATTGTTAATTTGTTGTAACAAACTTAATAATGTAGCGTCATATCAAACATCAATTATTAATTAAATAAAAAATAAATGAAAAAAACTATTTTAACTCTGGCTTCGGCGCTGTTAATTGCAGTTTCTGCAAATGCACAAAAAGTTGAATTTGAAGAGTATGATTTAAGCAATGGAATGCACGTAATTTTACACCAAGACAATTCTGCACCTGTCGTTATTACATCTGTTATGTACGGTGTTGGTGGAAAAGATGGCAGTAGAGAAAGAACTGGCTTTGCACATTTCTTTGAACACTTATTATTTGAAGGAACAAAAAACATAGGTAAAGGAGAATGGTTTAAAATAGTGTCTTCTAATGGTGGTAGAAACAATGCAAATACTTCTCAAGACAGAACGTATTACTACGAAATTTTTCCATCAAATAAACTAGAACTGGGTTTATGGATGGAATCTGAACGTTTATTACACCCAATTATTAAACAAGAAGGTGTAGATACACAAAACGAAGTTGTAAAAGAAGAAAAAAGACAAGGTACAAGAGCATATTCTAATCTTTTACCAGAAATTTCTAAAAATATTTTTAAAGTACACCCTTATAAAGACCCAAATATTGGGTATATGGAGCATTTGGATGCTGCAACATTAGAAGAGTTTTTAGCTTTTTATAAAAAATACTACGTACCAAACAACGCTACACTAGTGGTTGCTGGCGATATAGATTTTGCGACAACAAAAAAAATGATTCAAGATTATTTTGGTCCAATTCCTAGAGGAGCAGAAGTTGTTAGAACTTTTCCTAAAGAAGAACCAATAACCGAAGAATTTAGAGCAAAAGCTTATGATGAAAACATACAAATACCAGCAATTATAGCTGCTTATAGAACACCTTCTTTTAAAACAAGAGATTCTAAAGTGTTAGATATGATTTCTACTTACTTAAGTGGTGGTAAAAGTTCTGTACTTTACAAAAAAATGGTTGATGAAAAGAAAATGGCTTTAGCTGTACAAGCTGCTAATGTTTCTCAACAAGATTATGGTATTTATGCTTTATTTGCGCTTCCTTTAGGAGATGTAAAATTAGAGGATTTGGTAAAAGAAATGGACGAAGAAATTGTAAAGATTCAAACCGATTTAATTTCTGAAAGAGATTTTCAAAAAATACAAAACCAATTCGAAAACAATTATGTAAACGCTAACTCTAGTGTTGTTGGTATTGCAGGTTCTTTAGCAAGATACCATGTAATGTACGGAGACACTAATTTAATAAATTCAGAAATAGATATTTACAGATCTGTAACAAGAGAAGAAATTAGAGAAGTTGCAAAAAAATACTTAAATAAGAATCAAAGATTAATCTTAGAATATTTACCTAAGAAAAAATAATAAAAAAGATGAAGACAAAAATTTTATCAATACTAGCAGTTATAGCACTATCTTTTGCCACTAACGCACAAATAGATAGAAGCAAAATGCCTACTCCAGGACCAGATCCTGTTGTAAAATTAGGAGAAGCAGAAAAGTTTTCTCTAAATAACGGATTAACAGTGATTATGGTAGAAAACCATAAATTACCACGAGTTTCTGCAACTTTAAGAATCGACAACCAACCTTATGTAGAAGGAGATATTGCTGGTGTTTCTAGCATGATGGGAAGTTTATTAGGAAGAGGAACATCTAACATTACAAAAGATGAATTTAATGAACAAGTAGATTTTTAGGAGCTAGTGTTGACTTTTTTAGCTCTGGTGCTTCTGCAAGATCTTTAGAAAAATACTTTCCAGAAGTATTGGGTTTAATGGCAGATGGTGTAAAGAATTCTGTTTTTACACAAGAAGAATTTGATAAAGAAAAAAAAGTTACCCTAGAAAACTTAAAAGCTTCAGAAAATGATGTACCTACGATTGCAGGTCGAGTGCAAGACATTTTAGTGTATGGTAAAAATCATCCTTATGGAGAGTTTGTAAGCAAAGAAACAATAAACAACATAACGTTAGATGCTGTAAAAAACAATTACAAAACTTACTACAAACCAAACAATGCTTATTTAATTATTGTTGGAGATATTAATCCAAAAGAAACTAAAAAGTTAGTAAAAGAATTATTTGCAGATTGGCAAAAAGGAGAAATACCAGCTTCTAATTTTCCAGCACCAGAAAACCTTTCTACAACTGCTATTAGTTTTGTAAATATGCCAAACGCAAAACAATCTGAAATTGCGGTTGTAAATACTGTAAACTTAACTTTAGGAGATAAAGATTATTATGCTGCATTGTTAGCAAACAAAATACTTGGTGGAGGTGGTTCTGCTAGACTTTTTAATAACTTAAGAGAAGACAAAGCTTATACCTATGGTTCTTACTCAGGTATTAGTCAAAGCAGACAAAAAAACGCAGCTACTTTTAGAGCCACAGCAAGTGTTAGAAACATGGTTACAGATAGTGCTGTTGTAGAAATTTTAAAAGAAATAAATAAAATTCGTTACCAAAAAGTAACCAAAAAAGAATTACAAGATGCTAAAGAAGAATACATTGGTAGTTTTGTAATGGATGTACAGAAACCAGCAACTGCAGCAAGTTTTGCACTTAATATTGCGCTGTACGATTTGCCAGAAGATTTTTATGCTAACTATATTAAAAACATAAACTCTGTAACTGTAGATGATGTACAAAATGCAGCTATTAAATATTTTAGAGGAGACAAAGCTAGGATAATGATTACTGGTAGAGGTATTGATGTTCTTAAAAACTTAGAAAAAACAGATTATGTTATAAGCTATTTTGATAAGGAAGGAAATCCTACAGATAAACCTGCAATGACATTGCCAATTCCAGAGGGAATGACTGCAGAAAAAGTAGTAAATAAATATTTAGAAGCCATTGGTGGAAAAGACAAAATTATGTCTGTTAAAACTATAATGATGGTTGCAAATGCAACCATACAAGGAACTCCGTTAGTAATGACTACAAAAGCTTCTTCACCCAATAAAACTTCTCAAGTAATTTCTGTAATGGGAAATGTTGCTCAGAAAACTGTTTTTGATGGAACAACCGGATTTTCTGAAGCTAGAGGCCAAAAAATACCCATGACACCAGAACAAATTGTTGAAGCAAAAAGTGAAAATGCTTTGTTTAGAGATTTAGATTATACGGATGGTAAATTGGTTAGAATTGAGCCTTTAGACGGTAAAAATGCCATTGTTTTAAAGCATAACAATACCGAAATTTATTATGATATGGCTTCTGGCTTAAAAGTAAAAGAAGTAAAAACTGTAAAAACACCAGATGGTAAAGAAGTAAATACACCAACTGATTATTCTAATTATAAAGAAGTAAATGGAATTATGTTTCCTCATTCTATTGGTATAAAAAATGGCCCAATGTCGTTTGATTTCAAAATAAAAGAAATTAAAATAAACGAAGGGGTTTCTGATGTAGATTTTAAATAAAAAGCAAAGACCCAAAATAGATAAAAGAGTCAAGACATAGTGTTTTGGCTCTTTTTTTTGGTTTTTGACACAGGTTTCACAGAGAGTGTTTGTAGATTTGTTTGAAGGTTTTTTTGAATTAAGTATTAAGTATCAAGAATTAAGTATTAAGATATTTAATTTAGACAAAAACTTTTTACCTTCGCAACTTTGCGAGAAAAACCTTAAAATTTTGAAACTAGAAAATCTACTTTTTCTTATTAACCAAATAAACCCCTAACAAAATAATAACACCCGCAAATATTTGTAGTGGACTCAATTTTTCTCCATCCAACACTCCCCAAAAGATGGCCACCAATGGAATTAAATACGTTACAGACGAAGAAAAAACAGGATCGGAAATATGTACCAATTTATTGTAAATCGTTTTTGCAACTCCAGTGCCTACAATAGATAAAATAGCCAAATAACCTAAAGACTGCATTAAAATTTTATCTTGAAAACTAAAGATTGAAAAAAAACCTGTGAACGCTAAAACCGTAAAAGCTGGAACAATTAGCAATAAAAAATTACCAGTTACAATAGAAAGCGCATTTAAATCGTATAAATATTTCTTTACCATATTTGCATTAAAAGCATACCCAACAGAAGCTATAATAATTAACAAAGCATACCAATAATTCTGATTTGGGTTTACAACAGCTCCGTTTAATATTAAAATTAAAGTACCTACCAAACCAATTAAAATGCCATATAACTGTGTCTTTTTAAACGCAAAACCAAATATAAGAGCCCCTAATATTAACGCAAAAAAAGGCGTTAATGAGTTTAAAATAGAAACCACAGCACTATCTATACTTGTTATTGCAAATGCAAACAAGAAACCTGGTATAAAAGTTCCTGCTAAGGCTGTATAAACAATATATTTGTAATGTTTTTTTTGAATTTTCTTCAAAGATTTTGGAGCAACCGAAAGTAGAAAAAATGCAGTAAAAAGCATTCTTATTGCCCCTAATTGAATTGGAGTAACACCCAACAAGGCTTTTTTCATCAAAATAAAAGAACTTCCCCAAACCAAAGAAAGTAGAAATAAATATAGCCATTTTTGTTGCTGATTGCTCATGTTGTGTTAAATAAGTTGCAAAAGTCTAACAATTCTTTAAATTAGAAATTTATTATCTATAAATTTGTAGTATCACTTTATAATTAAATCTAATGAGAGTTCAAAAAATATTAGTGGCAGTAGCAGTTGTAGGTTTTACGCTTGTAGGTTGTAAAACCGAAAATTCTTCAACAACTGAAAAAACAGCAGTAGTTGCAGCCAAGCAACAAATGGTTACTTTAAACATTTCTGGCATGACTTGCGAGATTGGTTGTGCAAAAACAATACAATCTAAATTGTCTAAAAAAGAAGGTGTTTTAGAAGCCAAAGTTATTTTTAAAGATAGTATTGCAAACATTCAGTTTGATGCAAATAAAACGTCTAAAAAAGACCTAATCGCTTTTGTTAATGGAATTGCAGGAGGAGATTTATACAAAGCCACTGAAGCTTCTAAATAAAATTTATTTTTTAAAGATAATATCAAACAAAAAAACAGGCTAAAGCCTGTTTTTTTGTTTGATATTATTATTTTTACTTAAAAACTATAACCAGTCCAAGCAAATACAGATTTATCTGCTCCACCAGAAGTTCCAGCTGTTAGTGTAACAGTTGCTCCACCAGAAACTGTGTTTTTAATATCTGTAATGTCTAATCCGTTTGCAGTGTTTGCTACACCAACAATAGAAGTTGCATCTGTTGAATTTCCTCTACTGTCTTTTAAATCTACCACATCATCAAATGCAGCTCCTGTACCTAATGCTAAATAAGCATTGGTAATCGTTGCAGTAGCTCCACGTCTAATTTTAATTCCATCAGTCATTTTACCTTTCTCCTCAGTACCATTCGCAGTATTAACTACTTCAACTGCATTGTTATTAATAATTGTAACTCCATTAATTGTAAAGTTAGATTGATTAATGTCTGAAGAAGATTTTCCATCTAAATTTCCATCTGCTTCAATTCCTCTTGGGTCTGAAGTTACTGCTGAGTAACCAGCTTCTCTAATTCCATATAAATTTGTACAAGTTCCAACATAACCTTGTGTAAAATCGAACATATCGTCTTTTGCATTTACTACTAAAATGTTAGATGCATTTACAGTTCCTCCGAAAAACTCAATACCATCATCATCTCCATTTAAAATAGCGATGTTAGATAATGTAGTTCCAGAACCAACTCCGTTTAAAGTTAAACCATTATGTTCTGCCTCGTCATCTATTCTTGCACCTGTATATTCTAAAATTACATAGTTCATAATTCCAGAATTGTCGTCTTCAACAGAACCACCAAATAAAATTGAATTTTTAACTTCTGTTGCAGCATTACTTTCTGCCCCTTCTTGACGGCTTAATGGTGCTTTACCATTTAATATAATACCACCCCAATCTCCAGCTTTAGGATTTGTTGCACTAGATGTAAATTTAATAGGGTTCGCTGCAGTACCATCTGCGATTAACTTTCCTCCTTTTTCTACTAAAATATAAACATCTGTACCACCTGCTAATGCATTAATTGTTGTACCAGCCTCAATAGTTAAAGTTGCTCCATCTTTTACTAAAAGAGCTCCTGTTAAATTGTGTGCAATTCCAGATTTTAATGTTAAATCAGACGTTAAATTTCCTGCTAAATTTTGTGGTGTAACATCTCCTCCTGTCACTGGTGTATTATCGTCGTCACTTAAAGAACAGCTAGCAAAAACTAAAGAAGCGATTGCTACGATTGATAAAATTGATTTTTTCATTTTTTTCTTATTAATTTGTTTAAATTGTTTGTTTGATTATCTTTTACAAAATTGAAACAATTATGTTCATTTTGTCTTAACTGAATTTTAAAGAATTGTTATGAAAACTTACAAAAACCTAGAAATCATAAGAGAATCCTAAACTTATATTAACACCTTTTTTATAATTACTTAACACAACATTATTTTCTCCATTGAAACCATCTCTAGATAATTGAAAATCTGGATTTAATAAATTCGTTGCTTTTAATTTAAGTTTATAATTTTTATTAAATTCGTAAGAAGAAACCAAATCTAGTGTTGGTATTCCTTTTTCTAAAATATTTGCAAAACCTCTAGTACCAACAGAGTAAACTCTTTCACTAAAATAATTAAATACTAGTGAAGAGATAAATGTATTATCGTTGTATTTTTTATTGATAGAAATATCTGCATTTATTAAAAATGGTGTTGCTCCTTCCAAATTACTTGTTGCATTTGTAAATTGTGCTATAGAGTTTGCATCTAAGTTAACATTAGAAACTAAGTAAGATGTATTTACACCTCCCATAATTTTTAAATCTTTGTCTTCAATTTCATAAATATTTTTTCTAACTTCTAATT
Source organism: Polaribacter batillariae (assembly GCF_017498485.1). Taxonomy (NCBI): domain Bacteria; kingdom Pseudomonadati; phylum Bacteroidota; class Flavobacteriia; order Flavobacteriales; family Flavobacteriaceae; genus Polaribacter; species Polaribacter batillariae. The sequence goes on along the minus strand of NZ_CP071795.1, from coordinate 2,481,225 downwards.
CAATTCCATAAACACTTGCATCGTCTCCAACATTTAAATAGGTTAATGTATTTCCTCCAGAAGGAATCTCGCTTCTTGCAATTGGATTTTGAATGTATTTATAAAACCCAGTAACAGTAAATAATTCAGACGAGGACATGTAGTATTCGTATTTCGCATCTAAATTATAATTATCTGAAGGTTTTAAATCTGGGTTACCTTGAGATGAAAAACTTATGTCTTGATATTTAAATGGAGCTGTTTCTTTGAACTGTGGAAACGTGTAACTCTGGCTCCCTGCAATTCTTAAAATACTGTTTTCACTAAAGTTGAATTTTAAGTTGAAGCTTGGTAACAAATAGGTTCTATCTAAATTTGAAGCTCCATCTATAGCAGATTGTGCAATGTTTGTGTTATAAGTAACTCGTTGCTGAATTTTTTCGAATCTACCACCAACAGAGGCAATAAAATTATCACTTAATTGATATACTAAATTTCCAAAACCTGCAAATATTTGTCTTTTACCTCTGTAGGTAAATGGTACAAATGCATTTGGGTTACTTACACCACCTCTACCTGTTTCCAATTCAAAAATAGTATTATCTATCGAAGATTGAGAAAATACAGCATCTGGATTTTCGATATCTACGGCAACTCTGCTAGAAAAATCGTGATTAAATATAGTAGCAGAAAATAAACGCTCTGTATATCTATAATCTCCTCCAAATTCTAAAATGCTAATATCTTCTTCGTCTTCTTTTAATTTATATGAAAATTTTCCTTTTGCAGCATAATCGTTCTCTTCTAACTTCGCAAAATAACGTTCGTTTTCTCCTGCAGAACTCGTTTCTGGACTATAATAATTATCTCTAAATAAATATTTATTCGTTCTTCTGTCTGGCTCATTACCTCTAATAAAATTTAAAGAACCTTTTGCTTCGAAATCTAGTCTTTCTGTAAACTTGTAATTTGCAATTAATTGATTTACATACAACTCGTTATTATTTGTTTGCTGTCTTCTTTGAAATTCTAAATCGCCATCTTGCTCTGGATTATTAAAACCTAAATAATCTCCAATAGATTGTTTATTATTATGAATAAATAAATGATTGTAAGCAATATTATGCCCTTCTTCGAATTTATATTTTAAGTTCGCCATTAAAATTTGCGAAACATTATATTCATATTTCGTAAAAGATTGGTCTTGAAAAATCTCTCCAGAACTAGTTGTTTGTTTGATATTACCGTCTAGATAATTATAACTTCCGTCAAATCCACCAACAATAAAAAAGCTAAAAGTGTCTTCATTAACATCATATTTTTTACCCCCAGCAAAAGAGATACTATTATTTAACTGAAAATCTTGACTTTGTGGCTTAAATGAATTTTTAAAAGAATATTTAGATAAATCGTTTATTGGAATACTAGTGTTTTGGGTTCCAAATCTATTGGTTCCATCTATTGTTAAAAACTCCTTAGAAAATGTTTGTGTATTTACACCTAAAGAAGTATTTACATTTAATAAGCTCTTTTTTACCAATTCTTTTGAAGCAATATTTATGTTTGCACCACCAACATCTCCATATAATTCTGGTGTAAACACCTTATTTACTTCAATATTTTTTATAATATCTGTTCCAAAAAAATCTAAAGATATATTTTTATATTCAGGGTCTTCAGAAGGTAAAGGCAAACCATTTAAATTCGTAGAGTTGTAACGATCTCCCAAACCTCTTACCACAACATTTTTAGATCCTTTAGAAACACCTGCTGTTTTTGTAACAGCTCCTTCTGCATCAGAAACTCCTTTTACAGATAGCTCTTGAGCTCCAATAGTTGTTTTTATTGAAACCGCTTTTTTCTGTTCTAAAATTAAGGCGCTTGTTTTTTCTTTACTCGTAGAAGACTTTACAACAACCTCGTCTAAACCAACACCTTCTTCTGCAGACATTAATTGGTTAATGGTAATGGTTTCTCCTGCTTTTATAGTAAATACTTTTTCGATGGTTTTATAACCAACAAAACTAAACTGAACCGTGTGAGTTCCTGCTGGTACTTTAAATGAATACAGTCCATCAAAATCTGTAGTCCCTCCAATTGCAGTTCCTTTTATAATAACATTTGCAAATGGTAATGGCTCGTTATTTGTTTCTTTATCTGTTAACAAACCTTTTATAGTTCCTTTGTCTTGTGCTATTAAAAATTGACTTAAAGCTACAAAAGCAATACATAAAAATTTCTTCATTATTTCGTATTTTAACTTGTGCAAAAGTCCGCTCAATTTGTAAACTCTATGTTAGTTATAAATTATGGTTGAGTTACAGAAACATTAATTAATTGTTAACTACATTAAAATAATTAACGTTTTATTAATTTTAAAGAAACATTACTTTTAAGAAAAAAGAGAGATTTGGCTACTTCTTATAAGAATTACTTTAAAGTTATAGAATTGTAGTTTTTGTCAACAATTATTTTATAACCTAACTGCCTAAGGCCAAGGCAGTTTTTTCTAACTTAACGTTAAGTTAACATTAAGTTAACGTTTTTTTTGCTTCTTTGTAGCGACAAAAACTACCATTTTATGATTTTTAAATTACTACGTATGTTAGTAATAATTGTTTGTGCCTTTAATTTTATTGCTATAAATGCGCAAAAAACAAATGCTCCAAAATTTGGCAAAGGTGTTTTTAATTTAGTAGGAAAAGACAGCTCTTTTACTATGAAAATTGGTTTACGATTCCAAACTTTAGCGACTTCTCAGTGGGCTATTAATAGCGGACTTACCAACTCAGAAACTGCAATGTCGATTAGAAGATCTCGTTTAAAGTTTAATGGTTTTGCCTTTTCGCCCAAATTAAAATATAAAATTGAATTGGGTTTGTCTAACAGAGACCAATCTGGAATTTCGCAATTCACAAGCAATGCTCCAAGATACATTATGGATGCCATTTTAAAATGGAATTTCGCTGGCAACTTTGTTTTGTGGTTAGGGCAAGCAAAATTACCAGGAAATAGAGAACGCGTAATTTCTTCTGGAAATTTACAACAAGTAGATCGTTCTTTATTAAATAGTCGCTTTAACATCGATAGAGATATAGGAATTCAACTAAGGCACAAATTTAACCTTACAAATACCTTCTTAGTAAAAGAAATATTTTCTATAGCTCAAGGTGAAGGTCGAAACGTTACTACCGAGAACATTGGCGGATATCAATATACAACCCGAGTAGAATTATTTCCTTTTGGAGATTTTAAAAACAGAGGAGATTACAAAGGAAGTGATTTAATGTTCGAAAAAAAACCGAAATTATCTATAGGTTTTACTTACGATTTTAACAATAATGCATCTAAAACAAGAAGTAACCAAGGTTTTTATATGGTAAATGATACTGGATTTTATTCTACAAATATTTCTACCATATTTATAGATGCCATGTATAAACACAAAGGCTTTTCTTTTATGGCAGAATATGCAAATAGAAATGCAGACGACGCTTTCGCAAAAAATTCTGACGGCACTCTTACAGGAGATATCGTTCAAGTAGGAAATGGTTTAAATTTACAAACTGGCTATTTACTATCGAAAACTTTAGAAATTTCTGGACGTTATACAAACATTTCATTAGACAGAAATATTACTGGAGAAGGAGCCGAAAACCAATATACTTTAGGAGCTTCTAAATATATTGCTGGCCATAAATTAAAAATACAAACAGATGTAAGTTACACAGATATCGGTTTTCAAAAAAATCAACTTATGTGTAGGTTACAAGTAGATATTCATTTTTAAATTAACATAACGTAAACATAACATACGCAATTTTTCGTATTTGTAAATTTGCAAATCTAAATTTTAAAGAAAAATGGGAGATCCATATATTTTAATGCTTGTTGCTTTGGCTGTGTTGGCCATTGTAGATTTAGTTGTAGGGGTTAGTAACGATGCTGTAAACTTTTTAAACTCGGCTATTGGTTCTAAAGCAATCTCTGTAAAAAATATAATGATAATTGCCAGTTTAGGCGTGTTCTTTGGAGCTGTTACTTCTAGTGGAATGATGGAAGTTGCACGTAAGGGAATTTTTAACCCAAGCATGTTTATGTTCCAAGACATTATGATTATATTTATGGCTGTAATGATTACAGATATCTTATTATTAGATATCTTTAACTCGTTAGGAATGCCAACTTCTACAACCGTTTCTATTGTTTTTGAACTGTTAGGAGCTGCCGTTTGTATTTCTTTAATAAAGATTTCTGCAAACAATTCTCAATCTGTATTAGATATTTGGAATTATATCAACCATAAAAAAGCGCTAGAAATAATTAACGGAATACTACTCTCTGTAGTCGTCGCCTTTTCTGTAGGTGCGATTGTTCAGTTTTTATCGAGATTAATTTATTCTTTTAATTTCGATAAAAGAGCGACCTATATTAATGCCCTGTTTGGTGGTTTTGCAATTACCGCAATAACTTATTTTATTATTATAAAAGGTATGAAAGGAACTCCTTTTTATGATGATATAAAACATTTAATTGAAGGAAATACACTTTTAATTATTGCAGGAAGTTTTGTGGTTTGGTCTATAATTTCTCAACTATTAATTCAGGTTTTTAAAATAAATATCTTAAAATTAATTATTGGAGTAGGAACCTTTTCTTTAGCAATGGCTTTCTCTGGAAACGATTTGGTAAACTTTGTAGGCGTACCAATTGCTGCATGGAATTCTTACCAAGCGTGGGAAGTTTCTGGTGTTGCAGCAGATAGTTTTTCTATGGGTATTTTAGCAAAAAAAGTACCTTCTAATATTTGGTTATTATTAATGGCAGGTGCAATTATGGTTGTTACATTATGGACTTCTAGCAAAGCACAAAACGTAATAAAAACTGGCATCGATTTATCGAGGCAAGGAGAAGGACATGAGAAATTTCAACCCAATCCATTATCTAGAATTGTAGTTAGAGCTGCTATGGGCATTAATGCTGGAATTAGTTATATAGTTCCTAAATCTGCTTTAGCGTATGTAGATTCTAAATTTCAAAAACCAATTATAGAGTTGCCAAAAGATAAAACGTACGAATTACCAGCTTTCGATTTAGTAAGAGCCGCTGTTAATTTAATTGTTGCTGGAATTTTAATATCGATTGCCACTTCTATGAAATTACCACTATCTACCACATATGTAACTTTTATGGTTGCCATGGGTACTTCTTTAGCAGATAGAGCTTGGGGAAGAGAAAGTGCTGTATATAGAGTTGCTGGAGTTCTTAATGTAATTGGCGGATGGTTTTTAACTGCAATTACAGCATTTTTAGCAGCAGCAGTTGTGGCGTATTTAATTAGCTGGAACATGGTTATGATTCCTATTTTGTTAGCAGTTGTTGCTTTATTAATAGGCAGAAACACCTTAATTCATAGAAACAAAACAAAAGAAATTAAAAAACAAGAATATATAGAAAGGGCAGAATTAATTACCATTAATGGTGTAATTGAAGAAAGTGCAGATCATATCTCTGGAGTTATTACACGTATAAACAAATTATATACAAATGTTGTAAACGATTTAGCAAACCACGATTTAAATAAATTACGTAAAACCGACAAACACGTTAATAAATTAAATGACGAAATTGATGGTTTAAAAGACGGCGTTTTTTATTTTATTAAATCTTTAGACGAAACTTCTGTACAAGCTAGTAGATTTTACATTATGGTTTTAGGTTACTTACAAGATATAGCACAATCTATTAGCTATATTTCTAGAGCGAGCTATAAACATGTAAATAACAACCATAAAAATTTAAAAAAGGGCCAAATAAAAGATTTAAAAGGAATAGACGTTCAGCTATCTACTTTATTAGTTAAAGAAGCTGCTATTTTCGAAAATAGAGATTTAGACAACTTAAATGCGCTTATTATCGAAAAAAATGAGCTATTAAACAGTGTTTCTTCTTCTATTGAAAAACAAGTATCTAGAATTAGAACCGACGAAACAAGCCCTAAAAACACCACTTTATACTTTAGTGTTCTTTTAGAAACAAAAGATTTAATTACTGCTTTAATGAGTTTGTTACAAACCTATGAAGAGTTTCATTTAAGCACAAAACAAAATAAAGAATAGATAAAACAAGTCTAAAAAAGCCAGTGAAATTAAATTTCACTGGCTTTGTACTTCATACTTCATACTTCATACTTCATACTTCATACTTCATACTTTGTACTTTGTACTTTGTACTTTGTACTTTCTACTTTCTACCAAACCTTTAAAACCAAAAACCTAAGTTAAACAACCAAACGTTTTCATTAGTATCTGGAGACCAACTATATTTTAATTCTATAGGCCCAAGAAAAGAATCGTAACTGTAGCCTAATGCATAACCAGATTTTACATCTTTAAATAAATCGATATCTTTAAAAACGTTTGTATCTAAACGTGCATAATTTGCAATTACAGAAAAATAATGTTTAGGTAAAAATTGATAACGAATATTAAATTCCGATTTCACAAAAGATTCGTCACTTAAATCTGCAAATTCGTATCCATAAAGAGAAATAAAATTATTAATGTAATTTTGATTATTACCTCCTAATTGGAAATCGAAAACACGAGATTCTACTGAGCTTAAAGAAAAACCAGCTTCTCCTGTATATTGTAATGTAAACTTATCCCAAAAAGAGGTAGCAAAACCCACTTTTCCTTTTGTTTGTGCATATCGTTCGAAATTATTTGCAAAATCACTAGAAAGCAAATACCATTTAAAACCTAGATCTGCGAAAAACCCTTTTGTGGCAAAATACCTCTTATTGTAAGTATCTAATTTTAAATATCCTAAAACATTAAAATAAACGCTATCGTCTGCAATATGACTGTCGTCTAACGAATTAATATTGTCTGTTAATGCCTCTATTCTTTTTACTTCTGCACCAATACCAATTGCAAATTTTCGACTAAATGTTGTTTGTAAAAATATTTCATTGGTAAAATCTGAATATCGTATGTTTACACTGCTTATATTCGGAGAAGTACTTTCGCTAAAAGGAACTTGAGAGCGAAAGTGATTGTACCTAGATCGAAAACCATAACTCGTGTAAAAACCATTATCTACAAAGTAGGTAAAATCGTACCTTAAATTGTCTCCAAAAATTAAGTTTAAAGAAAGCATGTCGTTCTTTGTTAGCACACTTTTATGATTATAGTTTGCAAGAATGCTAGATTTATATAAGTAATCGTAATGTATGCCTAATTTTAAATTGGCCTTTTCGTTAGATTCGCTTACTTTAAAATCTAATAAATAACTACCATTTATTTTTTTAACTAAATTATATTCAATTCTATTAAAATTTCTGGTTGCAGATAGTAAATATATTTTTTTAGTAATGTCTTGCCTAGACAAACTGTCTCCGTTTTTAATATTTAATTTTCCTAAAATATAGGCTCTTGTATAGTTTTTTCCTCCATGGACACCAATCTCAGAAATCTTTAATTTTTCTTTATTAAAATTTATATTTTTTCTTTTTTTCTTTACAACTTGTTTTGCGGCAATTTGCTCAAAAACTTTGCTGTATTTTTTGGCTTCAATGGTGCCTTTTTCTATAATTTCTTCTTTTTTATCAAAATCTACTACTGTGTAATCAGATATTTGTGGGTGAATGTAAACATCTAATTTTTTTATTTCTTCATCTGTTTTGTTATACATTTGATAGCTCATTATTTGGTTTAATAATGTTACCACAGAATTTATTTTATCTTTTTGAAACAACTTGCCTTCTACATCTACGCCTATTATAATATCGATTCCTTTCTTTTTCATAATACTTACAGGAAAGTTATTTGCAATACCCCCATCAATTAAAAGCTTATCTCCTATTTCTACGGGGTTTAAAAGTGATGGAAAAGAACCACTCGCTCTTAAAGATATAGGCAAAGAACCCTTTTCTAGAACAACAGGTTCGCCATTTTCTACATCTGTGGCAATACAAAAAAATGGGGTTGGTAGTTTGGCAAAATCTTGATTGCCATCTACAGAATCGAACAATTCTAATAATAAATTTAATACATTTTGCCCTTTAGAAACACCTTTTGGCAAACCTATCTTGCCTTTATTTACGGGTAGTGTAACTATTGTTTTTTCGCCAAATTCTTTTTCGAAAAAAGTGGCAGCACTTCTGGGTAACTCGTCTCTAATAAGTGTTAAGAAATCTGTTTTTAAGATAATTTCTTCAATTTGATTTGCAGAGTAGCCTGCTGCATAAAAACCTCCAATAATGGCCCCCATACTTGTACCTCCAATATAATCTAATTGAATGCCGGCTTTGTCGATTTCTTTTAAGACGGCTATATGCGCAAATCCTTTTGCACCACCACCACTTAAAACCAAACCAACTTTAGGTTGCTCTTGTTGCCCCAAAAGTAGCATTGGAAGCATCAATAAGAATAAAAACAGACTATTTTTCATTTTGTTTTTCTTTTTCTGGATGATAAAACCCATATACTTTTATTGCTCTCGCATGTCCAATAGATTTCTTTAAATCTTCTAAAGAAGCTTCTTTAACGCGTTTTGCCGATTTAAAAGTACGTAATAAAGTTGTAATGGTTTGTTTGCCAACATCAGGAATTTGTTCTAACTCTGTTTGAATGGCACTTTTACTACGTTTATTTCTATGAAACGTAATACCAAATCTATGGGCTTCGTTTCTTAAATATTGTGTTATTTTTAAGGTTTCAGACTTTTTATCTAAATACAAAGGAATTGGGTCTCCAGGATAATAAATTTCTTCTAAACGTTTTGCAATACCAATAATGGCTATTTTACCTCGCAAACCTAACCTTTCTAAGGCTTTTAAACCTGAAGACAATTGTCCTTTTCCACCATCTACAATAATTAATTGTGGTAAAGGCTCGTCTTCTGCTAACAAACGCTTGTATCTTCTATACACAACTTCTTCCATAGAACTAAAATCGTCTGGCCCTACAACCGTTTTTATATTGTAGTGTCGATAATCTTTTTTACTTGGTTTTGCGTCTTTAAAAACAACACATGCAGCCACAGGGTTTGTTCCTTGAATATTCGAATTATCGAAACATTCTATATGTCTTGGTTCTACAGAAAGTCGCAAATCTTTTTTCATTTGCGCCATAATTCTTTTAGTATGCCTGTCTGGATCTACAATTTTAATTTGCTTAAACTGTTCCATTCTGTAATATTTGGCATTTCTTTCAGAAAGATTTACAATGCGTTTTTTATCCCCTAATTTTGGCACAGTTACTTTTACAGTTTCTCCTAAATTTACTTTAAAAGGCACATAAATTTCTGGCGATTGTGAGTTGAAACGTTGCCTTATTTCTACAATAAAAAGTTCTAATAATTCTTTGTCTGTCTCATCTAACTTTTTCTTAATTTCTGTAGTATGAGATTGAATGATAGAACCGTTAGAAATTTTTAAAAAGTTTGCATACCCATGGGTTTCATCAGAAATAATAGAAAAAACATCTACGTTGTTTATAGATGGATTTACAATGGTGCTTTTGGCTTGATAATTATTTAACCTGTCTAATTTTTCTTTAATTTTTTGTGCTTTTTCAAACTCCATACTTTCAGAAAAATCGAGCATCATTTTTTTAAATTTATCTAAGCTCTCTTTAAAATTTCCTTTGATAATGTTTTTAATTTCCTTAATCGAATTTTCGTAATGGGTTTGTGTTTCTAAGCCTTCGCAAGGACCTAAACAATTGCCCAAATGATACTCTAAACAAACTTTATACTTACCCTCGTTAATTTTTTGTGCACTTAAATCGTAATTACAGGTTCTTAAAGGATATAATTCTTTTATTAAATCTAACAGAATTCTTACTGTTTTTACTGAGGTGTAAGGTCCAAAATATTCTGAGCCATCTTTAACAACCCTACGTGTTAAAAATATTCTTGGAAATCGTTCTTTTTTAATACACAACCAAGGGTAACTTTTATCGTCTTTCAGCAAGACATTGTATTTGGGTTTGTATTTTTTTATAAGGTTGTTTTCTAATAATAAAGCATCCGTTTCTGTATTTACAACAATATGTTTTATACGAACAATGTTTTTTACTAAAACTCTTGTTTTACCATTTTCGTGTTTTTTTGTAAAATAAGAAGCCACTCTTTTTTTTAAATTTTTTGCCTTACCTATATAAATAATTACATCGTTCTTATCGAAATATTGATACACTCCTGGTGTATTCGGTAGCGTTTGTAATTGAAGTTCTAATGATGCAGACATAAAACGAAATTACACATTTTTAAATTATTATATAAAGAAAAAACAGGTTTGAAAAACAAATTTAAATAGGTATAAACACCTGTTTCTTAATTTATTTTTAAGCATTAGTACGATAATTAATCTATTTTATATATTTTTAAAGTCTAACCAAAATATTTTTTAAAATGGATAACAAGAAACAAAAAAACACAATTACCTTAAAAACTGCCAAAAGATGGACTAAAAGATGGCGCAAAATGGAAGACACATACAATGCACACCAACACTGTAGAGCTTTTAACATACCGTTGTTAGACTTACAAGAGGTTATTAATGAAGGTGCTGTAAGTGTAAGAGGATATTTAGGAGTTCACAAACACAAAGTAGAAGGCGAAACCGTTTTTGAAGAAAAACTAATTATTGTAGGGGTAGATAAAGATGGAAAAGACATGATTTCTTCTAAAGATGGAGAGGTTTTAGACGACGAGAGTGGACGTATTTTTGATTTAACAAGCCCTTGTCCTGAAATGTGTGATTCAGGTAGTCCTTTAAATTGATAATTAAATATGACTTTTAGTCGTTTTATTATTAATTTTGGTATTATTATACTTTTAATAAATACGTTATTATTTATTATTAATTATCGAAATAAAGACAAAGTAAATATTTACTTTAATATGTATTTATTGCTTTGTCTTCTTATACAATTTTACTCAAGTTTTTTAAGTTCCAAAAAAGAGAATAATTTATTTTTAAGTCACTATTTTTTTATTGGTCAATTTATTTTTTTAAGTCTCTTTTATGCAAAATTATTTGATAAAAAAAGAATTAAAAATGGTATTAGATTATTTCTTCTAACAATTGCAGTTCCATTAATTTTTTATAACATACATTTTAGTAAAAAATTTAAAGAATGGAATGAAATTGAAATAGCATTAACTTCTATTCCTTTACTAATCTATAGTTTTTTATTCTTTATAGAAAAAATAGAAAATATAACTACTAAAAAATACATTTATTTTAATACGGGTTTTTTTATATATACCCTTTGTAGCACTCTTTTATTTACATTAGGCAACATAGGCACTGGAAAGTTAAAATTAATTGTTTGGAAGACAAATTCCTTTTTATACCTAATTTTTCAAGCTTTAATCTTTATAGAATGGTATAAAAATTTTAGAAAACCCAGCATTACTAAATTTTAAGAATAGGTATAAATACCTGATTTAAAGATTGCGTAAAATTCTTATCCAATAAACACTTATCTTTATTTAAAAAAGTATTTTTCTTAAATTCGTGGTTATTATAAATAACCAAACCTAATGGAACAAATACTTTCTAATGAAGATCAAGTGATAATAATTGTTCTTATTGGTGTTTTAATGCTTCTTTTAATGGGAGTTGCATTGCTGTTATTTTTCTTTTTATCAAGAAAAAAAATAACAGCAAAAGAATTAGAAAAAAAATCTTTAGAAATTAATCATCAAAAAGAGATAATACAATCGATAATTGTTACTCAAGAAAAAGAACGCAAGCGTATTGCACAAGATTTACATGACGATATTAGTTCTAAATTAAACGTAATAAACCTAAATGCGAACCTTCTAAAAGACGGAGAATTAAGTCCAGAAGAATACACTATGGTAAACGATACCATTTTACAAGCTACAGATAAAACCTTAGAAAGTGCCAGAAAAATAGCTCATAATTTATTGCCTCCCATTTTAGATAAATTTGGTTTAAAAGAAGCAATAGAAGAATTAGCGGACTCTTATAGTAATAGTAAAAAAATAATTATAAAATACACCTTAAATTATCCGAAAAACTATTTAAGTTCCAATAACGAGTTACATGTTTTTAGAATTGTTCAAGAACTAATAAACAATTCTGTTAAACACGGGCAAGCAACTCAAAGTACTATAAAAATAAGCTGTAGTAATTCTAAACTATTGGTAACCTATTCTGATAATGGAGTTGGTTTTGATATGCATAACCAAAACCATCAAAAAGGATTAGGAATGAAAAATATAGAAAGCAGAATCGCTTTATTAAAAGGAAATTTTAATATTAAAAGTGAAATAAACAATGGTTTTAAAATAAAAGTTATCATTTAAACCCCTCCAAAAGATGAAAAAAATAAATATCGTTATTGCAGATGATGAAGAACTTTTTAGAAGTGGAATTCGTTTTTTACTACAAAAAGTAGCCAACTTTAATGTTATTTTTGAAGCTGAAAACGGGCAAGAAATTATAGATTTTATAAGTACTACAGAAGAATTTCCGGATATTATTCTCATGGACTTAAAAATGCCAGAATTAAATGGTGTAGAGGCTACAAAAATTATTCATAAAACGCATCCAAATATAAAAATAATAGCGCTTACAAGTTACGATGGTAAATCTTTTATAACCAACATGATAGATGTTGGTGCTTCTTCTTACCTACTTAAAAACACAAGCCCAAAAAATGTAATACATACCATAAAAGAAGTACACGAAAAAGGATTTTACTACGACGAAAAAGTATTAAAAATTATCCATGAAAACATTATTTCTTCAAGCGGCAAACGTATAAAAAGCGATTTAGATAAAAAATTACTTTCTAATAGAGAAATAGATGTTTTAGAACTCATTTGTCAACAATTTACTACACCAGAAATTGCCGAAAAATTGTTTATAAGCCCAAGAACTGTAGAAGGCCACAGAAATAACTTGCTCTTAAAAACACAATCTAAAAATGTGGCTGGTTTGGTAATTTACGGTATTCAAAAAAAACTGATAGAAATTTCTCCAGATTTTAATCTTTAAGAATTTCTGTTTTAAATTTTAAGGTATAAATACTTATAGGTATTTATACCCATTTTTTATTTTAAGAATTAATGCGTTAGAATCAAACAAAAGTTATATGTAGATTTGAAGTAATTCTAACTAATACTTTAATTTATGTACACACTAACAGTAAAAAACAATTACGTTTACGATATTGGTTCTTCTAATGGAGTAACCATACCAAAAACAAAAAGCCATGTATTTAACGATAGGGGTTCAATTTATTTTATAGTTCCTGGTTTGGGTGAAATCAACTTTATCAGCTTGGGCGATAAAAAAATTGAAGGTTACCCAATACCTAAAGAGACTTGGGGCGTTCTCGTAAGAACCCACACTACAGAAGCTTATTATAGGTACGAAGGTGGTGGAGAATTAACAGCCATCATAGATAACTTTGGCACCTTGCATCTTACTACTAAAAACGGTACTATAATTCCAATTAGTTTACCAGAACTTGTTTTAAACTAAATACTAACTCTTAAATTTAATACTATGACTCCATTTATCGGACAAATACAGCCTTTTGGCTTTAATTTTGCACCACGAGATTGGGCAAAATGCGACGGACAATTGCAAGCAATTGCATCAAATTCAGCACTTTTTTCTTTACTAGGTACCACCTTTGGTGGAGATGGAAGAACCACTTTTGGTTTACCAGATCTACGAGGTAGAAGCATTGTACATATTGGTCATGGTCCTGGACTTTCTACAATAACCTGGGGTGAAAGAGGTGGTGTTGAACAATTATATATAAATCAAACAAATATGCCCGCACATACACACTCCTTAATTAATGGAATGGCGAATGTTACTGTATATACAACGAATAATAGTAATGATACTTCAGAATCTGCAGGAGGAGAAAACGGATTAGGAACTGACGGAACAATGCCAACAATCTACAGAGAAGAGCCAACTACTGGAGATAAGTTAGGAGGCGTAGTAATTTCTGGAACGACAGCACAATCTGGAGGCAACTTGCCAATACAATCTAGAAATCCTTTTTTAGGAATAAATGTTTGTATTGCTTTGTTTGGCATTTTTCCATCTAGAAGTTAATTATAGTTTTTAATAAAGGAGAGTCTTATTTTTTTCTCTCCTTTAATTCTTTTAGTAAAAAATGGAAAACAAAATTGGTGTTTTATTACCACAATCTTCTGCACACCCACAAATAGGTAAATCTTTTATAAACGGTTTACGTATTGGTTTGGGCAATTTATCTTATAAATTATTTTTAGAAAGTACAGGACTAGGTGAAGACCCAAAACAAATTATAAATAGTATTCAGAAATTACATATCCAAGAAGATGTTGCCCTAACAACTGGTTTGTTTGGACACTATGGGTTTAAAGAAATTGCAGAATTTGTATCAAAAAATGATGAAATTCTACTTGCCTCTAATTTTGGAACCAGTTTTTCTATAAAAGCTCCAGATGGTGTTTTTCAAAACACATTAGGGTTACAAGATTCCCTTATAAAGTTGGCACAATATTTCTCAAAAAAAAATGTAAAAAATTTAGCCACCTCTTCCTGTTATTATGAGTCTGGTTATGGTTTTATAAAAGGTTTAGAAATAGGAATAAAAAATCAAGAAATTACAAAATTTGCAGGTCATTATATTACACCTCACAGCCCACGTAAAAATGAAAGTGAAATTATGGAATTCATTATTAAAGAATCAAATCCAGAGGTAATTGTTGCATTTCATAATGGAATATTTGCAGAAGAGCATTTCGAATTTCTTCAAAAAAACAACCTTCAAAATAGTTATCCAATATACGCTTTGCCATTTTCATCAGAAGATAAATTAATTGAAAAATATCCTGAAATAGGTAAAAAAATTAAATCTATTTCTAGTTGGTACAAAGAACTCGATAGCGAGTCAAATAAGAAGTTTACTGCCACATACCAACAAACGTATAATAAATTGGCAAATTTTTTTGCTTTGCTTGGCTATGAAAATGGTTTGGTAATTAAAGATGCATTAACTCAAAAAAACAAACCATTAAAACAATCTATAGAAGAAATTAATATTGATGGTCCTCGTGGAAAAATAAACTTTAACAATGCATTTCATAAAACAGATTTTCCACATTATATTTGGACTCAAGAAGTTAGTAAAGAAAGCGAAGTCATTAGAAAACCAATTGAAGAATTACCAAAAAACAATCTTAATTATTTAGCAAATCTTCCAGAAGAAGAAACTACAAGTCAAGGGTGGTTTAATGCTTATTTACATCACTAAAAAAACAGGTATTTACACTTATTTTTTCTTTAGAAAAAAAATTTACATTTGGTAATAATTTTTTTTGAAATCAAATATTATGCAAAAGCAACTACTTATTTTTAAGTTGTGTTACCCTAAATACTCGTCACTATTTTACAGGGCATTCATTACAAATTTATTGGAAATAGGTTTAAATAATTAGCATTAAATATTTTTAATTTAAACAGTTAATCTATAAAAAAATAATTTCTTAAAACAACTATTATGAAAAAACTACTACTTATTTTAACCTATATAGGTCTGCTGTATAGTTCTAAAAGTCATACTCAAACGTTAGTCGCCGGAGACATCGCCTTTATCGGCTACAATACTGATACTGGACCAAGTGCTGGTCAAGACCACAGTTTTTCGTTTATCACTTTAACAGATATTCCAGCTGGTGAAATCATCTATTTTACAGAAGAAGGTTGGAATGATGATACCAATACTTGGGCAGGTACTTCTGAAGGGCATGTACGATGGACTGCACCAGCAAGTGGTGTTTCGTGTGGAACAGTTGTGTTCGTTACCGAATCTGATGCAGATGTATTTACAACAACCTCTGGATCAACAACACTACAGAGTGGTAGTGGGTGGAATTTATCTGGAGGAGACCAGGTATTGGCATATTATGCTGCGACTGTCGAGCCAGCAACTACACCAACGTTTATCTCAGGAATTAATGGGGATGATGGAAATGGAACCCCTGTTTCGATTAATCCTACAACACAGTGGAATGATCCGAGTACTGGACCATTAGGAGTAGCAAAATCTGGGTTGCCTGCAGGTCTAACCAATGGTGTTAATTGTGTTTCACTTTTTGTAGCCGCGTTTACGGAAGAAGATAACGCTAAATATACAGGTACGTTAACAGGAACCTCTACAGCACTAAGAGCAGCCATTAATAATAGAGCCAACTGGACATTCAATAATAGTACTGCATTTAACATCTCACCAGCAGGGTATTCACCAAGCGTAACATGTGTAGCACCTTGTACAGAGCCAGATGTACCAACAATAACATCTTCTCCAGGTACGGTATGTGTTGGAGGCAGTGCTACTTTAAATATTTCAGGAAATCTAAACGATGCCACAGCTTGGCATATTTATACAGGTTCTTGTGGTGGAACTCAAATAGGAACCACTACTACTGGGTCATTTAACGTTACATCAATAACAACTACCACAACTTATTATGTAAGAGGTGAAGGTGGATGTGCTACTGCAGGTTCTTGTGGTACAATTACAATTTCTCCAACAGCGTTAGATAATGCCTCTTTTAATTACGGCGCTTCTTCTTACTGTGTGAATGATGCTGACCCAACACCAACTATTACTGGTTTAGCAGGAGGAAGTTTTTCATCTACAGCTGGTTTAAGTTTAAATACTAGTACAGGTGCTATTGATGTTTCGGCTTCTACTCCTGGGACCTATAGTGTAACTTACACAACTACTGGGTCTTGCCCTAACTCTTCAAGTGTTTCTGTTACTGTAAATGCATTAGACGACCCAAGTTTTAGTTATAGTGCATCAGCATATTGTGTAAATGACTCAGATCCAACACCTACAATTACAGGTTTAGGTGGTGGAACTTTTTCTTCTACAGCTGGTTTATCTATAAATACTAGTACTGGATCTATTGATGTTTCGGCTTCCACACCTGGCACTTATGTTGTTTCCTATACAACTGGTGGTACTTGCCCTAATTCAGCAAACGTAGCTGTTACTATTAATAATTTAGATAATGCCAGTTTTAATTATGCTTCAGCTACCTATTGTTTAAATGATGGAGATCCAACCCCTACAATTACAGGTTTAGGTGGTGGTACTTTTTCTTCTACTGCAGGGTTAAGCATTAATGCGAGTACAGGTGCAATCGATGTTTCTGCTTCTACTCCGAATACATATACTGTAACTTATACCACAGCAGGAAGTTGCCCTAACTCATCTAACGTTAGTGTTACTATTAATGCTCTTGACGATGCTTCTTTTAATTATAGTACTGCTAGCTATTGTGTAAATGACTCAGACCCAACACCTACAATTACAGGTTTAGCTGGTGGAACTTTTTCATCAACAGCTGGTTTAAGTATAAATGCGAGTACAGGTGCAATCGATGTTTCTGCTTCTACTCCGAATACATATACTGTAACTTATACCACAGCAGGAAGTTGCCCTAACTCATCTAACGTTAGTGTTACTATTAATGCTCTTGACGATGCTTCTTTTAATTATAGTACTGCTAGCTATTGTGTGAATGATGCTGACCCAACACCTACAATTACAGGTTTAGCTGGTGGAACTTTTTCATCAACAGCTGGTTTAAGTATAAATGCGAGTACAGGTGCAATCGATGTTTCTGCTTCTACTCCGAATACATATACTGTAACCTATACCACAGCAGGAAGTTGCCCTAACTCATCTAACGTTAGTGTTACTATTAATGCTGTTGACAATGCTATGTTTAGTTACTCTTTTTCAACTTACGGTTCGTACGAATCAGATCCAACCCCAACCATTACTGGTTTAACGGGCGGCACTTTTTCTTCTACTGCAGGATTAACTTTAAATACTAGTACAGGAGAAATTGACCTATCTGCAAGTACTTTAGGTACATATTCTATAACCTATACTACCAATGGTTTATGCCCTAATAGTTCTTCTGTATCTGTTTCTATATTAAGCAATAATACCAATGTTTTTACAGCAACTTCTGGTAATTGGTCTGTATCAGGAAATTGGTCTTTAGCTAGAGTTCCTTTGAGTTTAGATAACATTAATTTGAATAATAAAACTGTTAATTTAGATGTAAGCGATGTTACCATTAACGACTTAAACATAGATTTTGGAGGTGCTTTTAACCTGCTATCTGGAAATTCTTTAACTATTGATGGAAACTTAACTCAAAACGGAACATTTACTATTAATTCTGATGCAACTTCTAATGGTTCTTTTATTTTAAAAGGAACACAATCTGGAGTTGGAAATGTAGATTATCATAGATTTTTAACTACATCAGGAATAAGTACACAAGGTTGGCATTTAATAGCATCTCCTGTAGAGGGTAAAAATATCAACGATTTTTTTGGTGATGTAGTTGCAAACGGAACAAAACGTGGTATTGCTCCTTATATAAATACAAATCCTGCTACCTTAAAATGGAACTATTATACTAACACAGATACTCCTGGTTTCTTTACAAATGCTAAAGGATATACTTTAAAAAAATCGAGTGCAGGTACTTTAAACTTTAGTGGCTCTGTAAACACAAACAATGTAGGAGTTTCGATTCAAGTAGATGCTACTGGAGACCAATTTAATGCAATTGGTAATCCTTACCCTTCTTACATTAATAGCGAAATATTTTTAGATAACGTACCTGCAACTAGATTAACAGAGAAAACTATTTGGCTTTGGGATTCAGAAGCTAATAGTGGAGTAGGAGAATACGTTACAAAAAACAGTGCAACAGCTTATAAAGTATCTCCAGGTCAAGGCTTTTTTGTAAAAGCATTAAATACAGGAAATGTAACGTTTACAGAAGCTATGCAAACTCATATAGGTGGAGATACATTTTTAAAACAAGAATCTAGACCAGAAATTAAACTTTCTATAACAGATGGTACTTATGTAAAAAATGCAGAAATATTCTATATAGAGAATAAAACTACTGGTTTCGACGACGGTTATGACAGCTCTATGTTTAATGGTGTTTCTAATACTTTTTCTCTTTACACTCAATTAGTTACCAACAACCAAGGTAAAAACCTAGCCATACAAACCTTACCAAATGCTAATTATAATCAAATGGTTGTACCTATTGGTATGAATGCAGAAGCTGGTAAAGAAATTACCTTTTCTTTGCAAACTAATAATTTTCCTAAAGATTTAAAGATTTTCTTAGAAGATAAAGCATCCAATACCTTTACAAGGTTAGACCAATTAGGTAGTAATTATAAAACAACGATTCAAAAGAGTTTATATGGTACTGGTCGTTTTTATTTACACACTACTAGCACTGCCTTAAATATTGATAAAAATGCAGCACTAGAAAATATTAGCATCTATAAAATAGACAATGCAACTTTAAGAATTTCGGGGCTATATCAAAATAAAGCTTCTTTAAAATTATTTAATCTTCTTGGTAAAAAAGTAGTAAGTACTTCTTTCGATTCTAATGGAGTAAAAGACATTTCCTTGCCAGAATTAGCAATAGGAGTTTATATTGTAGAGCTTACAACAAATAATGGTCGATCGAACAAGAAAATAATTATAGAATAATAACGATAATTTTAAGACAAAACATCATGAAAAATCAAGACAAAAATACTCAAGATATTGCTCCAAAAATTACTCGTAAAGAAGCAATTAAAAAAATAGGAAATTACGGTAAATATGCTGCTTTAACAGCTTTAGGAACCTATATGATATTAAATCCGCAAAAGGCGCAAGCACAAAGCCCTGAAGATCCAGGACTAGGATTCTAATACATAAATTATTATTTAAAAAGGCTGTCTAAAAAAGACAGTCTTTTTTTTGCGAATTTTTAAGAAAATCATCTTTATACATTTATCGTTTTAAACTTAGGTTTTTACCGTAAATTCAATTTGTAGATGCTATTACAAATCATTACTTATTTCTTCTTATTTTTGAAGCATGAATGTGCTATCATTTTTAAAAAATATTTTCGGTATAAAAACCGAAATTAAAGAAGAATTAATGAAAAAGTTTTTAATTGTTGGTTTAGGAAACATTGGCGAAAAATATACAAATACTCGCCATAATATTGGTTTTAAAATTCTTGATGAAGTTGCTAAAGAACACAATGCAACCTTCGAAACAGAAAAGTTAGGAGACGTTGCTAATTTTCGTTTTAAAGGAAGAACTTTTGTTTTATTAAAGCCAAGTACGTTTATGAATTTAAGTGGAAAAGCTGTAAAATATTGGATGCAACAAGAAAAAGTTGCTATCGAAAATCTTTTTATAGTTACAGACGATGTAAATATCGATTTTGGTACCATTCGTGTAAAAGCAAAAGGCTCTGCTGGCGGGCACAATGGACTAAAAGATATTCAAGAAAAATTAAATACACAACAATATGCTCGTTTTCGTTTTGGCATTGGCGGAAATTATTCTAGAGGAAAACAAGTAGATTATGTTTTAGGAGAATGGAATAAAGAAGAAACTAGCCAATTAATAGAACGTTTACCAACATCTGCAAAAGTAATTACTTCTTTTGGTACTGCAGGTTTGGCAAACACCATGAATACTTTTAACGGAAAGTAATCTTTTAATTTTCAGAAGCATACCATTCTGCAAAACTCGTATCTGTTTCTTGTAGTTTTATAGAATGTAGTTTGATGTTTTTAGGCAATCTTTTCTTAATTTTTTTAGCAAAGTCTATAACCATCATTTCGCTCGTGGGCTGGTAATCTACCAACAAAACATCATGCCCCCTATCCATTAATTCTCTTGCCAATTCTACATGAGGCGTATTTTTATTAAAAACTGTTGCATGGTCGAAAACATCTACAATTTCTTCGTTTACAATCTTTTTTAAATCGCCAAAATCGATTACCATCCCAAATTTTACATGGGTAGTATCTTTAATTGGTTTTCCAGAAACAGTTACAGAAAGTTTATAAGAATGCCCATGAACATTTTTACATTTGCCATCATAACCATATAAAGCATGGCCGGCTTCAAAATTAAATTGTTTTGTAATTCTTATTGTACTCATTATTTTTATGTTGCGTTTGGTTCGAGCGATTTTGTTTTTCTGCAAAACTGTATCGAGAACTTTTTTAGTTACCTTCTGTTTCTATATTTGTTGTAAAAGTACACAATAACCAAAGCTATTGCTAGTATTAAAAATAAATAATTTCCTCCCATTTTTCTTGTATTTGTTATGTTGATGTAATTATGCTTCCACTAAAAAATTCTGTAAAACATCTGCAATTTTTCTATTATCAGACAATTGCGGAATTTTATTTTGTCCGCCAAATTTACCAATCGATTTCATGTATTGATGAAACCCTCCTTTTTTAACTTTTCTAATCACAAGTGTACGCAATATTTTTCCTTCAATTAAATCGAAATAATAAATATTTTGTGCTTGCATAGAAGCATCTACTTTTTCGGCAAATTCTTCTAAGTTTTCTGGCTCGTTTTCAAATTCTATAAACCACTCATGGTAAGGCAAACCACTTTTAGGGTTTACTTGCGGAGCCACAGTAAACTCACTAATATTTATGTTGGTTCCTTTAATAGAATCGTTTAAAGCTTTCTCTACTTCTTTACCAATTACGTGTTCGCCAAAGGCAGAAATAAAGTGTTTTATTCTTCCTGTTACTTTAATTCTATAGGGTTTTGTTGAAGTAAATTCTACAGTATCGCCAATATTGTACCCCCAAAGACCCGCTGTTGTATTTAATATGATTACGTAATTCACACCAATTTTTACATCTTTTATTGAAATTCTGGTCGGATTTTCATCAAAAAACTCGGTTGCAGGTATAAATTCGTAAAAAATTCCAGAATTTAATTGCAACAACATGCCTTTTTCGGTTTGCGAATCTTGGTAAGCAATAAACCCTTCTGATGCAGGATATAGCTCTATATAATCGATTTTTTTACCAATTAAGCTTTCGAACTTGTTCTTATAGGGTTCAAAATTTACACCTCCGTAAATAAAGAAATTAAAATTAGGGAACAATTGAGACACCTTTTTGCCTGTTTTTTCAATTAGTTTTTCGAAATACATTTGTACCCACGAAGGTATTCCGCTAATAACAGTCATGTTTTCGTTTATAGTTTCCTCTACAATTGCATTTACTTTGGTATCCCAATCTTCAATACAGTTGGTTTCCCAACTTGGCAAACGGTTTTTTAGTAAATATTGAGGTACATAATGTGCTACAATTCCGCTTAAGCGTCCTAATTTTACGCCATTTTTGTCTTCTAAAACAGGGCTTCCTTGTAAAAAAATCATTTTTCCATCTACAAAACTGGCATCATTTTTTTCAACAATATAAAACAACAATGCATTTCTGGCTGCTTTTATATGCGTTGGCATCGATTCTTTGGTTATCGGAATGTATTTTGCACCAGAAGTTGTTCCAGAAGTTTTTGCATAATACAATGGTTTGCCTTTCCAAAGAACATCTTCTTCTCCTGCAACCATTCGATCTACATAAGGTTTTAAACCTTCGTAATCTGTAACTTTTACTTGTTTTTTAAAATCTTTGTACGTGGTTATTTTATCGAAATTATGGTCTTTTCCGAAGGCAGTTTTACCTCCTTCTGCAATTAAATTTTTAAAGACTTTTTCTTGTGTTTCGAAAGGTTTTTTAGCCCATTTTTGCACTTTTCTAGTAGCGAATTTGGCAAATGGAATTGCAAAAAAAGATTTGATGCTCATTATTTAAAATCGATAAAATTAGTAGGATTTACGGCATAACCACCACTCCAAAGTTCGAAATGTAAATGTGGTCCCGTAGTTAACTCTCCTGTAGAACCCACAGTGGCTATAACTTCGCCAGATTTTACAAAATCGCCTTGCTGTTTTAGTAAATTTCCATTGTGTTTGTAAACAGAAATATAGTCGTTGCTATGTTTTAAAATAATTACATAACCCGTTTCTGTGTTCCAACCAGAAAAAATTACGGTTCCGTCTGCAACTGCTTTTATGGGAGTACCTGTTTTGGCTACAATATCTACGGCAAAATGTTTGCTGTTTGCATCGAAATTTTGAGTAACAGAACCCGACAATGGAGCGAAAAAAACAATGTTACTTTTATTTTTTGAATTTTCTAAGATAGAAAAACGAGTTTCTCGATCTATTTTTTCTCTAAATAAAGAATCTTCTTTAGAGGCATTTAGTTTACTTTCTTCGACAACAATAGGTGTGTTTTCAGAAATAATAGAATCGATACTTTCTGGCTTTATTTCTCCTGTTAAAACGGGTTTTAAGGCTTTTGTATAGTTTTCTAAGCTAGCCAATTTCGCTTTTAAAGAATCTGCTTCGAAAGTTAATTTAACAGCAGTTGCTTTTAATTTGGAAGAAGAATAGCCAGGAATGTATTCTTTAATTGGTGTAAACGCAATTAAAACCGTCGTTAAAACAATTAATAAAATAGAAAAAATACCTCCTAAAACAAACACATTTAAACGTGATAATTTTAACGAAAAACGCTCTTCGAACGTGTTTTCATTTAACACGACCAACCTGTATTTATCGGTTAGTTTTTGTTTTAATTTACCCTTTTTTTTATCTTTTTTTGCCACAAATTAAAATTTGAATCGTACAAATATACAGAAACCCTTACAGAGCGTATATTTTAGTAACGGAATAAAAACAATTAAATTATTTTTTGTAAAAATTCATTTCGTCTATATAATTCCAAACTTCTTTGGTTAACATAGGTTGAATGTTTTTTCCGTTTTTGATACCATTTCTTATCATTGTTGAAGAAATTTCGACAATGGGTGCCTGTATTTTATGAATTTTTGGGTGTTTATCGAATCGTGTTTCTATTTTTCCTTCAGAAATTCTTGGATACACATATATATGATGATGTTCTAAAATAGTTTCGTAATTTTTCCATTTATGAAGACTTTTTAAATTATCTTCTCCCATAATTAAACAAAATTCTTTGTTCGGATATTTTTCGGAAATATGCGCTAAGGTAAAAACAGTATAATTAGGTTGCGGCAATTTAAACTCAATATTCGAAGGTTTTATTTTCGAATAATTTTCTGTAGCTCTGTAAACCAGCTCAAACCTGTGGTGGTTTTCTAGCAAAGAGTTTTTCTTTTTAAACGGATTATGAGGGGTTACTACCATCCAAATTTCGTCTAAATCTGAATTTTCTACCATGTGATTGGCAATAATTAAATGCCCAACATGAATTGGATTAAAAGTGCCAAAATATAAACCGATTTTCATTGTAAACAGTTTGAAGTTGGAAGTTGGGAGCTTGAAGTATTCAGTAAGTATTTAACTTCCTGCTTCTAGCTTCCACTTCCTACTTTTTTAAATTTTCTCTATACTTTTCTAATACTCAATTTACCTTCGAACTTCCTACTTCCCACTTCCAGCTTCCTTCTCATTCAAAAAATCACTTACTAAATCTTCTGCTTCTTTTAAAGCAACCTCTAAATCGTAATTTTTAATAATTTTATCGAACTGAGGTGCAGTTGCCAGCTCCACAGAGGCTTTTGCAATTCTCATATTTATTTTTTCTTCGCTTTCTGTTTTACGTTTTTTCAAGCGAATTTTTAACTCATCTACACTTGGTGGTTTTACAAAAACCGATAATGTTCTTTCAGGATATTTCTTTTTAATTCGCAGGCCACCAACCACATCAATATCAAAAATAACATGTTTTTTTTGTGCCCAAATTCTTTCGACTTCACTTTTTAAAGTTCCGTAAAAATTATCTCTATACACTTCTTCCCATTCTAAAAATTCATCATTTTTAATTTTATCTTTAAAATTTCTTAAAGACATAAAATAATAATCTTCGCCCTCTTTTTCGAAACCTCTTGGCGCTCTTGAAGTTGCAGAAATAGAAAACTCTAAGTTGAACTTTTTTTGTGCTAATAAATGACGAACAATGGTGGTTTTTCCAGAACCTGATGGTGCAGAAAACACGAATAATTTTCCTTTAAAATCTGACATAGAATTATAATTATAACTTCTCGACTGCGCTCAAAGAAAAGCAAAACAATGTTTGGTTGACCGCAACAAAAGTTTCTTTAACTTCTTAATTTAATTTTTTAAAAAATGGTTTTTGACTTCTGCAAGGTTTTTTAACCTTTTAGGTATAAAAATCTACTTTTTTAAATATTTATTTAGCTTAAATTTAATACCTACAAGATTTTTAAAACCTTGCAAGAAATCTAAATTTATAACACGTTTAAAATTTGTTCTTTAATTTGTTCTAGTTCATTTTTCATTTGAATAACTGCTTTTTGCATGGGTGCAAAATTGGCTTTAGAACCTGTGGTATTTATTTCGCGCCCCATTTCTTGTACAATAAAGCCTAATTTTTTTCCATTAGAATCTGGTGAATCTAAAGTTTGTAAAAAATAATTTAAATGATTTGCCAAACGCACTTTTTCTTCGTTAATATCTAGCTTTTCTAAATAGTAGATTAGTTCTTGTTCAAATCTGTTTTCATCTGTTTCTACTTTTAACTCGTCAATTGCTTTTTGAAGGCGGGTTTTTACATGCTCAATTCTGTCTCCATCTAAGGCTTGTACTTGCTCTAAATAATTTTTAATATTGGCAATTCTTTGTTTAAAATCGATTTCTAAAGAGGCAGCTTCATCGATTCTATATTGTACTATTTCTTTAATAGCAAGCGCAATTCCTTTTTCAATTTCAACCCACTCGTTTTCGTCTAATTCTTCACGCACTGTAGTGAAAGCGTCTGGCATTCTTACAGCCATTTTTAACAACTCTACATCATCGGTAGTGCCTGTTTGTACCACATTTCTTAATTGTTGCATGTATTCTTTTACCACTCCATGGTTTATGCTTGCAGAAGTTTCATCAGAAGTTATTTCTACAAAAATCGAAAAATCTATCTTTCCACGTACCAAAGAATTCGCTAATTTTTTACGAACGGCTAGTTCTTTTTCTTTGTAATGAGATGGAATGCGAACATTTAAATCTAAATTTTTACTGTTTAAAGATTTTATTTCTATGGTTACTTTTTTAGTGGGCAATTGTAAAACTGCTTTTCCGTAACCTGTCATAGATTGAATCATAAATTCATCATTTTTAATGAGTTGCAAATATAGTTTTAATTCTTAGAATCTTTTGCTTGTTTTGTTACTAAATAAACCCCGAAAAAGATTAATAACGTAGCACAAATTTTTACCAAATTTAAAGAATCGCTGCCCACAATTAATGCATAAATAGAAGCAATTACAGGCTGTAAATAAATAAAAACGCTTACCGTTGTTGGTTTTAATTTCGATAAACCATACAAATTGAACAAGTAGGTAATGCAAGTGGTAAATAAAACAACAAAACCAATATTCCAATATATATTTGTAGGAATTGCCTGCCAAACAATTTCCGAAAATTCGGTATAGCCCACAGGAATTATAAAAATAAGGCCAAACAAATACAACCATTTTACAAATACAAGCGGATGGTATTTTTTAATTAAATTTTTTGCCAAAACCAAATACAAACCGTAAGAAGAAGCATTTACAAACACCAAGAAATTTCCAAGATGGCTGTTGGTTGCGGTTTGGTTAGAAGAACTGCCATAAGTTATTAATAAAATGGTACCAACTAAACCAATAAACACCCCTAAAACTCGCTGCTTCCCAATGGCTTTTCTAATTAAAATACTCGAAAAAACGAGCACCATTATTGGCGAAGTTACCATCATTACAGAGGCACTTATGGGGGTTGTTAAACTTAAACCTTTAAAAAACGATAACATGTTTAAACCTACCCCAAAAAAAGATGCTAAAAGAATTTTTTTATAATCTTCTTTTTCTATTTTTTGAGATTTCACAAACAAACCTAAAAGCCAAAAAATAGCAGTTGCCCCCACAACTCTAATAAATATAAAGCCATAAGGTTTTACATAGGTTGGCATTACATCTTTTGCAATCGTGTAATTTACTCCGTAAATAATGGTAGCAATGGTAACTGCAATTAATGCTAAAATTCTTTTGTTCATAACAAATTGTGTGAAAAAATGAATTTGCAAAGTTGAGGATAATTTTAAAACTAGGCACAAAAAAAGAGTCTCAATGCATATTGAAACTCTTTTAAGTTAGGTTGGTTAACTTTTGGTTGATTTTTTTTAATCTACTAAAGGCGGAATTCTTAAAACCTGTCCTGGATAAATTTTATCTGGATGTGTTAACATAGGCTTGTTTGCTTCAAAAATTACAGGATATTTCATGGCATTTCCATAATATTCTTTGGCGATTTTACCTAAAGTATCTCCACTTTCTACTGTATGAAATTGCGCCATATCTGCTTCTTCGATAACTTCTACTTTTGCTACAGACATGTTATCTTCTACAGAGGCAACTCCGTTTGTATTTCCTACGACTAAAACTACTTTTTCTTTAGTCGCCAAATCTACAGCTTCGCCCCAAAGTTTTACAGCATCGTCATCTACTTCAATAGACAAATCTTTTACTTCTAAATCTAAGTCTGTAATTGCATTTCTTAATTGTTCCGATTTTTCTGCATTTTCTTCTTCTGTGGTTTTACCAATACCAAAAATTTTTGCTCCAGCATTTTTAATAAACGAAAAAATTCCCATTCTTTTTATTTTTTTAGTTGTTAATATTCAATTTAATAAAGGTACAAGATACATTTTTTTTGTTAAAAAAAGAATTTCATTTTGTTTAAAGCGTTTTTATGAAGCTATAATTCTAAAAACGTAAAAAAATATGGCTTTCTTTTTTGTAATTTTGTTAGAAAGACATTACAAATGGAAATACATCACATCGCAGAAAACCACTCTATTTTAAATAAATTTATCGCAGAAATTAGAGCGGTAAAAACTCAAAAAGATTCGCTTCGATTTCGAAGAAATATCGAAAGAATTGGCGAGGTTTTGGGCTATGAATTGAGTAAAAATTTGTCGTATGCTGGTGTTTATATCGAAACTCCCTTAGGAAAGAAAAAAATGCAATTGTCTTATAACAATATTGTTTTATGTTCGATTTTAAGAGCAGGTTTGCCTTTACATCAAGGATTGTTAAATTATTTCGACGATGCAGAAAATGCTTTTATTTCTGCATACAGGCATCATCCTAAAAACAACAATAATTTCGAAATTGTTGTCGAATATTTCGCTTCGCCATCTATAGATAATAAAACACTGTTATTGGCAGACCCTATGTTAGCAACTGGGCAAAGTTTGGTGGCTGTTTACGAAGCAATAAAAAAACACGGAACCCCAAAAGAAATTCATATTGTTGCTGTAATTGGCTCTAAAGAAGGCATCGATTTTATTGAAAATCATTTTCCAAAACACACACAATTATGGATTGCCACTATCGACAATAAATTAAACGATAAAGGCTACATAGTTCCAGGCCTAGGAGATGCAGGAGATTTGGCTTACGGAACAAAATTATAATAATACCGCAAAGACAGTACTTGCAAGCAATACATAAAAAACGATGTTTTTAATGAAATCGCTTTTTATAATTTCAAGTCCGTTTGCAACAACTATAGATGCTGGAAAAATTAGAAAAAGAATTTCTACCCCTGTTTTCTCAGGAATTAAAAGCACGAAAAAGAAAGATATTAGCAATTGAAACGTTACAATAAGCCAATTTTTCTTGAAAGTATTATTTACAGAAAGCGCTTTTGGTGTTTTTAAGATAAAACCAATCGTAGTTAAAAATAATATCGAAATTACCAACCAATAAAAATTATTTTCGGCATAAAAAGAAATTTTATGAAACTGCTTAAAAACAAAAAGATTCGTAAAAACACGTACTTCGTTAAGCCACAAACAATAGGCATAATAAATTAATAAAGGAGCACAAAAACCAACAACTGGGGCAAATAAAGTACGAATTGTTATTTTATGATGCACGTAAGTTGCCACATAAATTAACAAGGCAAACATTGCAGAAAAGGGTTCTATAAAAAATAAAATCGCGAGCCAAAATCCACTATCAAACAATTTTTGTAACACTTTTTTTTGAGATTTTAAACTGTATATTTTTCTGGAAAAAAGTATATAAATCAGTAATAAAAAAAGTACTTTAAAAGAAAATAATTTAATAACAAAATAGCTTAAAAACACTGTAAAAACAAAAAAAGCGTAACTGTTATCTTTTGTTAAGTTATTTTTAGAAATCACAAAATTGTAAAAGAAAAAAATAAGTAGAAAAAGCGAAAAAAAACCAAGATTTTCTAAAAAAATAGTAAATGTAAAACCTTTAGAAGCATACACTGTAAACGCATCTAATAAAAAAATGCACAAAAACAGTACCAGAAGCACAATAAAATTGATGGGTTTAGATTTGCTTAAAAAATTGGCTAGCATTGTTTCTTTTGTTATTTTTGCACCGTAAAGATAATTAAGTTATGATAGCAAGCAATATTTTTAGATGGATTGGTAGTTTATTTACAGATCTTTTATTTATCCCTTTTAACTGGTTACGCACAAGTGTAGCACATGCCGATTTTGGATGGTGGATTTCTAATGCCGTAAACTGGTTATTTCTATTGGTTTTATTAGTTCTTTTTGCATATTGGATGAAAGAATCTAAGCGATTTGTAAGAGAAGGAACTGAAGACAGAGCTTAATTTTACACTTTGGGAAGCAAAAATAAACTAAAGCGTTTTAAAGAAAATGAAACGTTTAAAAATGTCATTCAGCCAACAAGAGAAGAGGTAGTAAACAACTTTTCTTACAAAGGCAAATGGCATTCTTTTTTTGGGAACAACAATCCTATTATTGTAGAATTGGGTTGTGGTAAAGGCGAATATACCATTGCTTTGGCTAGAAAAAACCCAAATAAAAATTATATTGGAATCGATATAAAAGGAGCTCGTTTTTGGCGAGGCGCAAAAACGGCTCTCGAAGAAAACTTACCAAATGTAGCATTTGTAAGAACACAAATCGAGTTGGTAGATTTTATTTTTGCAGAAAACGAAATTTCTGAAATTTGGATTACTTTTCCAGACCCACAAATAAAATACAAGCGTACAAAACATAGAATGACAAATACCAATTTCTTGAAAAAATACCATCATATTTTAAAAAAAGAAGGAATTGTAAACTTAAAAACCGATAGCGAATTTATGCACGGCTATACATTAGGTTTGTTGCATGGAGAAGGACATGAGGTTTTATATGCAAACCATACCGTTTATAAAAATGAAGGTGCTCCAAAAGAAGTCGTAGAAACACAAACTTTTTACGAAAACCAGTATTTGGCCATAGACAAACCTATTACATACATTCAATTTCGGTTAAAATATTAGTTTTTTGCCAGGAATTTACATGTTTCTTTAACATAAATAACCCCAAAAAGGTTTCAGTTTATAGTTAAAACACTGCCCGTAGATTCAAGTACCAAGTGCAAGTTTTTGATTTTGGTTAATAAATTGATAAAAAACCTCTTTAGGGGTTCTGTATCCTAACTTTTTTCTTGGTCTATTATTGAGTTTGTTTACCGTTTCAAAAATATCCTTTTGTTTGACATTATCCAAGTGTTCATTTTTTGGGAAATATTGTCTGATAAGTTTGTTCGTATACTCGTTAAGTCCACGTTCCCAAGAGCTATAAGGGTGAGCAAAATAGACATCACAATTTAATTTTTCTGCTATTTTTTTATGTCCTGCAAACTCTTTTCCATTATCATTGGTAATTGTTCGAACCCATTTTTTATGTGGTGCTAAAGTGTTTATAGTCATTTTTGTAATCATATCTGCTTTTTTTCCTGTCACATTTTCAATCCATAAAAAACTAGAATAGCGATCTACAATGGTTAATAAAGCTCCTTTATGGTCTTTTCCTATAATTAAATCAGATTCTAAATCACCTACTCTTTCTTTGAGTTCTACAATTTTTGGACGTTTTTCTATAGACACTTTATCGGGTATTTGTCCTCTATTGGATTTACTTCCATACCTTTTTTTATATTTTTTTTGACCTGTTCGTAGTTCTTTATAAAGCAATCCTCCTTGTCTTTTATCTTGCCAAACATATTGGTAAATTCGCTCGTGAGAGACCATCTGTATTGCTTTAAGTTTACACCAACCAACTATCTGTTCTGGAGACCATTGAAATTTAATCATTTTTTCTTTGATTATTTTTTTCATTTCCGTTGAAAAAATAGTCTTATAATGGCCTTCTTTTTTACGCTCATCAGCTAATTTTTGTGCGTGTTTAGCACTATAAGTCCTAGGTTTTGAGTTCCTTTTCAATTCTCTATAAAAAGTACTTTCATTAATACAAAGTGATTTAATAATCTCTTTTTTACTAATTTTTGCCTTAAGCATTAATTCTATTGAGTACCTTTGTTCGAAAGTTAATTGTTTGTAGTTCATATCACAAATCTTTGACTTTTTTTGGACTTTTCCTAACGGGGTAAAACCCGTAGGAAAATCCTATCAAAAACTTGCACTAGCATTTGAATCTAGGGCCTATTAACCTAATAATCCTTATCTTTTAAAAGTGAAAAAATCCGATAATTTTTTCGATAAAGTCTATCAAGTTGCACGCTTAATTCCATATGGAAGAGTTACAAGTTATGGTGCAATTGCAAAATATTTAGGCGCAGCAAAATCTGCAAGAATGGTGGGCTGGGCCATGAATAGTTCTTCGAATCAAAAAGAAGAAGTACCCGCACATAGAGTTGTTAATAAAAAAGGATTATTAACAGGAAAACATCATTTCGATGGTACAAAT
The DNA here is from genome assembly GCF_017498485.1 of Polaribacter batillariae. NCBI lineage: Bacteria > Pseudomonadati > Bacteroidota > Flavobacteriia > Flavobacteriales > Flavobacteriaceae > Polaribacter > Polaribacter batillariae. The sequence goes on along the minus strand of NZ_CP071795.1, from coordinate 2,449,493 downwards.
TTAATGCAGCAATTGTTAGAAAACGAAGGAATTGTGGTAATTGATAATCAAATTCAAGATTTAGAAACCGTTTTTTGGAATCCGATGGAAGAATTGAATTCAAATTTCAAATTTTAGATATTATTATACATAGATTTCTCAGAGAAAACACTCTAAACAAAAAAATTAGCTATATTTTTTCGTGCTACTATGTGATAAAAAAGCAACCGTATTCGATTAAAATAATAAACTGCAACATCAAAAAAACTTTTAAAAAAAACCGACCATCATTTCCACTTATCAACCTATAAATATTCACAATCTACAAACTTTCTTTTTTAAACAGTTAAACGTATCTTTGTAATTGATATTAACTTAATTAAAACTATAAATGTCTTCTCGAGCGCAGTCGAGAGGTTTTATAGAACGAACAATACATTAGGTCTCGACTGCGCTCGACCTAACATTGAAAGAAAAATGAGTTTTAAAAAACAAGACATACAACAAGCACTAGAAACCATTACTGCTCCAGGAGAAGGAAAAAGTTTGGTAGAAAATAACAACTTAAAAAACATCGTAATTTTTGGAAACGAAGTAATTGTAGAAATAACAATTAGCAATCCAACCTTGCAAGCAAAAAAGAAAGTTGAATCGGAAATTACAAAAGCCATTAAAAGCAATGTTTCTAAAAATATAGATGTAAAAGTAAACGTAACCGTAGAAAAACCAGTTGCAAAAGAAAATCCGAATCAAATTCGTGGTAAAGAAATTCCGAATATTAAAAATATTATTGCAATTGCGTCTGGTAAGGGTGGTGTAGGTAAATCTACAATTACAGCAAATACAGCAATTTCATTAGCAAAAATGGGCTTTAATGTGGGGGTTTTAGATGCCGATGTTTATGGACCATCGCAACATATAATGTTCGATGTAGAAAAAGCAAGACCACTTTCTGTAAAAGTAGATGGTCGTTCGAAAATGAAACCTATCGAAAATTATGGGGTAAAATTATTGTCTTTAGGATTTTTTACAGATCCTAATCAAGCCGTAATTTGGCGTGGTCCCATGGCTTCAAAAGCATTAAATCAATTAATTTTTGATGGAGATTGGGGCGAATTAGATTTTCTTTTAATCGATTTACCACCAGGAACAGGAGACGTGCACTTATCAATCGTACAAGCATTGCCAATAAATGGTGCAGTTGTAGTAAGCACACCACAAAATATTGCATTGGCAGATGCTAAAAAAGGAGTTGCCATGTTTCAACAAGAAAATATTAACGTTCCAGTATTAGGAATCGTAGAAAATATGGCATATTTTACACCAGAAGAATTGCCAGATAATAAATATTACATTTTTGGAAAAGATGGCGCAAAAAACTTGGCAGAAGATATTAAAACCCAGTTTTTAGGAGAAATCCCTTTAGTACAAAGCATTCGTGAATCTGGCGATGTTGGGCATCCAGTAGCATTACAAGAAGGTACACTTTTAGAAGAAGCTTTCGATAAAATTACCAAAGAAATGGTCGCTCAATTATTAAAAAGAAACGAAAATTTACCACCCACAGAAGTTGTTAGAATTACAACAATGAGTGGTTGTAGTTCAGTAAAAAATAAAGTATGACAGCACAAGAAACCTTAGAAAATGTAGAAAAAGCGTTGGATGAAATCCGCCCTTTTTTAATGAGTGATGGTGGCAACATTCGGCTACTTTCAATAGAGAACTCCATTGTAAAAGTGCAATTAGAAGGCGCTTGCACAGGTTGTTCTGTAAACCAAATGACACTAAAAAATGGTGTAGAAGCAACCATTAAAAAGTACGCACCACAAATCGAAGAAGTCATAAATGTTGCTTAAACTGATAAAAATTAGCTTCTAAGCAAACAGAATATTATAATTTTGGGCATTCCTTAAAAAGGTCGAGCTTGTAGGTTGTCTTGAGCGTAGTCGAAAGATGTATCTTTTTAGTTTTTTTCTCGATGTAAATTTGTTCGTTCTTCACAAATTCGCTCGAACTGACAACTAAAAAAAGGAGACCATTTCAATCGTTAACGCCCTCACGAAAATAAAACAGACCTCAAAGATTGTAAAAATCTTTGAGGTCTAAATAGATAAAGAAAACAAAAAGTGATTACAACAGATATTTTAATTATTGGTGCAGGACCCACAGGATTATTTACCGTTTTTGAAGCAGGGTTATTAAAGCTACGCTGCCATTTAATAGATGCTTTGCCACAGGTTGGTGGCCAATGTTCAGAGATTTATCCGAAAAAACCAATTTATGACATTCCTGCATATCCAGAAATTTTAGCGGGCGATTTAACCGATAAATTAATGGAACAAATAAAACAATTTGAACCAGGTTTTACATTAGGCGAACGTGCAGAAACCATCGAAAAACAAGAAGACGAAACGTTTATTGTTACCACCAATAAAGGTACAAAACACTATGCAAAAGTTGTTGCAATTGCAGGTGGTTTGGGTTCTTTCGAGCCAAGAAAGCCACCCATTTTTAACATTGCAAATTTCGAAGATAAAGGAGTAGAATACATCATACGTGACCCAGAACTTTATAGAAATAAAAAAGTAGTTATTTCTGGAGGTGGAGATTCTGCTTTAGATTGGTCTATATTTTTAACAGATGTTGCTTCTTCAGTTACCTTAATTCACAGAAGAAACGAATTTAGAGGCGCTTTAGATTCTGTAGAAAAAGTGCAAGAATTAAAAGATGCAGGAAAAATAAACATGATTACACCTGCAGAAGTAAAAGAAATTATTGGAACAAATAAAGTAGAAGGAGTTTCTGTGGTTCAAAATGGAGGCGAACCTTTTCGTATAGAAACAGATCATTTTATTCCGCTCTTTGGTTTATCGCCAAAATTAGGTCCTATTGCCTATTGGGGATTAGAAATCGAAAAAAATGCCATTAAAGTAAACAACGCTTTAGATTATCAAACCAATATTCCAGGAATTTATGCCATTGGAGATGTAAATACTTACCCAGGAAAATTAAAACTGATTTTATGTGGCTTCCACGAAGCAACTTTAATGTGCCAAAGTGCCTACAAAAGAATTTTTCCAGACAAAAAATATGTAATGAAATATACCACTGTAGGTGGTGTAGATGGTTTTGACGGTACTAGAAAAGAAGCACCAAAAGCAGTTGTTAAAAAGATAGAATAAAAAAAATTACCCATTCGGTTTCAAAGGTTTTAAAAACTTTTAAGGGTTTTTATGGAAAAGAATTTGGTAATTTTATAATGATCTTTTAAGACTTTACAAATTTAAAAAACAACTCTCTTCCTTCTCTACTTTCTATAGAATTATAGCAATTCTCAAAAATTTCGAATTCGAAATACGGTTTAAAATAAGTAATATATTCTTTTTTAGAACCTCCAAATGGCGGGCGATTGTCAAACAAAGGTGCATTGAACAAAAGCCCCACCAGTTTTCCTTTTTCTTTGAGAAGTTCGTGCATTTTAATGGCATATTTTTCTCTTAAATTTGGGTTAATGGCGCAAAAAAAGGTTTGTTCGATTATTAAATCGAAACTATGGTTTGTATTAAAAAAATCGTTGTGCAATAATTGCGATGCAGGAAAATTTGGAACTCGCTTTTTTATATTTTCTAGCGCAGTTTTAGAGACATCTACAACAAATACGTTTTTAAATCCTTGGCGAAACAAATATTCTGCTTCGTGAGAATTCCCTCCTCCAGGAATTAATATTTTGAGTTCTTTATTCTTTAATTGATTAAAATAGGCCTTTAAAGGAGGAGAAACTTCTCCTAAATCCCAACCAGTATCGTTTGTTTTGTAACGATTGTCCCACACACTTTCTGATAAATCTAAATCCATTGTATAAAATTGATATTATTTCTTGTACAAGATATTCTCGAAGATAAAAAAACCCGAGCTTTTAACTCGGGCTAACTAACCGCTAAAAATACTACTATTTACTATAATACGTGGGTTTAATAAGTAAACCTCTTTAACCACAAGAAATGTAATTACGCGACAAAATTAATGGCTTTACATTATCAAAAACATGATAATTATCATGTTTTTGATACCTTAACTTATCATTAACCAAAAATTAACAATTTATACCTTTTATTGTTAAGTTACGATATACATCAGTTTTTAAAAAGCGACGTTTAAAATATCTCCACTTAATTGTAATAATTGCAATTCGATTAATTTTGCATCGAACTTTGCGTTGTTAAATGCGGTTTTAGCATTAATTAAGTTTATTTGTGCTTGTCGAAATTCAATCGAAGTTACTTGCCCCAACTTATAACGTTCTTGAGTTCTATCGAAATTATTTTGTGTGGTTTGCACGTTTTTTTCTTGTGCTTTTAAAATGAATAATTGGTTGTTATAATTCTCCCAAGTATTTTTTAAGTTATTTTGAATCGTTAATTTTTGTTGTTCTAAAGCAATTTGCTGATTTTCTAAAGCAATTTTGGCATTAGCAACTCTTGTTTTTGTGCTTCCACCATCAAAAATATTCCATGTTAAACTTAAACCCGCATTTAATCCATCTGAAGTAATTAAACGTGCACCAAAAGGGTTTACTAAATTTTCGTTTTCTGTTCTATTAAAACCATACGAAGTATTAAAATTTAAAGAAGGTAAATAACCTGCTTTGTTAATTTTAATATTAAACTCGCTAATCGCAATATTTTTTTCGTTCTGTTTTAACAGACTATTATTGACCAATGTTTTTTGTTGAAGTTCTTCAAAATTCATTAATTTATTGAACTCAACATCTGTTTCGACTTCGTAATTTGCCATTTTTTCAACACCTAAAATAATGTTTAAACTACGTTTTGCATTGCTTAATTGTTGTCTAGAATTTATTAATGTAATACTATCGTTATTTATATCTACTTCTGCATTTAGCATTTCTAATCGGGTAGATTGCCCATATTCGTATTGATATTTTGCACGTTCTAATCTGCTTTTAGAAATTGTTAAAGCTTCTTCTAAATTATGGGTGTTTTCTGATAATCTTGCAATTTGAAAATATACTGTAAACAATTGTAAATAGGTGTTTTCGATTGTTTCTCTTGCTTGGATTTCTGTTAAATTATAAGTTTCTTTTAATTGTTGATAGTTGTATTTTCTGCCCAAACCATCGAAAATGGTATAATTTATGCCCACAGATGCATTGTAAGATTTTGTAACGGCTCCGTTTCCAACTCTCTCTGCATCTCCTCCTGTTTGTGGATCTGTAAACACAATTTTCTGATTATTTCTTCGATAATCTGCTCCAGAATTTAAAGTCGCCGTTGGCAAATAACGCGTGTTATAAATACTCGAATTATTTTTAGCAACTTCGATATTATTATTTGCAATTTTAATTCCGAAATTGTTTTTTAACGTAATTTCTAGCGCTTCTTTCTTTGTTAAAATTTCTTGTGAAAAATTTTTTAAAGTTGCTAAACAAAGAAGAATTAATATCGCTTTTTTATTCATTTTCGTCTTTTTTAAAGTTAGACTCTAAGCTTTTTTTTGCTTCTTTAGATTCGATTTCAGTCGTGTTTCCATCGTCGTATTTCGATTCTATAATGGCTCTTTCTACTTCTTCTTTGGTAACATCTCTATTTGTTTTTAACCATTTTATTTTTACTTTTATTGCGTTAGAAGTTGCTAACATCATAGGCAACATTACCAATGTTAAAACAGTTGCAATAGCAATTCCATAGGCTATTGAAATTGCCATGGGAATTAAAAATTGTGCTTGCCTACTTTTTTCGAAAATTAAAGGCGCCAAACCAGCAATGGTTGTTAAAGAGGTTAAGAAAATGGCTCTAAAACGAGATTGGCCTGCTTTTATTAAAGCATCATCGTATTTTAGGCCTTCTTTTAAGTAACTGTTGAATTTTCCTATCAACACCAAACCATCATTTACCATAATTCCAATAAGGGCAATGATTCCTAAAAAGGATAAAATTCCGATGGAAAAATTATGAATATAATGCCCCCAAATAACACCAATCATACTAAATGGTATCATAATTATTAATAAAATTGGCTGGCTGTAAGAACGGAATGTGAATGCGATTACGATATAAATTAACAATAAAATAATAGGTCCCACCAAGTTTAAAGAATCTGTGGTTTTTTTGGCTTCTCTATTTTGCCCTTCGTATAAAGGTGAAACTGTTGGGTATTTAGACAAGATTTCTGGCATAATATTATTTTTAATATTGTCTAAAATCTCGGTTTCACTGGTTTCTAAATCTTTTAAATCTGCCGAAATTTGTATTTCGCGTTTTCCTTCTAAATGATTAATGGCAATATCTCCTCTTTCTATGGTATAATTTGCGATTTCCGAAAACGGAACACGCGTTCCTGTTGGCGTAATTATTCGCATATCGTCTAAATCGTTAATCGAAGATCTGTCTTGTTTATCGTAACGAACCCAAACTTTAATTTCGTCTTGTCCTCTTTGAAAACGTTGTGCCTGAAAACCGAAAAATCCAAAACGAACTTGCGACATTACCGATTGTAAATTTAAGCCTAACAAATACGCATTGTCTTTTAATTTTATACGTACTTCTTTTATTCCTGCAGGATCGTTGTCTGTTACATCTTTTAATAATGGATTGTTTTCTAAGGTTTGTTTTAGCTCGTCTTTTACCGCTTTTAATTCTGTAATGTTGTTTCCTAATAAAGAAACTGCAACAGGGCTTCCTCCAAAATTACCTCCAGAACCAAAAACCAGACTTTCTACTCCATATACTTTTCCTACCAATTTTTGAATTGCATTGGTAATTTCTGGGGAAGAAAAATCTCGTGTTTCTCCTGGTAAAAGATTTACGCTTAAGGTGGCATTGGCACTTCCTGGTCCTACTCTTTTAATGACATTTTCTACCACCTCTAAATTTCCACTTTGTTTTGCAGAAAACTCTTTATTAACCATCCACACTTTTTCTTCTATTAAAGAAATTACAGAATCTGTAATTCTCTCATTGGTTCCTTGTGGCATGTTTAATGTAATTTGAACTCTATCACTAGCAATTCTTGGAAAAAAAGAACTTTTTATAATCCCTCCTTTTAATGCAGAAAAACTAATTGATAAAGTGGCTATAAATAGGCAGAAAATAAAAATCTTGTTATTTAAAGAGAATTTTAAAAACGGCAGATAATAATGGTCTCTAAATTTTCCTAAATACGTATCTGCACCTCTGTTTATTTTGGTAAAAAAAGCATCTATTTTATTGGTTTTTTTCGCGTCGCCATTTTCTAACTTTTTTCTATCTAGAGCCTTCGAATGTGCAATGTGTGCTGGTAAAATAACCAAGGCTTCAATTAAAGAAACAGTTAAAGTTAAAATTACAATTGTAGAGACTTCTCCAAAGAAACTTCCAATTCTACCATCTACAAAAAAGAAGGTAGAAAAGGCAATGAGTGTTGTTAAAATCGCAGAGACTATTGGCGGAATTACCTCCATGGTTCCATCGATTGCTGCTTGTACTTTTGTTTTTCCTAAATCGTAATAATGATGATATATGTTTTCTCCAATAACAATTCCATCATCTACCAAAATACCAATTACGATAATCATTCCAAATAACGATAAAACGTTAATGGTAACATCAAATTGACCCGCAAAAATAAACATTCCTAAAAAGGCAACTGGCAAACCAAATGCCACCCAAATTGCCAAACGAAGGTTTAAGAAAAGTGCTAAAAAGAAGAGTACTAAGAGAATACCAACAATTCCGTTTTCTACCAATAATTTTGTTCTTCCATTTAAGGTGATACTTCTATCGCTAGTAACACTTAACTGAACATTTTGTTGTTGTTGGTTGTATTTATGAATATACTCTTTAATTTTATCTGCAGAAGAAATTAAGTCTTCGTTATTGGTATTACTTACTGTAATATCGATGGCTAAATTTCCATTATAGTACAATCTATCTGGGTTTTCGGACCAAGTATCTCTAATTTCTGCAATGTCTTTTAAACGAATAATGTTTCCGTTTGTTTGAGTTCTAACAATTAAATTTTGCAGTTCAACTCCGTAATAAGATCTATTACTGGCACGAATTAAATAATCTTCGTCGGCTGTTTTTATGTTTCCACCCGTAATTAAAATATTCGAGTTTCTAACTGCGTTTGCAACTTCTGTAAAAGACATATTGTAGGCACGTAAATCGTTTTCGCGAACTGCAATTTCGATTTCTTCTTCAGGAAAACCAGAAATTTCTACTTGCGAAATTCCTTCGATACCACGAATGTCGTTTTCTACATTTCTTGCATATTGTTTTAACGATTTTAAAGAAACATGGTCTCCACTAATGGTAAAACTAATGGTGGGTCTTATACTTTCTACTTTTGCAATTACTGGTGGTTCCATTCCAGAAGGAAAAGAAGGCACTCTATCTACTGCATTTTTAACGTCCGTTAAAACAAGGTCTATATTTTTGCCTTTTTCTACCTCTACATTTACAGTTGCAGCATTTTCTCTGGAAACAGAAGTTACCCTTTCTACTCCAACAATTCCTTTTAAATTGTCTTCTATTTTTAGCACAACACCTTCTTCCATTTCTGCTGGTGAAGCTCCAGGATATGCTAAAGTAATTCTAATTAATTGCGAATCTACCAATGGAAAAAAGGAAGATTTCATATTTAATGCACCCAAAATACCGAATACAAAAAATGCAAAGACCATTACGTTTACTGCAACGTGATATTTTATAAAATAAGTAATTATCTTTTTCATGTAATTACTTCTTTTTGTTAATTTTTACAATCATTCCGTCGAAAGCTCCTGGTAGGGTTTGCGTTAAAATTTTATCGTTATTATGTAAGCCTTTAATAACTACATTTTTTGCTCCAAAATAAACAGGTTTTACTTTTACTAAGGTTAAAATACTATCGTTTTTTACTGTGTAAACAGCAGTATTATCTACCAATAATTTTCTTGAAATTTCAATGGCTTCTTTCTCTGATTTTGCTACCAAATCTGCTTCTAAAAACATGCCTTCTTTTAAATCTGGATGTTTTACATCGATAAAAGCCTTAATGGTTTGCGAAACTTGATCGACCCGACCATTTACACGAACTACTTTTCCTGTATATTTTTTCGATTTTTCTAAATTAGACAGCGCCACAGAATTCCCAACTTTTAAGAGATCTGCAAACGCTGCATTTACAGAAACTTCCATCTCGTAAATACTTGGATCTATAAATTCACCTAATTTTTGCCCTACTCTAATTAATGTTCCAGGGCTTACCAAAGCTTCTGTTAAAATGCCAGAAAAAGGGGCTCTAATTTGGTGTTTAGAATTACGAACTTCTAAATTTTTAACATTGTAATATGCTGTTAAAATACCTCTTCCAGAAATAAAATATTTTTCTTTATCTGTGGAGAATTTAGGCAATTTTGGAGTGGTTTTGTTAATATCGAAACTCTTTAAATAGTTTTCCCATTTCTTAAATTCGTTTGGATAATCTAAACGTATATCTGGCATTATGGCCGTTAGTAAATTATACAAACCACTTTTTTGAGATTGCAAACTTGCGTAAAATTCGTCGCTATTGATACTTAATAAAGTTTCTCCTTTATAATATCTTGTTCCTGCTTTAAAGGGTTTTTTAGAAGATTTAAAAATACCTTGTACTTCAGAAAAAATATCTATTTTATTTTTAGCTGTTAAGTTTCCACTAGCAGTAAGTATAATAGGAACTTCTTTATTTACTACCTCTTGTACAAAAACTGTTTTTACTTGTTTTTTAAATTTTGGCTTTGGTTTTTGGTTTTTTTCTACAATATAGTTTCCTAATAAAACAGCACCTACTATAGCTAAAATCCCAAGAATAGCTAATATTATTTTTCTCATAATTAGTTCGTTGAACTTTCTTAAAGAAAGAAAGATTTTTAATGGTCTTCACAAATATAATAGCTTATAAGACAAAAGTTACACAAAAAAGTTTAAAAACCTATTTGTTAAAAAAATGTTATAATCTATCTATTTTGCACTAAAATTTTAAGAACCACTTTTTTTTAGCATCTTTATATTTCTAAAAAAAACTAAATGTCTTCTAACTTTAGAATTTCTCGTGCTTTTAAAAATGCCAAAAAAATTTGTTTTAATGCCAATTCTAAATTTGTGTTTTTTAGCGATTCTCACAGAGGAAACAATGGTTTTGCAGATGATTTTGCAAGAAACAGAAACATGTTTAAACATGCTTTAGAGTATTATTACAACAACGGTTTTACGTATATTGAATTAGGTGATGGAGACGAGTTGTGGGAAAACCGACGTTTCGAACGTATTTTTAGAGCCAACAAACATATTTATATGTGGCTAAAAAAGTTTCATAAAGAAAATAGATTGCATTTTATCTGGGGAAATCATGACATGAAATATAAAAACCCTGCAACAATTCGTAAGAATTTACATTACTATTACGACTCTGTATCAGACACAAAAAAGGAACTTTTAATTGGTGCTTCTTTTTCTGAAGCCATTTTTTTAGAAGATGAAAACACAGGAAAAGGAATTTTCTTGTTGCATGGACATCAAGCAGATTGGTTTAATTACGTATTTTGGAGATTGAGTAGTTTTTTAGTGAAAGTCTTATGGAAACCGCTACAAATATTGGGTTTTTCGGATCCCACTTCTCCCGCTCAGAATTTTAAAGAACGCATAAAAGTCGAATACAAATTAGAAAAATGGATTCAAGAAAACAACCATCAAATGATGATTACCGGTCACACACACAGGCCACGTTTTCCTGATAAAAATGAAATTCCGTTTTTTAACGATGGTAGCTGTGTGCATCCAAGATCTATTACAGGAATAGAAATTGAAAATAACGAAATTTGTTTGATCAAATGGCACATTACCACAAAAGAAAACGGAACCATGCAAATTATTAGAACTGTTTTAGAAGGTCCAGAAAGTTTAACTTATTATATGCATTAATTTGATTTTTTGTAAAAACACAAATACTGCTTTATTTTATGGTTCCGTTGATAAAATCCCCGTGAATACTTGGAAAATTCTCAATTGCGAAAACAATGTTTATTTTCATCGAGATTTTTTACAATCGATTCAAAAAAATCATCCAGAAATAACGTTTTCTTATATTATTTTGGTAAACGAGAACGAGCTTCCTATAGCTTTTTCGACGATTCAAATTGTAGATTTTTATATGAATTCCATTCAAAAAAATTTCTATTTTTTAAAGAGTTTAGGAAGAAAACTGCGAATTTTAAAAGACAGCAAACCCTTAAAACTACTTATCTCTGGAAACACTTTTGTAAGTGGAGAACATGGCGTTTTTATAAAACCCAATGAAAACAAACAAAAAGTAATTTTAGAATTGGCAAAAGCCATCAACCACTTTGTAAATAGTAACAAAACACTAAAAAATAAGATTGATGCTTTTCTATTGAAAGACTTTGTAAACGAATCTTTGTCTATTACAGATGAATTAAAAAACGTGAGTTATCATCCGTTTTCGGTAGAACCCAATATGCTATTTCATATCGATAAAAACTGGCAAACTTTTGATGATTATTTGGCCGCCATGAAAACCAAATTTCGTGTAAAAGCTAAAAAAGCATATTCGCAAAGCGCCTCTATTGATATTGAAGAAATAACATTCGCAAATATTGAAGAGAAATTGACTGAAATGACTACTTTGTATCAAAAAGTAACTGCAAATGCCAATTTTAATTTGAGCGATTTCAATTTAGAAACCTATAAAGATTTTAAAGAAAAATTTGGCGAAAAGTATATTTTAAAAGCATTTTATCTTCGAGGTAAATTGGTTGGTTTTATGTCTGGCATTATTAACCATAATTCTTTAGACGCCCATTTTGTAGGTATCGATTATCAACTAAATAAAGCGTACGCGATCTACCAAAGAATGCTGTATAGTTATGTAGAAATTGCCATTCATAAAAAATTAAAAACCATCAATTTCGGAAGAACAGCAAGCGAAATTAAAAGTTCTGTAGGGGCAATTCCACAAGATTTAACCATGTATCTTCGTCACAAAAAAACCATTACAAATAAAATATTAAAGTTATTTTTGCAAAGAATACAACCTACACCATTTCAACAGAAATTTCCATTTAAAAAGTAGAAAGAAATCTGATAATAGATAATAACGTGTTTCAATTTTAGTAAGTATATTGAATTACCAAAATAAAATGTTATTTTTGTTTCTAAACATAATTTAAGGTTTGATAGCATACAAAAAAATGGTAAGTATTGAAGAATTTGATGTAAAAAACTATCAAATAAAACTTGTTGAGCCAGAGGCTAAAGCTGTTATTACTCACTATTTGCATAACGTTTACAATGGAGTTTCTAAACACTACAAAAAAGATGCTTTAAAAGTTCTTAAAAAATTTGTAAAATACAAACAAGACGAAAATATTTCTATTGTTGAAGAAGATGCTTTACAACAGCTACTTTTTGAAGTAGAAAATGTTCCTTTTCCGACTCCTGAAAATTATATTTTTAAATTTATTGATTTATTTGCGGGAATTGGTGGATTTAGATTGGCTTTACAAAATATTGGTGGAAAATGCGTTTATACAAGTGAATGGGAAAACGCGGCAAAAAAAACCTACAGAGAAAACTTTGGGGAAATTCCATTTGGAGATATTACAAAAGAAAATACAAAAAGTTATATTCCTAAAGAATTTGATGTTTTGTGTGCAGGCTTTCCTTGTCAAGCATTTTCAATTGCAGGAAATAGAAAAGGTTTTGCAGATACAAGAGGAACTCTATTTTTTGACGTAGAACAAATTATAAATAAACACAGACCAAAGGTTGTTTTTTTAGAAAATGTTAAAAATCTAGTTTCACACGATAAAGGAAAAACATTTAAAACTATAATTGAAGTTTTAGAAAACAAATTAGGCTATAAAGTTTTTAGCTCAATTTTAAATTCAATGACTCACGCTAATATTCCTCAAAATAGAGAACGAATATTTATTGTTGCTTTCGACCCAAATCAAGTGAAAAATTGGAGTAATTTCAAATTTCCAAAGAAAATTGAATTAACAAAAACTATTCATAATATTTTAGAAAAAGGAAAACAGGAAAATAAATATTATTATCCAAAAGAGCACAAATACTATCCAGAACTTGAGAAAACTATGACTTCTAAAGACACTGTTTATCAATGGAGAAGAGTTTACGTAAGGGAAAACAAAAGTAATGTTTGCCCAACTTTAACAGCAAATATGGGAACTGGTGGTCACAACGTTCCTTTAATTAAAGATAACTTTGGAATTAGAAAGTTAACACCAAGAGAATGCTTTTCTTTTCAAGGTTATCCACAAAATTACATTTTGCCAAATCTTGCGAATAGTAAATTATATATGCAAGCAGGAAATTCGGTAACAACAACTTTAGTAGAAAGAATTGCTAAAGAAATTATAACTGTATTATGAAAATTGTAAGTACGAAAATTTTAGATACAGATTTTTCCAAAGAGAAAAATTTAAGTACACTACCAAAAACATTTATGCTTTAAGAGTTTATAATATAGATGAAGATTATTACTTTGACTTAGCAATAAAACATAATGGTTTTTGTCCTAATATTTCATCTGGGTATGAAGAATCTCGTTTTCTTGATTATTTAAGTAATTTAGAATTTAAATTGGTTGAAGAATACTATAAATTAAAAAACAAATTGAAACCAGAAAAGTATAGAACTGTACTTGAAGTTATTACTGACAAACAAGGTGGATTATACAGATTAGCAAAATCTGTAAATTGATGAAACCATTCGCAGAAATTGATATTGAAAATGACGGAAATTATTTAAAACTTCTTTCTGCAGTTTCCAAAATTTCAGGACTTTTTAGTGAAAGTGCAGTTCCTTTTATTAATTATAGAGTTGCCGAAAATATATTTTGTAAAAGTTTTAAAGCAAATAATTTATCACGTTCTGATACTGCTTTTGATGCTGATTTTAATTCAATTGGAATTGGTTTAAAAACCTTTATTTCAAAAACTAATAGTAGCACAGAGAAAGTAGCTGAATTTAATAGTCTTTCAAGAGATTTAAAAAATTATAGAGGAAAAGAACTTGCCTTAAAACTTGGAGAATATAGAAATGAGAGAATCAATTTAGCAAACAGAGTTTACAATATTAAATCTTCTCTTTATCATATTGTAGCAAGAAGAGAAAAAGAATTATTGCTCTTCGAAACTGATTATAATCGAATTGATATTGCAAATATTAGTTCAGTAAAAAGTAACAAAGCAAGTTTACAATTTGAAGATGGACATAATTTCTATTCTTTTAACTATTCAAAAAGTACATTATTTAGAAAATTCATAATTCCTGAAAACGCTTTTAAATTACCAATCGATATTATTGAAGACCCCTACAGTTTATTACTTGATTTATTTTCAAGTAATCAATATAAATCTGCAACAGATAAACTTGTAAAAGGAGAAAATTATATTGTTTTACCACTTTATGGAATTAAGAAAAAAGAAAAGTTTGTTTTTGAAAAAAGTGGATTAAATCAATGGAATGCAGGAGGTAGAAAAAGAGATATTGGAGAAATTTATATTCCAATTCCTATCGATATTCATAAAGAATTTCCAAATTTTTTCCCTGAAAGAGATGAAACTTTTAATTTAGAAATTCCAACAGGAGAAGTTTTTGAAGCAAAAGTTTGTCAAGACAATTCAAAAGCACTAATGACAAACCCGAATAAAGCTTTATCCGATTGGCTTTTACGAAAAGTACTTCAACTAAAAGAAGGAGAATTGGCTACAATTGAAAAATTAGATAAATTAGGTTTTGATAGCGTAATTATAACTAAAAACGAAAGGTTTGAATTTAAAATTGATATAATGAAAACGGATAGTTATAATAAGTTTTGGAAGTAGAAGAAAATTAAGTTAACAACTTAAACGTAAAACAAACCATATACAAGCTCGTAAATAAATGCAAACAAGTAAAGAATTAATAGCTCTTTTAGATTTAAAAGATTTAGGAGAAAATAATTTTAGCGGAAACAGTTATACCATTGGAAGTCCACATGTTTTTGGTGGCCAAGTTTTGGCACAAGCAGTAAATGCAGCTTATAGAACCATACCAGAAAACCGGTTTTTGCATTCTCTACACGCCTATTTTTTAGAAGTTGGAGATTTAACAATTCCTATAAATTACCATGTTGCAGAAATGCGAAATGGAGGAAGTTTCTCGACAAGAAGAGTTACTGCAAGCCAAAATGGAAAAACTATTTTTATTATGGCTGCTTCGTTTCATATTAAAGAAAAGGGTTTCGAACACCAAGCAACATTCGATTCTAAGATAAAACAACCAGAAGATTTATTAAGTTGGGATGATATGTTAGCTCAATTTGGCGATTTTCTACCAAAATCTACCAAAGCTTTTTTAAGCGTAAAAAGACCCATTGAATTTAAACCAGTAAGAGTTCCAAATCCTATGGATCCTAAAGATTTACCCGCAAACGAGCAAGTTTGGTTTCGCTTAAAAGGAAAAGAGCATACTAATTTAGATTATAGAACAAAGCAAGAAATTCTTACGTACATTTCCGACTACAATGTATTAAATGCTGCTTTTAACCCCAATGCGAGCACATATAATTTTGCAAACACTCAAACCGCAAGTTTAGACCATTCTATGTGGTTTTTTAGAGATTTCGATTTTAACGATTGGATGCTTTTTTCTGCAGAATCGCCTAATGCTTTTGGTGCAAGAGGTTTGGCAAAAGGAAATATTTTTACAAGAAATGGTAAATTGGTGGCGTCTTTTGCACAAGAAGGATTAATGAGGCCTGTTAGGAAGTAGGCAGTATTTTAGTCTTCAGTTGGCAGTAGCAGTTGGCAGTCTCAGTTTGCAGTTGCAGTATCCATTAATAAAACGAAAAAATCTAATGATTGTCATTTCGACTTTATGGAGAAATCTTAACTTTGAAAATAAAATAACACAAACATGAATCCATTAACATACATTTTAACCACAAACGGTTTGCTATTTTTAATCAGTATAATTTTTTGGAAATTTCCACCGAAAAAAATAAATGCGATTTATGGTTATAGAACTGCGAAAGCGATGCAAAACCAGAAAATTTGGGATTTTGCAAACAGCGTTTTTAATAAAAACTTATTAATTTATTCTGGAATTTCTTTCTTAGCGGGCTTGGTTTTTGCTACTTACGCTACCAAAGAAATTTCTTGGCAACCCATGGTTTTGGTACTTTTGTCTATTTTAGTAAGCATTATTAAAACAGAACGTGCTCTTAATGATAATTTTACAGACGAGGGGAAATTTAAAAGTTAATTTTTTATTAGAAATTAGCGACAAAAGAAACCGATAAATTTCTACCTGGAGAAGAAACTCCAGAAGCAAACTCTATATAATGTTGGTCTAGTAAATTATCTAATCTCGCTTGCACAGAAAAATTACTACTCACTACATAACTTCCATTTAACCCTAATGTTACCCAAGCAGGAGAACCAAAATAAATTTCTTGTTCTGTGGTTCCGTTTTTATTAATAACAGGTGTTAAATCGTGATTGTCTATGCCTTCTGTTATATTAAAATCTTCGATATCTTTTTTAGCATTAAAACGAATATTGGCGCCAAACTCAAGTTTATCTGCATTGTAATTTACTTCAAACTGCCCAAATAAAGGCGGTATAGAAGACATTGGCTCTTTGGTATCGTACGTTTTACCTTTGGTATATGTTAAAAAACCAGAAGTTTTCCATCGATTCGAAATTCTTCCTAAATAACTTGCTGTAACTCCGGTAATATAAGCGGTTCCTTTGTTTTGATTCGATACTGCATTTCCATCTTCTCCATCGAAAGTTTGCTGTTGTTTGGTACCATTTGCATTGTAAATAAAATCTCTTTGAATATAATTATCTAATAAAGTATAAAATGCATTTGCTCCAAAACGAAACTTCCTGTCGTTAAAATATTTTAAAATACCAACTTCTGCGTTGTAGGCAAATTCTGGGGTTACTAAAATATTTGGCACGGTTACATTTCCAGATTTTTCTCGAACACGCCCAACATCATCTATATTTGGCGAACGAAAACCAGAAGATAGCACACTGTTTATTTGCCAATTTGTATTGGGTTTGTAAACATAACCTAAAGTTGCAGTAACTGCAGAATGGTTTGCATTAATATCTTTATCTGGAAGTTGGATAAAAGTTTCATCAATCCATTTTGCATGCAAGTTTGTGTTCGTAAAACGAATGCCCGAATTTAAAGTAGATTTGCTACTTAAATCTTGCCTATAATCTACATAAACAGCAGAACTTAAATAACTACTTCCTCCATCTGGATAACGAGATTGTACTTTAAAATCGTTGGAAAAACCTTTAATTTCTCCGTTTACAATATTTAATTCTTTTCCGTAAGAATTCGATTTTACATCGTTATAAGCAAACTCGAAACCATAAGAAAGTGTTCTTTTTTTATTGGTTGTTAATGGCACAGAAAAATCTCCATTAAAACTAAAAACATCTACAGCTTCTTCTCTATAAGAACGCTCTAAACTCCCAAATTTACGCTGTATTCTGCTTTCTTTTAAATTTTGATATGCCACAGTTACTGTACCATTATCTAGCCAGTTTTTATTAGGATTTAACAATAACTGAGACGAGATTAACAATCTTTTTTGTGGTCCATAATTCCATTCTGCAAACTTTAATTCGCCTTTATTTAATTCTATTAAACGATCGAATCTTGGAATGTTGGAAGTTGTAGAATATTGTAAATTTATTTTTAAATCGGTATTTTTAGAAAGCGGAACAAAGAATTTTTGCAACACATCTGTTTGGTTATACCCTGTATTTCTTAACAAATTTGGGTCGGAATTTTTGGTTGGATTTTCTTTGTAATTTCCATTTGTATTTTCTGAGTAGAAAAATACTTTTCCCCAATCTTTAAAACCATGAGAGCGTCTTTTTCCTGCTTTTAAATCGCCAAAACCGCTATAAGAAATACTGGTTAAAGAAGCCCATTTTTGTTTTCTAATTTCTGCAGTTACGTTGGTTGTTATTTCGTGATTTACGGTTGAAAATCTCGAAAAAAGCTGACTAATCACTTCTTCGTTTTCAGATAATTTTGGTGTTTTTGTGTAGTAATGAATTACACCACCTAACGCATCTGAACCATATAAAACAGACGAAGGACCAAAGACAACTTCTGTTTTATCTAACATGTTTGGTGTTACTGTAATAGAGTTTTGCAAATGCCCTTTTCTGTAAATAGCATTGTTCATTCGAACGCCATCTACCACCAATAAAACTCGGTTCGATTCCATTCCACGAATTACAGGGCTTCCTCCACCAAACTGAGATTTTTGTACTTTAATTCCAGGAATCGTAGCTAACAAGTCTGCAGAGGTTTGTGGAGAAATTTTCTGAATTTCTTTTGCATTTACAACCGCAATTTGTTCTGCAATTCGATTCGATTTTTCTGCCTTTTTAAATACAGAAAGTACAATTTCGTCTAATTGTTCGGATTGTTTTGTTAGATATACTACATAATTATTTTTTACAATGGTAGATTTTTTAACTCTTAAAACTGCATAAGCAATATGCGAAAAACTAACAATTTCTTCTTTTTTAAATTGAGAAATATCTACCAAACCTTTATCGTTCGTAGTAATATTTATTGTTTGCTGGTCGTTAAAAACACTAACATTTTTAACAATTTTTCCTGTTTCTTTATCTAAAACTTTTACGCTTTGCGAAAAAGTAGCTCCACTCATTAAAAGAACAATTGTAAAAAATAAATTTCTCATTAACTAAAAACGGTTTCTAATACTTGTAACGATTTAGGTTTTCTAAAACCGTCCAAATGTAATTCAAAATATCTGATAATTATTTGTAATACCAATTGTCTTTCCTTTTTACCAAAAGACACGTTTTCTATACCATCAAAATTTATGCCTAACAGCTTTTTAAACTGATAAAAATGATTGCCAGAAATTACATTTTTTTCTGAAGTACAATTCGTAAAGTTTCCATCTAACAAATTAAAGCCTATTTTTGTTGCTTTAGACAAATCTGGATAAAACCCTAAATACCGAGTAAAATTCAGCAAAAATAGCAAATGAAAATTGGCTATTTTCTCGTGCACATCTAACCAAACAAAAGCAGTTTCTAGGTAATTATATAAGTGCTCGTTTTTTTCTTCTTCTTGAATGCTGTAAGACAAAACCTCTGATAAAAATAGTACCACAGATTGTTTTACAACATCTTTATAAATAGATTTATATGGATTTAAAATTTGAACTTCTTTTATTGTATGAAGCGTGTTTTTAGAACTGTGGTTGGCAACAATGTTTAATTGTGTTAAAGGTTGAAAATAGGCCACTTTTAATCCGCCTTTTTTGGCTTTTAAAACTCCTCTAACTAAGTACGATTTTAAACCATCTTCTTCTGTGTAGCATTTTACAATTAAGCTCGTATCGCTATATTTTAACGTGCTTAAAACAATTGCTTTTGTACTTACAACCGCCATTAATTTACGATTGCAATTTTTGTTACCGAGTTTTCGGAAGTATCTTCGTTCGTAAGCAAAACAATGTATATTCCTGAAGCTACTTTATTTCCTGCTAGATTTTTTTTGTTCCAAACGACTTTGCCTCCTTGCAATTCTTGGCCTTCTACTACGTTGGTTTCGTACACCAAATTTCCGGCAACATCTAAAATTTTAACATTAGTTCCTTTGGGCAAATGTGTACCATTTCTACCATCTATCGTAACAGTTTCGTGATTTCTTAAAGCCGGATTTGGGTATGCATATACTTCGCCTAAAGTTTCTCCAAAAGGAGCTACTTTGCTATTATATGCAACAATGCCTTTAGCGGTTGCAAAGAATACTTTTCCTGTAGAATTATCTACTTTAATTTTTGTTATTCTGTTAGATGGCAAAGGTGAATTTTGTTTGCTAAAATTGGCTAAGGTGTTTTGCCCACTTGTATTTGTATATAAAACCCCTCCACTATCGGTTCCAAACCACTTATTATCTGCGCCATCTACAGCTATAGAATTTATAGTTTGGTCGCCCAAAAGACGGTCTCCAAACCCATCTGAATTTGCGTTTACAACAATTGGGTTTGCTTTAGGGTTGTTATCATCAAAAATACCAGATGCGTTGTTGTAAACCACCAAACCAGATTTTGTGCCAATCCAAATTCTGTTATTCGCATCTACGGCTAGTGTTCTTACATTTAAATCTGGTAAATTTCCAACATTTGGACTCGTATTTAACGATTTCTTTCGGTCTCCATTTTCATTATAAATATATACACCATTTCTTCGAGAGCCAACCCAAAGGCTGTTGCTTTTATCTACAATAATTTCGTTTAAACCTGGAGAAGAAGTTGTTTGTACAGTACTTAAATCGATGCCTTTCCACTGTCCGTTTTTAGATCGTTTATGTATTTTTTTATCTACTTCGTAATTTGTTACCCAAAAATTTCCTTGGTTGTCGAAAACAGATCCATTTGTTCTAATATTTATGGAAGGTAAAGAAATAATAACCGGTTCTAAAGTGCTATTTAAATGATTGTAAATTGTTGTTAAAACATCGTTTTCTACCACCAAAACTCCTCCAGTTGGCGAAGAATTTATATTGCTCGTAATTCCAGATCCGCTAATAAAAACTTTATTCTCTTCTGTTGGATCTATCGTTACAGAAACCAAATCTTTAGGTAAATTAGAGGTATATTTTGTGTTGATCCAGCTTTCTCCGTTAAAATGGCTAAAACCTTGACTTTTACCAATGGGAGTATAGGTACTAGAATACCCACCATAAACTACCCAAAGATTATTGTTGTGTACATCTATCGAAAAAACATCGTTAGATAATGGTCCTTCTGGATGAATCTCTACATACGTCGAAGGTTGATTTAAAGAACTGCCTAAAATTCCGAATTCTTTCGTCGCCAAAAAAGCAGTACTATTTTCAAAAAAAGCAGTGTTTAAAGAAAAATTAAAATTTGCATTTGTTGTAAAAACGATTTCTCGATTTAATGATGCATTTAACACCTCAGCTCTATTTTGCAAGGCAATTGTTAAATGCGACATCGATGTTTTTACATTTTTTACGTCTTCTAAAAAATCGCGAACTTCGGTTAAGTTGCTCGTTTCTAATTTTAGCAAAGAGGTGTTTTCTGTCACAAATATTTCATCATTAAAAATTGCAATTTCCTTAAAATTTCTACCATTAAATCGTTGGGTCCATTTTGTAAAATCTATTAAAGAGGTGTTATTTACATCTGCAGAAAAAATTCCTTCTTCGGTTACTGCATAAATGGTATCGTTAAAAATTGCTGTTTGATTTATTTTTACGGAACTAGAGCCACTTCCTATAAAATAGGTGTCGCCAAATTCTAACTTTTCGATATCGTAAACAACAATTGCAAAAGGTGTAGATAAATATAATTTTTTATTAAATTCTGAAATATGATTGATGCTTTTTTCGCCAGATTGATTAAAGTTTACAATGTCTGATGATATGGTAATTGTACCATCTTCATTTACCACCTCAACCAAACCATTTTCGTAGCCAATTACCAATCTTTTATACGTTTCGCTATAATAAATAGAAGTTGTTGTTTCTCCAGACAAACCTTGTACAGAAGATAATTTATTAATTTCTCCAGAAACAGCATCGTAGGTAAAAACAGCATTATCTGCCAAAGCATAAATGGTATTGCCTACTTTTGTAAAATCTTTTACATTGTTGTAAGAAAAAAAATCTTCCCAAGAATCGCTATAATCTGTTTGAGAATAGATACCGATAATGGAAAAAAGTAAAATGTAAATTGAAAAGTATTTTTTCATCAAAATAAATTATATTTTCAAAGATATTTAATTCTTGTTACAATAACGACAAAAGAAATGCATTAGTACAAATTACAGAAACGAATACATGAACTTAGAAATAGAACGTAAATTTTTAGTAAAAAACGACAGCTTTAAGCAAGAAAGTTACAATAAAACCTATATAAAACAAGGATATTTAAATTCTAATGAAAAAAGAGTAGTACGTGTTCGAATTACAAATACCAAAGCTTTTTTAACCATTAAAGGAAAATCGAATAAAGAAGGTACTACCAGATTCGAGTGGGAAAAATCTATTTCTATTTTAGATGCCGAGCATTTATTGCTTTTATGCGAACCTACCTTAATAGAAAAAACTCGATTTTATGTTAAAAAAGGAAAACATACCTACGAAATTGATGAATTTTTAGGTGAAAATTTAGGCTTGGTAATCGCAGAAATAGAGCTAAATTCCGAAGATGAAAAATTTGAGAAACCAACTTGGTTAGGAAAAGAAGTTACAGGAGATTTAAAATATTACAATTCTAAAATTAGCAAACATCCATTTAAAAATTGGTCACAAAAAAACCTCGAACAAAAGTTCGAGGAAATTTAATAAACCTACCCCCTAAATAAATTTATAATGCTTAAAACTTTAACCTATAAGTTAAAGTAATAGGCTTTGCAAAAATAATTTTTTTTTTAACACATGCAATAAAATTGTTAATTTTTTAACAGTTAGTATGTATTTTATTAACAAATAAGACCTATTTATACAAAAAAGTGTATTTATCTTGTACGAAAATAGAACCGATTTGTCTTATAGATAATATATTGCAAAGAAGTGACTTAAACTTCCTAATAATACAAAAACATGAAAAGTTGCATGATTGTAAGGTAGTTTTTTAATAGAATATAATATTGCGCCAATGCTGTAGAAAACACCACCAGCAATTAATAAATTCAATCCAAAAGATGTTAAACTTTTAGATAATGGTCCTACAAAAAAAAGCACTTGCCAACCCATTAACAAATACATAGCAGTAGAAACGATATTAAATTTACCGGTAAAAAAAAGTTTTAAAATAATTCCAATAAGTGCAAACAGCCAAACAAAAATAAACATATACCAACCTAAATTAGAATCTAAACCCACCAAACAAAAAGGGGTATAACTTCCTGCAATTAACATATATATTGCTGCGTGATCGAAAATGTTTAATTTTCTCCTTTTCTTAGGATTTTTTGCTGCATGGTAAAATGTAGAAGCTGCATATAAAACCATTAAGCTTAGTCCGTAAATTATAAAGCTGGTTGGTTTCCAAAATCCATTAAAATGTAATGCTTTTATCAATAGAAAAGGAAACGCAATAATGCTTAACACAAAACCAAATGCATGCGTAATAACATTTAAACGCTCTTCTTTTATAGAGTATTCGTAATTTAACTTCTCGCTCATTTCTTTCTGTTTGTATCTTTCATATACTCCTTATCGTTTATCAAATCGTTATACATAAGTCGAAAAGTTTGCTCTTTTAAAGCATCTATATCTTTTTCTTTTAACTCTTTTGTTTTTATAAATTTATGTTGATGTATTCGCAACACTCCTGGCCTTCCTTTTAAAAAATCCCAAGAGAAAAAGCGTTTACAGTCGTAATAAATTTGGGGTACTACAGGTATTTGATATTCTATTGCCAAACCAAAAGCGCCTCTTTTAAAAGGTGCTAAAACCACGTCTTCAGCAGGCACTAATCCTTCAGGAAAAATAGCCATACTTACTCCGTTTTGTAATCTTTGTTTGGCCATTTTATAAACTCTTTTTCTGCTTTTGGCACTGCTTCTATCTACCATAATAACAACTCTTTTGTAAAAAAAACCAAAAACAGGAATTTTAACCAACTCTTTTTTTCCGACAAAAACAATAGGATTTTTACTAATGGCAATTAATACAAACGGATCCATTAAAGAAGCATGGTTTGGGCAAAACATATAACTTTTATCTGGTTCGATATTTTCTTCTGCTTTAAAATCTAATCGAAAACCCATACCATAAATTAAGGTTTTAGATATAATTCTAGACACTTTCCAAAAATAATGGTAATGTTCTTCTTTAAAAGAAAATACAAATAAAAATGGAGATAGTACTAATAAAGAGGCAAACATTAATATGTAAAACCACGAACGCCAAATAAGTAAAAAAGGAATTTTTAGATATTTCAAAAACTTAATAAGTGTTAAATTACTTTTTTCTCGATTCGAATTTTAGAAAGAAACGATACAGCACCCTTCTTAAAAAACAAATGTAGTAATATTCTTTTGTTTGATTGGTTTTCTTAAACAAAACCTTATTTTTACGGTCGCACCATCACAGATGGTTTTTGTATTACACTCGTACTTAAAAAATAGAAAAGTATAAAATTATGTCAAGAATTTTAACAGGCGTACAAAGCACAGGAACGCCACATTTAGGAAATTTATTAGGTGCCATTTTACCAGCCATAGAAATGGCAAATAACCCAGAAAATGAAGCCTATTTGTTTATTGCAGATATGCATTCTCTAACGCAAATTAAAGATGGTAAAGAACTTAGAGAAAACACATATAGTACAGCTGCAACTTGGTTGGCTTGTGGTTTAGATATTCATAAAACTGTTTTTTACAGACAAAGCGATATTCCGCAAACTGCAGAATTAACTTGGTATTTAAGTTGTTTCTTTCCTTTTCAACGTTTAACGTTGGCACATAGTTTTAAAGATAAATCTGATAGGTTAGGAGATGTAAATGCTGGTTTGTTTACCTATCCAATGCTAATGGCCGCAGATATTTTATTGTATGATGCAGAAATTGTTCCTGTTGGTAAAGATCAATTACAACACTTAGAAATTACTAGAGATGTTGCTGGAAGATTTAATAATATTGTTGGAGAAACGTTGGTTTTACCGCAAGCAAAAATTCAAGAACATACCAAATTAGTTCCAGGAATTGATGGTGAGAAAATGAGCAAATCTAGAAACAACACCATTAATATTTTCTTGCCCGATAAAAAGTTAAGAAAACAAATAATGAGTATTAAAACAGATAGTTTGGCCTTAGAAGACCCGAAAAACCCAGATACAGACAACGTTTTTGCTATTTATAAATTATTAGCTACAGATGCTGAAATTGCAAAAATGAGGGCAAATTACGAAGGTGGAAATTATGGTTATGGCCACGCAAAACAAGCTTTGTTTGAATTAATTGTAGAAAAATTTAAAACAGTACGTGAAAAATACCATCATTTTATGGAAAATAAAAACGAAATAGATGATGCCTTAAATATTGGTGCAGAAAAAGCAAGAAAAACTGCAAATTCTGTAATTAAAAGAGTACGAAGTAAAATTGGTTATTAATACCATCTTGTTTGAACATAAAAAAGTGGGATTTCCAATATGGATTTCCCACTTTTTTTATCAGTCACTAAAAGAAACCGTATCGCAATAAAAAAAACATTCTATTTTTTTCTTCTCTTTTCTTTTTGCTGCGCATCTACCACTGCCAAAGCAGCCATGTTTACCATTTCATCTACACTTGCACCTAATTGTAAAATATGTACAGGTTTAGCGAAACCTAAAATTATAGGACCAATAGATTCTGCACCTTGCACTTCTTTTAAGAGTTTATAGGTAATGTTTGCAGATTCTAAGTTTGGAAAAATCAACACATTTACTTTTTTTCCATTCAATTTAGAAAAAGGAAACTCTTTTGCTAGTAATTCTGGATTTAGCGCAAAATCTGCCTGAATTTCGCCATCGATAACCACTTTTGGAAAATGACGATGAATGTAAGAAACAGCTTCTCTAATTTTCTTAGACGTTTCTGAATTAGAAGAACCAAAGTTAGAATAAGACAACATTGCAATGTTTGGTTTTATACCAAACATGCTTGCAAAATTACCTGTCATTTGGGCAATTTTTGCCAATTCTTTTGCAGAAGGATTTTCGTTTATAGTAGTATCTGCTAAAAATAAAGGTCCTTGTTTGGTTAACATTAAATTGCAGGCAGCGATTCTAGAAACATCTTTATCTCTTTCAATTAACTCTAACATTGGTTTTACCACAGAAGGGTAAGGTCTAGAATAACCTGTAATTAAAGCATCTGCTTCGCCTTCATTTACCATCATTGCAGCAAAATAATTACGCTCGCGCATTAATTTTTTTGCTTCAGAAAAAGTACGTCCTTTTCTTTGGCGCGTTTTCCAATATGCTTTTCCAAAACGATTTCTACGGTCGTTTTCTTCATCTGTTTTTGGATCTATAATTGGCACATCGTCTGTAAAACCAATTTCTTCTTTTAGTTCTAAAATAACTTCTTTTCTTCCTAAAAGAATTGGTTTACCTAATTTTTCTTCATGGACTCTTTGCGCTGCTTTTAGCACATCTAAATGATCTGCTTCTGCAAAAACAACACGTTTTAGGTTGCTTTTTGCCCTGTTGTGCAACAATCTAATTTCTTTGCTTCCAGAGCCAGAACGCTCCATTAATTCTTCGCGATATCTGTCCCAATCTTCAATTGGTTCTAATGCCACTCCAGAATCCATAGCGGCTTTTGCAATGGCTGGTGGAATTTCATAAATTAATCTTGGGTCGAATGGTTTTGGAATAATGTATTCTTTTCCGTAAGTTAAACTTACTTCATCATACACAATATTTACTTGTTCTGGAACCGATTTTTTAGCCAAATCTGCCAATGCATGTACAGCAGCCATTTTCATTTCTTCGTTAATTTTAGTAGCTCTAACGTCTAAAGCACCTCTAAAAATAAACGGAAAACCAAGTACGTTATTTACTTGATTCGGATGGTCCGATCTTCCAGTTGCCATAATAATATCGTCTCTGGTAGCAATTGCCAAATCGTAATCTATTTCTGGAACAGGGTTTGCCATTGCAAAAACAATTGGGTTTTTTGCCATCGATAATAGCATTTCTGGCGATACCACATTTGCCAAAGAAAGCCCAATAAAAACATCTGCATTTTGCATGGCTTCTTCTAAAGTAGTAATGTCTTGGTCTGTAGCAAACTCTGCTTTTTGTGAGCTTAAGTTGTCTCTATCTTTTCTAATAACACCTTTGCTATCGCACATTACCACATTTTCTCTTTTTACGCCCAATTTTAAATACAATCGAGTACAAGAAATGGCGGCTGCACCTGCACCATTTACTACTATTTTTACTTTTGTAATGTCTTTTTCGGAAATGTCTATGGCATTTTTTAACGCGGCTGCAGAAATAATTGCAGTTCCATGTTGGTCATCATGCATTACAGGAATGTCTAACTCTTCTTTTAATCTAGCTTCTATTTCAAAAGCTTCTGGTGCTTTAATATCTTCTAAATTAATGCCGCCAAAAGTAGGTGCAATTGCTTTTACAGTGGCAATAAATTGCTCTACATTTGTTGCATCTACTTCAATATCGAAAACGTCGATATCTGCGAAAATTTTAAAAAGTAAACCTTTTCCTTCCATTACTGGTTTAGAGGCTTCTGGGCCAATATCGCCCAAACCTAAAACAGCAGTTCCATTAGAAATTACAGCGACCAAATTTCCTTTAGAAGTATATTTGTAAACATTGTTTTTGTTTTTTGCAATTTCTAAACAAGGTTCTGCAACTCCTGGAGAGTATGCCAAGGCTAAATCGTGCTGTGTTGCATACTTTTTAGTAGGAACCACCTCAATTTTTCCTGGTTTTGGTTTTGCGTGATATAATAAAGCTTCGTGTCTTTTTCTAGAATCGCTCATAAAATCTATTGTTTGTTTGAACCTACAAATATATGGTTTATATAGAAAAAGTAGTAGCAATTTATGGGAAGAAAAAAAGAAGCTTTTTTTGTAAACTAAAGGCTACTTTTGATACTAAAAAATAAATCTTGCGCAGAATTTGCTACAATAAGCAAGTTGTAAATGTTAAAAATTAATTTGAAGCATATTTTTTTTTCAAATGCGATAAATTACCAAAGAACAACTTGTTTAGAATCATTCTAAATGGTTATCTTTGCTCTCCAAATAAAAAATTTTGAGCACAATTGCATCTTTACATATTGGCGAATTAGGTTATATTTCTGAAGAATCTTTAGATTTTATACCTCTAAAATTACTAGAAATGGGTTGTTTGCCTGGAGCAGAAGTGCAATTAATACAAATTGCACCATTAAAAGATCCTTTGTACATCTGTGTAAATGGAAGTCATTTAGCAATAAGAAAAGAAACAGCTTCTCGAATAAAAATACTAAAAGCAAATTTATAATGCCTAAAAACGACATAAAAGTTGCTTTAATAGGAAACCCAAATACAGGTAAAACCTCGCTATTCAATCAACTTACAGGTTTAAACCAAAAAGTTGGAAATTACCCAGGTGTAACTGTCGATAAAAAACAAGGAATTTGTAAATTATCGGCAACTCAAAATGCCATTATTACAGATTTACCAGGAACTTACAGTATCAACCCTACATCTTTAGACGAGAGTATTGTTTTAAAAAGCTTACTTAAAAAAGATATAAAAGAATCGCCAGATGTAATTTTGGTGGTTGCAGATGTAGAAAATTTAAAGAGAAATTTATTATTATTTTCTCAAATTAAAGATTTGGAAATTCCTACGGTTTTGGCGATTAATATGGTCGATCAAATGCATAGAAAAGGAATTTCTATAGATGTATCTCTACTTCAAAAAGAATTAAATACAGAAGTTGTTTTAATTAGCGCTAGAAAAAATCAAGGAATAAACGACGTAAAAGAAGCAATTATTCGCTGTCATGTTGCTGCAAAGGCATCACCTTTGTGTGGAATTAACTCTAAAATAGACCCAGATTATTTTCAGAATTTAAAAGAAATTAGCTCTAATTTTTCGTTGTATGAATTGTGGTTAATGGTTACCCAAAACAACTATCCAGATACAATTACCAAGGAAGAAAAAGAGAAGTTATTAGCGTTTAAACAAGATGTTTCTAAATTAAAGCGTTACCAACATAAAGAAACCATTTATCGTTATCAAGAAATTAATAAAATATTAAAAAAAACATATATTGTAGATAAATCGAAAGCGACAGATGTTCGTAGTAAATTAGATAAAATTTTTACCCATAAAATTTTTGGTTACTTTTTCTTTTTCTTTATTTTATTAGTTATTTTTCAGTCTATTTTCGATTGGGCAACATTACCAATGGATTTAATAGATAGTACTTTTGCAGATTTATCTGATTTTGTAAGAGGTCGCTTTCAACCTGGACTTTTAACAGATTTATTAGTAGAAGGTATTATTCCAGGAATTGGAGGGGTACTAATTTTTATTCCACAAATTGCCATATTGTTTTTATTTATCGCAATTTTAGAAGAAACAGGTTATATGAGTCGTGTTGTTTTTCTAATGGATAAAATTATGCGACGTTTTGGTATGAATGGAAAAAGTATAATTCCTTTAATTTCTGGAACAGCATGTGCAATTCCAGCCATTATGGCTACCAGAACTATTTCTAGCTGGAAAGAACGTTTAATAACCATTTTGGTAACTCCATTTACCACCTGTTCTGCACGTTTGCCTGTGTATGCTATTTTAATTTCTTTAATAATTCCGAATAAAAAAATCTTAGGTTTTTTAAATTTACAAGGTTTGGTGCTATTATTGTTATATGCTTTAGGGTTTGGAATGGCTATTTTAGGAGCATATATTTTGCATAAAACATTAAAAATTAAATCGAAATCTTTCTTTGTGGTAGAAATGCCAAATTATAAAATTCCTTCTTTAAAAAATGTGTTTTTCGAAGTATTAGAAAAAACAAAAGCATTTGTTTTTGGAGCAGGAAAAATAATTTTAGCACTGTCTATTGTCTTGTGGTTTTTAGCTTCGAATGGTCCTAAATCATTTGCAAATGCCGAAAAAAATGTAGTTGAGAATATAGAGAATCGAAATGCATCTCAAGAGGAATTAAATCAAAAAATAGCCTCCGAAAAATTAAAAAATTCTTACATAGGCATTATGGGAAAAACAATAGAACCTGTAATAAAACCTTTAGGGTACGATTGGAAAATAGGCATCGCGTTAATTACTTCTTTCGCTGCTAGAGAGATTTTTGTAGGAACGTTAGCCACCATTTATAGTGTAGAAGCAGATGACGAAAATACAGCTACGATTAAAGAAAAAATGCGTTCTGAAATAAACCCTGCAACAGGAGAAAAACGATTTAATTTTGCTGTAGGAATGTCTTTATTAATTTTTTATGCCTTTGCAATGCAGTGTATGGCAACATTGGCAATCGTTAAAAGAGAAACAAAGACATGGAAATGGCCATTAATTCAGTTTTTTGGAATGGGGTGCTTGGCATATATATCATCATTAATTGTATATCAAATATTAAGCTAATGCAAGAAATAATCGCTTATTCGTTATTAATAATTGCCCTATTTTTTTTGGTAAAGAAATTCTTACTTCCAAAAAAGAAAAAAGGAAATTGTGGGACAGATTGTGGTTGTCATTAGAATTTTAACAGAACTATAGCAATCTGTTTTTGTAATGATTCTTATCTTTATCCGACCAGACAAAGATAAATTTTTAAAAAATATAATAATTATGAAAAAATCTATAGTATCGTTAATAGTTTTTGCCATCGCTTTAATTTCTACAAACGAAGCATTTGCCCAGAAATTTCCGAAAATGGATGTGAGCCCAATGGATGCAGCTTCTTATCCAAACAATTGGAGAGACGCAAACAAACTAGTAAAAGTAATTTACAGTCGCCCACAATTAAAAGGAAGAGATTTAGGAAAATTAGCACCAAAAGATAAGGTTTGGAGAACAGGAGCAAACGAAGCAGCAGAAATTACCTTTTACAAAAAATTAAAATTTGGAGGAAAAGAAGTAAAACCAGGAACATATACATTATTTACAATTCCGCAAGAAGAAAGTTGGACTGTAATTTTAAGCAACCAAAAAAACATTTGGGGTGCTTACTTTTACGATAAAAAGCAAGATGTTTTAAGAGTACCTGCAAAAGTCTCTAAATCAAACAATAATATAGAAGCTTTTTCAATTGCTTTTGATGGAGAAAAAGACAACATAAAAATGCACATGGGTTGGGGTAATACTGTTGTTACAGTTCCTATAGCAGTAGAAAAAGCAGTAAAAGAAAGCGAAAAATAAACATTTTTTTATAAAATACAACCGCAATTTATTTGCGGTTTTTTTATGTCTAAAATTTAGTGATTTACAAATTACTTCTTTTGTAGAATAAACGTAAATTTGCGCCTTAATTAAGAGAATAGAAATGCAATACAATCATCAAGAAATAGAAAAGAAGTGGCAAAAGTTTTGGGCAGAAAACCAAACTTTTAAAGCTAGTAATGAAAGTGAAAAGCCTAAGTATTATGTATTAGACATGTTTCCTTATCCATCTGGAGCAGGTTTGCATGTTGGGCATCCTTTAGGTTATATTGCAAGTGATATTTACGCACGTTACAAACGCCACCAAGGATTTAATGTATTACACCCTCAAGGTTACGATTCTTTTGGTTTGCCAGCAGAACAATATGCGATTCAAACAGGGCAACATCCTGCAAAAACAACAGAAGAAAACATTAAAACCTACAGAAAACAATTAGATAAAATTGGTTTTTCTTTTGATTGGTCTCGTGAAGTAAGAACTTCGAATCCAGAATATTATAAATGGACACAGTGGATTTTTATTCAGCTTTTTAACTCTTGGTACAATAAAGATTCAAACAAAGCAGAAGATATTTTAACATTAGATAAAATCTTTAAAACAGCAGGAAACGCAAATGTAAATGCAGTTTGCGACGAAGATGTAAAATTGTTTTCTGCAGAAGAATGGAAAGCATTTTCAAAAACGAAACAACAAGAAATTTTATTACAATACAGATTAACTTTTCTATCGGATACAGAAGTAAATTGGTGCCCAGCTTTAGGAACTGTTTTAGCCAACGACGAAATTGTAAATGGCGTTTCGGAACGTGGAGGGCATCCTGTTATCAGAAAAAAAATGACACAGTGGTCTATGCGAATCTCTGCTTACGCACAACGTTTGTTAGACGGTTTAGAAACCATAGATTGGCCACAACCTTTAAAAGATGCTCAAACCAATTGGATTGGGCGAAGTGAAGGTGCAATGGTTTCTTTTAATGTAGCTGGTTTTAAAGATAAAATAGAGGTTTTTACAACACGCCCAGATACCATTTACGGAGTAAGTTTTATGACCCTGGCTCCAGAACACGAGTTGGTTGCAAAAATTACAACAGAAGCCCAAAAAGCAGCAGTAGTAGCCTATGTAAAAGCCACAGCAAAACGTTCTGAACGCGATAGAATGGCAGATGTAAAAACCATTTCTGGTGTATTTACAGGAGCATACGCAATTCATCCTTTTTCTGGTGAAAAAATTCCAATTTGGATTGGAGATTACGTACTTGCAGGTTATGGAACAGGGGCAGTTATGGCAGTTCCTTGTGGCGACCAACGTGATTACGATTTTGCAAAACATTTCGAAATTCCGATTCCTAATATTTTCGAAGGTGTAGATATTTCTGAACAAGCACATACAGAAAAACAAGGAACTGTTATTGCAAATTCCGATTTTTTATCGGGATTAAAATATCAAAAAGCATTAAAATTAGCCATTTTCGAACTAGAAAAACGTGGCTTTGGTTACAAAAAAATAAATTACAGATTGCGTGATGCTGTTTTTAGCAGACAACGTTATTGGGGCGAACCTTTTCCTGTTTATTATAAAGACGGAATGCCACAAATGATTGACGAAAAACACTTGCCAATTCTCTTACCAGAAGTAGAAAAATACTTACCAACAGAAGATGGAAAACCGCCTTTAGGAAATGCTACACATTGGTGTTGGGATGCAAAAAATAATAAAGTAGTTTCAAACGAGATGCTTCCACAAGCTCAGCATAACAAGGAAGGTTCTGTTATTTCGAGCGAAGTCGAGAAATCTCATAATAAAATTTATCCACTAGAACTAAACACAATGCCAGGTTGGGCAGGCAGTTCTTGGTATTTTAATAGATATATGGATCCGCAAAATTCCACAGCATTTGCAAGCAAAGAATCTTTAAATTATTGGAAAGAAGTAGATTTATATATTGGTGGCTCCGAACATGCAACAGGACACTTATTATACGCTCGTTTTTGGCAAAAATTCTTGTTCGATAAAGGTCTTGTTCCTGTAGATGAATTCGCAAAGAAACTAATCAATCAAGGAATGATTTTAGGAACTTCTGCAATTGTTTACAAAGCAACCTCTTTTGTGAAAAATGGTTGTAATATTAATCAATCGAATGACGATGTTATTGAGAAAATTCCAACCCTTTTTGTTTCTAAAAATTTATTTTCTAATGATGATGCGTTTGAAACAATAGTTAAAAACTACTTGTTAGACAATAAAGTACTCGACCCCAATTTTGCAGATTTGGTAATGATTACCAAAACACCAATACATGCAGATGTTTCTTTGGTAAATGCTTCAGATGAATTAGATGTAGAGGGTTTTAAAAACCATCCTTTAAATGCAGATTATAAAAATGCTGAATTTATTTTAGAAGAAGGTGTTTATAAAGTGGGTAGAGAAGTAGAAAAAATGTCTAAATCGAAATACAATGTTGTAAATCCTGATGATATTGTAAGAGAATATGGAGCAGATGCATTGCGTTTGTTCGAAATGTTTTTAGGGCCATTAGAGCAAGCAAAACCATGGAAAACTTCTGGTATTTCTGGAGTTTATTCATTTTTAAAGAAGTTATGGAAATTGTATGTTTCTGAAAATGAAGTTATTGTTACTAATCAAAAAGCAACAAAAGACGAATTAAAGGTTTTACACAAAACCATCAAAAAAGTTCAAGACGATATCGAGAATTTCTCTTTCAATACCTCTGTTTCTACTTTTATGATTGCTGTAAACGATTTAACATCTTTAAAATGCAACAAAAAAGAAATATTAGAACCTTTATTAGTTTTATTATCTTCTTATGCACCACATATTTCAGAAGAATTGTGGAGCAAATTAGGTAACAAAAAAAGTATTGCAACAGCTTCTTTTCCTATTTTTAATGAAAAACATTTAATAGAAAGTTCTAAAAACTATCCTATTTCTTTCAACGGAAAAATGCGTTTTACATTAGAACTTCCTTTAGATTTATCAAAAGAAGAAATCGAAAAAACGGTTATGGCACACGAAAAAACCATTGCACAATTAGAAGGTAGAACTCCTAAAAAAGTAATTATCGTTCCAGGAAAAATAGTAAATATAGTAGGCTAAAGGCACAGCCTTTTTGAGTATTTGCATGTTGGCGTATTTATTTTGAAAAACATCTCGATACAAATTCGATAAAAAATTAAATTTACTCGCGGTAACTGCAACTTCGTAATTTGGTTAAGAGTACAATATAATGTCAGTTCGAGTGATTTTCGATTTTATAAGAAAATTATATCGAGACCTTTTTTAAATCCATTACAATTTTTTGTGAAGGATTTTCCTTTTAAAAATACAACGAAACTGTATTTTCGAAAAAATTATCAACCTTAAAAAACAAAAATCTTTACAGTATTTGTAATCACTTTTTTATTTAAGTATCTTGTCGTTCTTTTAAAACGAATAAAGATGAAATCGACATTTTTTACAATTCTAATAGTTTTCGGAATGCTTTTTGCTGCTTGCAAGAAAGAGCATCCATTAAAAGAATATATGGCAAATAGTTGGCAAACCACCTATTTAAAAATAGAAATGCCAACCTATCAAAAAACAGATTCTTTAGAAATTTACGAAGATAAATTCGACAACGATCCAGAGATTGTGGCACAATCTAAATACAATTTAGATGGAACTTTCTCTGCATGGTTTATCAATAAAAAAGGAGAAAAATCTGCAAATTCCGATGGAAAATGGCGTGTAGAAAACGATTCTCTTTTTGTAGAATTCTTTTATAATGGTAGCGAAATGAAGGTAAGTTATCATATTACAAAAACAAAAGAAGGTTTTAATGCAACCAGCAAGTACGATTGGGATAAAGATGGCGATTTCGACGATCTTTTAACAATGAGAACAAAACAAATAAAAGAATAACAATTTGAAAATATTTAAGAATGTTTCCTTAAGGATTCGTATTTTTTTGTCGATGATTTTATTGGTGCTGTTGGCATCAATTTTAATATTGGTCGTTACTATTTATCAATACGACGAGCAAACGAAAGATTATAACATACAACGTTTCGAAAGAAAAGAAGCCATTGCAAAAAAAATTATAGACTTAGAACTTACTAATAAAACCACCTATGCAGTAAATACAGAAAATTTAGACAAAATTTTTAAAGAACGTATTTACGAGATTTCTTCTATTAATAAATTAAACATTGCCATTTACGATTTGAATGGAAACTTGTTAAAATCTTCGATTGCAAGTGCTTTCGAAAAGATAGATGTAATGCCACTTTCCGAAGAAATTATTAAAGAATTGGCGCAAAACTCTAATCATAGAATTTTAAAAAACTTAGAAATAGATGATAAAAGTTACCAAACATCTTACTCTTACATAAGCGATTCTAAATACAAAAGAATTGGTATTTTAGAACTGCAGTTTACACAAGACAATTCCGAAATAGAACACGAACTTAGAGAATTTATGTATCGATTAGGTTTGGTGTATATTTTAATGTTTTTAATTGCAATTGCAATTGCGTTTTTCTTGTCTAGTTACATTACACGCTCTATAAAAACAATTTCAGACAAGATGCAACAAACCCGTTTAAACGAGCGAAACGAAAAAATTATTTTAAACAAAGCAAGTTCAGAAATTGAAGTTTTGGTAGATGCCTATAATAATATGATAGACCAGTTAGAAGAAAGTGCTGCAAAGTTGGCGAAAAGCGAACGAGAACAAGCATGGAGAGAAATGGCAAAACAAGTCGCGCACGAAATTAAAAATCCGTTAACTCCAATGCGATTAACAGTACAGAGTTTTCAAAGAAAATTTAATCCAGAAGACCCCAATATTAAAGAAAAATTAGCAGAATATTCGCAAACCTTAATTCAGCAAATAGATGTAATGAGTTCTATCGCTTCTGCATTTTCTGATTTTGCAAAAATGCCCTCTCAAAACAAAGAAAAAATAGAAGTAATTGATGTTGTAAAATTAGCATTAGATATTTTTAACGAGAAAGCAATTAAATACAACCCAAAAGAAAAAGAATTGTACGCTTTTTTAGATAAAACTCAATTAATTAGAATTGTAACAAATTTGGTAAAAAATGCTTTGCAAGCTACAGAAAAAGAAGAAAACCCATTCGTGGAGGTAAAAGTTTTATCTGAAAATGAAAATGTAAAAATTATAGTTTCAGACAATGGAAAAGGAATTCCAGAAGATGTAAAAGAGTTAATATTCGAACCCAAATTTACCACAAAATCGAGTGGCATGGGCTTAGGTTTAGGAATTATTAAAAATATTATAGAAGCATATGGTGGTACCATTTCATTTACTTCTAAAGAAGGAGTTGGAACTACTTTTACCGTTGTTTTACCAATGAAATAAAAAGTTTACAGTTTTAGTTGCGGTTTGCAAAAAAAGCAGAACTACAAAATAATAATAAAGTTCTTTTTGTAAAATAGGAATCTGTAAAAACTAAATTGTAATTTTAAAAGAAATTTACATTATTATTCACTTATTACAGTTTAGAAACAAAATGTTGTACTGGGCCTTTTGAAGTAAGTCGTTTAAACGAAAATTTAAAACAAATAAATTATGAATTTCGAAAATCTATTAGTTTCCAAAAATAATGGTATTGCACAAATAACCATTAACCGTCCAAAAAAATTAAATGCTTTAAACAAGGCAACCATTCGAGAATTGCACGAAGCTTTTGATGCTTTAGAAAGCGATTTAAATATAAAAACAATTATTGTTACAGGCAGTGGAGAAAAAGCCTTTGTTGCTGGGGCAGACATCTCTGAATTTGCACATTTTTCTGTGGAAGAAGGGGCAAGTTTGGCAAGAGCAGGTCAAGAAATATTATTCGATTTTGTTGAGAATTTAGCCACTCCTGTAATTGCAGCTATTAATGGTTTTGCATTGGGTGGTGGTTTAGAGTTGGCAATGGCATGTCATTTTAGAATTGCTTCCGAAAATGCAAAAATGGGTTTGCCAGAAGTTTCTTTAGGAGTAATTCCTGGCTATGGAGGTACACAACGTTTGCCACAATTGGTTGGAAAAGGCAAAGCAATGGAATTAATTATGACAGCTGGAATGATTTCTGCAGAAGAAGCAAAAGAGTGTGGCTTGGTTAACCATGTGGTTTCTCAAGAAGAACTATTGCCTTTGGCAGAAAAGATTGCCAGTAAAATTATGCGAAATTCTTCTGTGGCAATTGCAGCTGCCATAAAAGCAGTAAATGCAAATTTTAAAGACGGTATTAATGGTTTTGAAGTAGAAATCGAAGAATTTGGAGAATGTTTTGGAACCGAAGATTTCGAAGAAGGAACTACTGCTTTTTTAGACAAAAGAAAACCAAATTTTTCGGGAAATTAATGGTATAAAAATTTAAAAAAAGGCGAACCTCTGCAGGTTCGCCTCCTTAAAATAAACTCTATACCAAAAGTTTTTTTTGTGTGTTTAGATTTTAAAATGTTTTGTAAATGTTCTACCATCACTATTTACCTGAACTTTATAATTTCCTTTAATTTCTTTTGAAACTCTGTAAATTCTATTTAAAAGATCTTTATTCGTTTTTGTAGTTTCAGAAAAAATTACCTCATTATTATAATAAACTGCGATTTGTACCGGTTTTTTATCAAAAGAAATTTTAGAAATAAACACCAAATCTTCTTCTACTCTTATAGAAGGTTTATAAAATTTTTCATCCTCCTCAAAAGAAACTTTTCCATTTAAAACCTTAAAATATTTTTTTATAACCTCGTAATCTTTGTTTAATTCTGCTACATAGCTTCCAGATTTTAAAGCAGAAAAATCGAATGTTTTAGACAGTATTCCAGCACTTTCTATTTTAGAACTGTATAATACAAAACCATTTATTTCCTTTATTGATAAGGTATTCCCTTTTTTTACAGCGTTAAATTCAACTTTTACTCTTTTTGCATCAATAGGATTAACAGGTGTATTGTTTTCGTTTGCGTAACTAATTAATGCACCAAACATTAATACTACTACTAGGTATTTTTTAATTGTTGTTTTCATTTTTCTTTTTTTATTTGTTATTATTAACACTGCAAATTTATGGCAGATTTAAATGACTGAAAACATCAAAATTGATGGAAATATATGCTAAATTATCATAATAAATTATGTTAAATTAATAAAAAGTTAATATAGCATATAATTAAGGTAATTTTACATATTTTATTCTTTTTTAGTGTTGTAATTTTGCTTTTAGAAAAATGCAAGCATGAAAACAAAACCAACATTAGAGAAAATTGTACCAAGTTTTGGTAGTTCTTTATTGGTTAAAAAACACCTACAGTTTTTAAAAACCAAAAAAGCGTTCTGGCATTTTCATCCAGAAATAGAATTGGTGTACGTAAATAAAGGAAAAGGAAAAAGACATATTGGAAACCACATTAGCTATTTTAACAATAGCCAATTGGTGTTAATAGGTTCTAATTTGCCTCATTTAGGCTATATGGATCGTTTAACAACCAATGGTTCTGAAACTTTAATTCAGTTTAAACCCGAATTTTTAGGAGAAAATTTCTTTAAAATTCCAGAAATGGCTGCCATCGACCAACTTTTCGAACGCGCTAAAAAAGGAATTCGTTTTAATATTGAAATTAAAAAAAGAATTGGTGCAAAAATTGAAGAATTAGTAGATTTAGAAGGCGCAGACAGAATTATTTCGTTCTTAGATATCTTAAAAGAGCTGGCAACTACAGACGATTATACCATTTTAAATGCAGATGGTTTTGCATTCGAAACACAACCACAAGATAGCGAAAAAATAGATTTGGTTTTTAAACACATTAACGAGAATTTTAAAAGACACATTGCATTAGAAGAAATTGCCGATGTTGTAAGTATGACTGTGCCTGCCTTTTGTCGTTTTTTTAAAAAAACAACCACAAAAACGTTTACAAAGTTGGTAAATGAATATAGGGTTGTGCATGCTACCAAATTATTATCGGAAAGTAATATGAGTATTGCAGATGTTTCTTACGAATGCGGTTTCAATAATTTTTCTCATTTTAATAAGTTGTTTAAAGAATTTACAGGAAAATCGGCTTCTAAATACAGAAGCGAAATGCTAAACTTAGTTCAATAATAAAAATTAAAAAAAAATAGGAAAGGTCTTAAAATATTGTATTTTTAAAAATAAAGTTTACTTAATCCCATTCCACTCATCATAGAATTGCTCTAAATATTTTTCCATAAATTTATGCCGTTCTAGGGCAATTCGTTTGCCAGTTTCTGTATGCATTGTATCTTTTAGTAGTAACAATTTTTCATAAAAATGATTAATTGTTGGCCCCTTAGAATTCTTATACTCCTCTTTAGTCATCTGCAAATTCGGAACAATTTCTGGGTCGTACAAAGCACGGTTTTTAAAGCCTCCATAATTAAAACAACGTGCAATACCAATTGCGCCAATAGCATCTAACCTATCTGCATCTTGTACAATTTCCAACTCTTTAGAAGTAAATTTTTTACCTTTTTCTAGAGCGTTTTTAAAAGAAATATGCTTTATAATCTTTACCACGTGTTTTCCTATTTCTTTAGGTACTTTTTGGGCAATTAAAAATTTTGTCGCTTTTTTAGGGCCAATAGTTTCATCTCCATTATTAAACTTTGGGTCTGCAATATCATGCAATAAAGCAGCCAAAGAAACTACAAAAACATTGGCTTTTTCTTCTCTAGAAATTAAAATGGCATTTTTAAAAACACGCTCGATATGAAACCAATCATGGCCACCTTCTGCATCTTTTAACTCTTCTTTTACAAATGCAATCGTGTTAGAAATTACTTTCTCTTCGTTCATTATTTAGTTCTTTGGGCTAATTCTTTTTTTAATTTCTTCAATTCAAAAGACATTACAAACAACATAGGTATAAAAAAAAGAGGCATAAAAGTATAAAAAGAAATACCTTTATTAATCCAAGAAAATACACCAAATATTAGCATTAAAACAATAACAATTGTTTGTACCATTGCCATTATTTTTTGTTTTTTTACTTTCTTTCTTAATTCTTTAGTTGTGTAAGTCGAATATAAAGATGCCATAATATTTGGTTTTGTGTAAAAGTAAAAAAAATCCACTCTACACAGAATGGATTTTTTTAAGTTTTTCGTTTCAAAAAGCATGCAATGCTATTAACAAAATTCTTCGTAAGCCTGTGCCAAATTCTGTGCAATCATTTGTGCAGAACGACCTTCGATATGATGTCTTTCTAACATGTGCACCAAGTTTCCGTCTTTAAACAGCGCCATTGCTGGAGAAGAAGGAGGAAAAGGAACCATAAATTCACGTGCTTTTTGTGTAGATTCTTTATCTACACCAGCAAAAACAGTTGCCAAATTATCAGGTGTTTTGTCTGCACCTAACGAAGCAATTGCTCCAGGTCTTGCAGTTCCTGCAGCACAACCACAAACCGAGTTTACAACCACTAAAGTTGTTCCTTTTTTTGCCATTGCTTTTTCCACGTCTTCACTTGTATATAATGCTTCAAAACCAGCGTTAATTAACTCATCGCGCATTGGTTTTACTAATTCTTCTGGATACATAATTTTTAATTTAATGAACTACAAAGATACTTAATATTTTCTTTTTTTGGGCGTGCCCATTTTTAAAAAGACAATTCCGTTATCACTACATTCTATTTTTAAAAATCGTCAGGCTTTCAGCACTCGCTTTTTTTCAGAAAAAGAAAAAAGAGCTCAAACAAATGCTTCAATCCTTCACGCAAATTCGAACTACTAATAGCATTTACGATTTAAAATTAACAATCATTAAACATAAGCATTCAAACCTCTAACTTTAAAAGGAACTTTGTAACTTTGTTGCTTTGTAACCGTAATATAAAAAAATAAAAGATGGCAAATTTTACAAAATGGTTGGGTGCAGGTTTAGGGTTTACTTTAGGAGGTCCCATAGGCGCAGCAATTGGTTTTGCAATTGGTAGTTTTGTAGATGGTTTTTCCGAAAAAGATTTGCTTTTAGAACAAGGAGAATATCGACAAAAACAACAAAGAAATACTCGTGTAAATACGCAATCTGGCGATTTTGAAATGAGTTTATTAGTTTTAGCTTCCATTGTTATAAAAGCAGATGGTAAAGTAGATAAAAGAGAATTAAATTTTGTAAGGTCTCAGTTTTTAAGTATGTATGGCAAAGAAAGAGCCAACAGCGCGTTTAAACTCTTTAAAGGCATTGTAAAAAAGCAAATTTCTGCAAGACAAGTATGCATACAAATTAGAGAACACATGTCTCATGCATCTCGCTTGCAACTCGTCCATTTTTTATTCGGAATTGCAAAAGCAGACGAGTTTGTAACCGAAAAAGAAGTCGAAGAAATTAAAAAAATAGCAGGTTATTTATACATCAACCAACGAGATTTCGAATCTATAAAAGCCATGTTTTACGATGCTTCTGACAATGCCTATAAAATTTTAGAAATCACAAAATCTGCCACAGACAACGAATTAAAATCTGCCTATAGAAAAATGGTAAAAAAATACCACCCAGACAAATTGCAAGACTTAGGAAAAGAACATTTACAAGGTGCCAAAGAAAAATTTCAAAGCATACAAACTGCCTACGAAAAGATTAAAAAAGAAAGAGGATTGTAGTTCTTTTAACCGAAGTTGGCAATAATTTAAATAAACGAACAACTTTGTAAAAATATATCGAAAACAATTAAGCTTTCTTCCAAATAAATTCGTTTGTATTTTCTTCTGATAAGATATCGTTTAACAATAAGGTTTAAATCAATAACTAAACTTAATATTATGGTAACATATTAGAAACATCCCTAATCCAATATCGTCATAATTTTGGTAAAAAAATAAATCTCCTACTATTATGTCCACAAAATTATCTTTAACACTGCTTATATTAATGTGCACAATCTTTTGTTACTCACAAGAGATAAAGCCTTATCTACAAACAGCTAAGCCCACTTCTATTTACATAAACTGGAAAACCGACAATAACAACGGTACAAATCCAGAAGTGAAATATGGTTTAACTGCTGGAAACTTGAATATGACAGCAACTGGGACTTTTGAAAATTTAGAACCTCAGGATCCTAACTACAATACGCCTTATTTCTACCATACGGTAAAGTTAACGAGATTAACACCTAACACTGGATATTATTATAAGGTAAAAAGTGGTGTTTCGGACGAATCTGCCATTGAATATTTTAAAACACCACCAGCTATTGGTACCAACACTGGCAAATTACGTTTCATCTTTTTAGGCGACCACCAAATACTTAATTATCAAGGCAATCCTTATTACAAATACAACGAGTTAGTCCAAGCTGCTAAAGCTAAAGCAGAAGAGTTGTATGGCACGCCTATCGCAGATAATATTAATCTCATTGTAAACGATGGCGATCAAGTAGATTTACCGCGATTACAGCATTATGAAGAAATCCATTTTGAAAAACAAAATTATATGACCCCAAATATTCCTGTTATTACAGCAATTGGAAACCACGAACTTTGGGGCGGAAACCATATGGGCATTGCTGCATATTATGAGCATTTTGTTTTAGACGACGATTTAACTTACCAGGGCATTGATTCTGGTACGGAACGTTATTATGCATACCAAATAGGTAACGTACTGTTTTTAGTGTTAGACTCAGAATTACAAGGTGCCACTCAAGCTGCTTGGGCTCAAAATGTAATTAATGCTGCAGAAATAGACCCAAATGTAAGCTGGATTATTACAGATTGCCACCGGCCTTACGAAGCAGAACAATATGCCAACGATTATTCATCTTGGTATGTTAACCAAATAGTTCCTACTCTAAAGAATGGCTCTAAGTTTGTTTACCACGTAGCTGGGCACCATCACTTATATGCTCGCGGACAATTAAAAGACTACCCAGCATACCATACGATTTCTGGTGGTACTGCGTGGCCACAATATTGGGGCGATTCTAACAACGAAGTTGACCGTGAAGAGACTCAAGGAAGCTGGAACAATTTTGCTTACCAAATTATGGAAATCGACAACGATACCAATGAGATGACTGTTCAATCATATTCCATTGGTAGTTTGTTCAATACCAAAAACAATGTACTCATAGATGAATTCCACCTAAGAAGAGGCATCGCTGCACCCGACCAGCCAACCATTACTAATAATTTATCCAATCCAATAGAATTACCCTATACCTTCAGTAGTTCCGCCTATTCAACATCCAGTACGGAAGATTTCAATTCAACACAATTTCAAATCTCATCTGACCCTAATTTTGATGTACTAGAAGTAGATTCATTCAGAAATAAAGATAATTTTTATGGAGCAGACCCTAATTTTCCTAACGGAGACGAACCACTAAATGTTGGTGAAGGTATTGGCATATTTGACTATACCGCAAATACAAATATGCTTATAAACGGTACACATTACCTAAGAGTAAGACATCGTGATGAAAATCTGGGTTGGAGTCCGTGGTCACCAACCCAAACTTTTGAGATTATCAATAGCACCGATGGCGACCCCATTGTTTCGGTAGATAAAAATGCCTACAATACAGGTGAAACGATAAATGTAAGCTTTGCAAATTTCCCTGGAAATAACCAAGACTGGATTGGGATTTATCCCAAAGATGCAAACCCAGGTTCACAAGCTTCAACATCTTGGCAATATACCAATGGTGCCGTTAGCGGTACTATGACGTTTTCTGTCAACACTGCAAACGAGTACTATATCGTCGGTCTATTGGATAATGGTTATACTGAAATTACTGAGCGGGTACCTTTTTGGGTTGGTAATATACCAACACTTACAACAGATCAAATTGAGTATGACCTAGGTAACCCCGTAACAGTTACATTTACAGGAGCACCTAATAACAACCAAGATTGGATAGGTATATACAAGGTTGGTACAGATCCTGAAACAGCTGTTTCCTCTACAGCTTGGGATTATGTTGATGCCACAGATGGTAGTAAAACATTTAACAATCTTGGCAAAGGCTATTATTTTGCTGCCTACTTTCTCACCAACGGATATTTTGAAATTGGGGAAAGAGTGTTTTTTCAAGTGGGTGATCAAATTACCTCTATCACAACAAACAAAAGCACCTATGAGTTAAATGAAGCTATTAACGTGACTTTTAATGACAGCCCTGGTCTTGAAAAAGATTGGCTGGGTATTTATGATGCTTCTATAGACCCGAGCATAAACGGGTCAGACTTTTGGACATATAAGTATTTTGGTGGTTTGGCAAACGGAACAACCACTATTGATGGTACAGGCGGAGGACAAGGTGCACCTAACCAGATGCCAGGCTCTACTGGTGATTATTTTATAGTAATGTTTACAGACGACAGTTACATAGAAGTTTCTAACCGTGTGTATTTTGAAGTCGTGGACAGCACACTATCTAATCAAGAATTTGAAGACGCCAGAAAAAATGTCATCGCATTTCCAAATCCGTTAGAGCATGAAATGACGGTAAAATCCAAATACCCAATCTCCAGAATTGAGCTGTATGACTTGGCTGGTAAAAAAGTATATCAAGTGAGTAATTTAAATAAAAAACAGTTTAAACTATTTAAGAACAATTTACCTTCTGGCACATACATTCTTAAAGTAGATAGTGACAGGCTTTATAATTTAAAAGTTGTTGTAAAGTGAGTTAGAATGATTTTGCAAAATTGCTTTAAGTAGTTTTTAAGCTACTTAAAGCATTTTTTGTCTTACAATTAAGGTTATTATTATGAAACAAATATTAGTTTTTCTCGTGTTTGGTTTGCTATCCAATGCACACCCTCTTAAAATATCTACTTCTAAAATAAGTACAGAAAACGACCATCTAGAAATTAAGATAAAACTCTTCAATGACGATTTCACTTACTTAATAAGTCAAAATTACCGATTAAAA
Source organism: Polaribacter batillariae (assembly GCF_017498485.1). Classification (NCBI taxonomy): domain Bacteria; kingdom Pseudomonadati; phylum Bacteroidota; class Flavobacteriia; order Flavobacteriales; family Flavobacteriaceae; genus Polaribacter; species Polaribacter batillariae. The sequence goes on along the minus strand of NZ_CP071795.1, from coordinate 2,404,586 downwards.
CAACCTGTTTTTACCGAAGCTGAAACACTAAGGGCAACCCAGCTTTATTTCAATAAAAAACTATATGTTTTGCAAAATAACGGTAAAAGCTTTTTTGAGATAAAGAAAAGTAAATATACGAAAGACAGCCTTGCAATAGAATTTCATCTTAAAAGTGAAAAACCAATAAATAAGAAGAAAATGTTCACGATTAACAACACCATTTTTTTCGAATCTTTTACGAAACAGAAAAATTTTATGAAATTTGGCAACCAATCGTTTGAAACAACGATTTCTCAGCCTCAAGCTACTTTTAATGAATAATTTACTTGAATATATACAACTTGGTATAGATCATATTTTAGATCCTGATGGAATCGATCATTTACTATTTATCGTAGCATTTTGTATTTGCTACGAGCTTAAGCAATGGAAGTTTATTGCGCTAAACATTACTGCTTTTACTTTAGGTCACTGCCTTACGTTAATATTGGTTGGTTTCAACTTAATAGAGAACAACATCAGCAAGTTAGTTGAGATTTTGATCCCTGTTACAATAATTATAACTTGCGCTTTAAACTTTTACAAGATTATAAGTAAAAAGAAGAACAAATCTACAGGAAAGCTAATTTACACTTCCATATTTATTTTTGGACTTATACACGGCTTAGGTTTTTCTAACTTTATAAAAGCTTTTTTGTTTGATGGTGAATCGATTTTAGTACCAGTTTTAGGCTTTAATACAGGTATAGAAATCGCTCAATTAATAATTGTTATTATTGCACTAGTAGTATTTACAGTATTGAAAAGAACAGTTCATAGAACAGTACCAATCGTTGCCAACAGTATCGTTTTTATACTTAGCATTAATCTATTAATAAGCCAGTTATAAGCTTTTTGTCTTATATGAACCATTCCGCCTACCTCTTACACAGGTTTCGAGTAAGATTATCTTCAGGCTGATTGTTTTTTATGTTCTTTCCTAAACATTAAGAAAAATACATAATCTCAGTTTAATCGAGGTAATCCATTACCAATCGGTATTGAGTAGGTACAGACTGCAACTCTTTTTCTGAAACTTCAGGCTGTAGAGAGGCATTATCTGGGTATTTACCATTTTTTGCTACCAAACGACGCATTCCCTCACTATACACATAGATGTCTTTCCATTCGCCTTTCTTATTGGCTTCTTGTTGCATATCGCTAACAGATATATATACAGGCGGACGAGCAACTGAGGTGGCTGACAGTACCTTGCCATCTTCATTTACCACATACAATGTACAGCCACCTGTACCACAAAACATAGGATCCATTACATACAATAAATACTCTGCTGTGGAATAGTCTTGGTCCAATTCGACATATCGTTCTAAGAACGAGATTTTATTCATTTCATCTTCTGTATAATCATTTTGTACCAAGACTTTCTTTAATCGGCTTCTATCGGTCGTGTTGATGGATGCCTTCATCAGTTCACTTTGATACTCGTTGTAGAGAGAGCCAAATTGTTCACAAGAAACAACAGGCAAAACTGCTTTTTTACCCGTTACAATCTCGTATCCCAAGTCTAGCAGATCATCTTTAATGGTATAGGTTCTTTGCTCGCTATATTCTTCGCCTTCTGCTACATAATTGGCAGTTAAAACAAATTGCTGTTTGTTTGCATTCCATTTACCTTTTAAAGTACCTACTGAACCATCTGTGCCTGAAGGTGCAGATCTGAAATAACCCTCTACATTGTCGCCACTTGTATGTTCAAGATGAATAAATTCAAAATTAGAGTTGTCATTCATCCCTTTTGTTTTCTTAGCAAAACACCACGTTTTATGATCTGATTTTGTTTCTGTTTCATTTTGGTTTACAGTTGTTTTTTCTTCTTTGTTTACAACATCGTTACCATCATTTTTATTGTTAGTGGTAGAATTGTTTCGGCAACTTACGCCCATCATCAATAAAATGGTGAATGCCATTGCTGTTATATTGTGTGTATTAAAAATCTTGTTCAAAACGTTATAAAATTAAAAGGGTTAAAAAGCAAATAAAATTACGAATTTAGTTTTTAAAAACCAACTGAATTTGATCATATCTCCATTTTTGAAGTCTTTATCTATGCCTTATCCTATCCATAGTAAATTTAACTACAGAAAACCAAGGTTTATTTTAAAATGTCTATTTCCAGTTTCTTTGGTATAAATGGAATCAAATCTACCAATTCTACCTGTTAGTGAGGGAACCTAGCCCTGTTTCATTCTTGATAATATTTCCACTCTTTAGCTGGAAGTAGCCACGACCTACGTGCTGTTTTGTCTAGAATTTATTCTAAAATCATCTCTAAAGTTAACTGATTTAAAAATTGATTTGTTCTAACAATATTATAAATCCTTCCACAAATCGATATAATCTTGCATCATTACGTTGGTTTCTTCCCAAGGAATTAATGACTTAACATCTTCTGTTACGGCATCTTCGTCAATCTCGATATCATTTTCCTCAAAGTACTTCTCGAACATTTCGTAGTGGTTCATTCCTTTCTTGGCCCAATCTAAAACATTTACATCCAAATTTTCCAATATAAAACTGGAAGATGCTCCCAGATCATACAATGGGTAATTGAGCAGATAGCCATAACGCGTTACTATTTTCTCACCATTCATTACCATTGTTGTGTTCTTTTTTTCAATATCCCCTTTTATGTTTCGTAAGAATGAATCATACCCTGTGAACATTTTTAAAGCTTTATCGGTCATATCACCTGATCCCATTGTAATGGAATATTCTATAAATCTTGGGATGCCTTCAACCCAGTTAAAATATAAAAAGTAGTTCTTCACATATTGCTTTTCTGATGTGTCGGCATCGAGCAATTTTTTATAGATGATATATTGCATTTTTGCATAGGACAGCCAGTCGTGATTGTCTTGGAATAATATGTTATCAAACAGTTTTTCGCCAGCGGCAATATAGCTAAATGATGTCGCGTCTGCTGGGTATTCGGCTGGTATTTTAAACCGAATGGACTCCAGTTCTTTTGATGGCCAAACATAGTCTTTCTGTGGGTAGTAATGGAAAGCCTCGTGAATGTAATATGCAATGTTTCCCACAACATTTTCTGGACTATCTTTAGTTTGCTCTACAAACTGTTTATACATTATTAAATACAAGTATCTTTTATTGTTTTCAGCATATACACCATAGCCATAGGCTTTGTCCTTTACTTTACTTACTAGTATGTTTTTTAGAAATTCTTCATTGTTGAGCTGATACCATTGTGCGCCATCTTTTGGTTTTTCTTTCAAATCGACGGGTACTGTTTTTTTTACATTAAATTTATCTTTGGGTGAAAATAAATAGGCTCCGTCGATGTTATTTTCCTTGGAATCCCAATAAATAACTACGACGGGTATTTCGCTCAAATCATATTGTTTGGAATACGTCCACTCTCCAGAGTTTACTGCGTAATCATATGATTTTGAATAGATATCTAGTCTAGATTGTAACTCCTTTAGGGACGTATCACTAAAATCTTTTGTAGCATTGTATAAATCTCCAGAAGGAATTTCCGAAAGTTCCTTTTCTGTTAGTGTTATTTCTTTTTTTGTAGCACAGCTCTGTATAAGTAATAATGCTAGTATTAAAATTAAATTTCTCATAAGTATGTCCTCTTAAATCGCTAAGTTAATGTTATTTAGAGAGATTATTGTCTTTCTGTATATTCACGTTGCTTTCTCTGACGGTTCTTTTCTGCAAGTTGCTTGTTACCGAAAGACAGGTTGTATCTAAATGAAAGATAGAGATGTCTAGACGATGGTGAGAATGATGTTCTGTTAAACTCCAGTCCGTTCACCTCGCCAATAGAGCGCGTTCTACCTGAGTTGAATACATCATTTATTCTCAAAGCGATATTCGCCTTGTCCTTAAGGATATCTTTACTAAAGGCCACATTCATAGTAGTAACGCCCTCATTTTCTCCCTGCAAAGAAATACTTTTTGGACGCATATCAACATTGGCCTGAATATTAAAGCCCTTAAATGGTTTGAAGGTATTGTTCAAGCTATAGTTATGGCTAAAGGTCTGATCGTTAAGAAAGGTATCACCTGTCTCGCTAAAGTAACTCAAATAATAAGTAGCGTTTACGGTTGCTGTCCACCATTTTGCTGGTTTCAACCTGCTGTAAAGTTCCAGTCCATAAAGATTACTATTTCCTACGTTGTCGAACGAAAAAACCACATTGTTCCCGTTGATGGTCTGCACTCTTCTAATGGTGTTTTCCTTGTTAGTCAGAAATAGAGACGCATTGACATCGGCACCCTTAAAATTCTTTGAATAATTAAGCTCAAATTTATTGGCAAATTCTGGCTGCAGTTCTGGATTGCCCATAAACTGCGAGTATTGATCTCGTTGAAACGTCGTATTACTGATAATCCAAAAACTTGGCCTGGCTATTCTTCTACTATAGTTTAATGAAAAATTATGGTCTTTTTCTGTTGAATATGAAAAGCTGGCAGACGGAAACAGGTTGGTGTAATCGTTCTCTAACTCACTATCGTTGGCCCTTAATTTCAAATCGGTATGCTCTAATCGCAAGCCCAATTTTACATCTACT